>JAULUM010000084.1:0-36156 GCA_032111565.1 Rhodoluna sp. | reverse complement strand
AAGAACTGTTAGGTCACGCCAGTTTAGGAACCACTCAGATTTATACCCATGTCTCGGTCGACAGACTAAGAGCTGGATACAAGAGCGCTCACCCTCGAGCGTAATAAGCAAGCCTTGAAGGAGTTAGCCCTCCAATGATTGCCAGTGGCGAAAAGTAACCTGATTCAGATCTTGTGCCAAAATGCAGGCAGGTTTGTGGGCAGTGCCAAAAGTATTCAGGGTCAGGTTCACAAACCAAGCCGATTGGATCTCCTAGCTCAACATTCATTCCCTCAACTAAATCAGAACAGACAGGTTCAAGGGAGGTTGTGAAGCTATTGCCGAACCGGATGGAGATTAGGTTTCGAAAGCCAACCTTTCCCACGAAGCTAATCTGTCCTGTGGCGGGGGAGAGAACCTCATCGCCCATGAGGGCAGGCAGGTCTATGCCACTATGACCTTGCCCGTATTCGGCCATTGGTGCTAGGTACTGGTTCACAACGTCTTCATGGCTTTGATAAGCCAATGGCATGGCTAGGAGAGTCTCAATAGTTGAGGATTGGGCAGGTCCTAGGCCTATGGGGATAAGGGCCAGGACCAAACCAAGGGTTTTTCTTAGGGTCATGGCTCAAGTATTCAGTCCCAAGTGAACTGGGGTTTGGTGAGCCTGTTTAGGGGTGGAAAACCTCTAAACACGGCTGCTATGCTTATAACTAGCGGTCAGCCGTATAAATCCAAGAATAAATCCCTTGAATTTCTATGTGCAGGCCGACTTCGCGTGTCGAATAACGTACCGGTTTGTCAGTCCCATAAGTTTCACGGGTAAACCGGATGCGGCACCAGGTGTGTTGAGCAACCGCTTTTCACAATCAACTGATCGACGCACTATTGCGTCATAAAGGAGATACTGCCATGGCAGTAGTTACCGTTCGCCAGCTGCTAGACAGCGGTGTTCACTTTGGTCACCAGACCAGACGCTGGAACCCTAAGATGAAGCGATTTATCTTAACTGACCGTTCTGGCATTTACATCATTGACTTAGCTAAGTCACTGACTCACATCGACCAGGCATACGAGTTCACTAAGAACCTTGTTGCTTCAGGTGGATCAATCATGTTCGTTGGAACTAAGAAGCAGGCTCAAGAAGCAATTGCTACTGAAGCACAGCGTGTGAACATGCCTTACATCAATGAGCGTTGGTTGGGTGGTCTATTGACCAACTTCCAGACTGTCTCAAAGCGTCTTGCTCGACTAAAGGAACTTGAAGTCATGGACTTCAACGACAAGAAGTCAAGCGGATACACAAAGAAAGAACTTTTGATTCTTAGCCGTGAAAAGGTAAAGCTAGAAAAGACTCTTGGTGGTGTTCGCACACTAACTAAGGTTCCATCAGCAATCTGGGTTGTTGACACAATCAAGGAGCACCTAGCAATTACTGAAGCGAAGAAGCTTGGTATTCCTGTTATTGGAATCCTAGACACCAACTGTGATCCAGATGATGTGACAATCGGTATTCCAGGTAACGACGATGCAATTCGTTCAGTTCACCTACTTACCCGCGTTATTGCTGATGCAGTTGCAGAAGGTCTAAAGGAACGTCACTCAAAGCCAGAGACTGCACAGCCTCTAGCTGACTGGGAGCAAGCACTTCTAGACAACGCAGCTCAGAAGGAAGCGTACCTAGCTAAGGAAGCAGCAGCTTCTGAAGCACCTGCAGCAGAAGCTGAAGCAGTTGTTGAAACTACCGAGACAAAGGAAGCTGAATAATCATGGCTAACTACACAGCAGCAGATGTAAAGACTCTGCGCGATCGCTCAGGCGCTGGAATGATGGACTGCAAGGGCGCTCTTGATGAGGCTGATGGCAACATCGATAAGGCGATGGAAGTTCTTCGCCTTAAGGGCCTAAAGGGTGTTACCAAGCGTGAAGGAAGAACAACAAGCAACGGTATCGTTCTTGCTCGTGTTGCTTCAGGCAAGGGTTACCTTATCGAACTAGCTTGTGAGACCGACTTCGTTGCTAAGGCAGACAAGTTCGTCGCTCTAGGTGAAATGATTGCTGACGCTATTGCAGCAGCAGGTGCAGAAACTGTTGAAGCAGCTCTTGCAGCTCCTGCAGCAGGTAGAACCGTTGGCGATGCAATCACTGATGAAGCTGCAATCATGGGCGAGAAGGTTGAACTTCGTCGTCTGGCAGTGGTCGCAGATGACAACATCGATGCTTACCTACACCGCACATCAAAGGACTTACCTCCACAGGTTGGTGTTCTTGTTGCGTTCAAGGGTGCAGATGTAGAGACAGCTCACGATGTTGCAGTTCACATTGCAGCATTCAGCCCAACCTACCTTTCAGCAGCAGATGTCCCGCAGGACATCGTTGACACCGAGCGTCGCATTGCAACAGAAACAGCTCGTAACGAAGGTAAGCCAGAGGCTGCTCTAGAGAAGATCGTTGAAGGTCGCGTAAAGGGATTCTTCAAGGAAAACTGTCTATTGGAGCAGGACTTTGCCAAGGACAACAAACTTAGCGTTGCCAAGGTACTAGAGCAGCACGGTCTAACTGTGTCTGCTTTCGTACGTATCCGCGTAGGCGCATAAGTCAAATAGCTTGATATTGAATTGGCTCGGTCTGTAAAGACCGAGCCTTTTCATTTGCGGGCCTAAACTAGAGACGAACAGGTCTTTGAGAGGGATAAAAATGCCAGGAACTCCACGTCGCGTTTTGTTGAAACTATCCGGTGAAGCCTTCGGTGCTGGCAACCTGGGTGTGAACCCTGATGTTGTTTCAGCTATTGCTAAAGAGATTGCAGACGCTGCTAAGAAGGTCGAAATTGCCATCGTTGTTGGTGGAGGTAACTTCTTTAGAGGTGCAGAACTTTCACAGCGAGGTATGGATCGCGCTCGCGCCGACTACATGGGTATGTTGGGTACAGTCATGAACGCTCTTGCTCTTCAAGACTTCCTAGAACAAGCAGGTTGTGACACTAGAGTGCAGTCAGCTATCTCGATGGCACAGGTTACTGAACCTTACATTCCACTGAAGGCTATTCGTCACATGGAAAAGGGAAGAGTTGTAATCTTCGGTGCAGGTGCTGGTCTTCCATACTTCTCAACTGACACAGTTGCAGCTCAGCGAGCACTTGAGATTCACGCAGTTGAAGTCTTGGTTGCTAAGAACGGTGTTGATGGAGTTTACTCAGCAGATCCTAAGAAGGACCCTAAGGCTAAGAAGATCGAAGAACTTACCTACCAGGAAGCTCTAATCAAGAAGCTAAAGGTTGTTGACTCAACAGCATTTAGCCTTTGCATGGATAACAACATGCCTATGGTTGTCTTTGGTATGCAGCCTGAAGGTAACATCACCAAGGCCCTGTTAGGTAAAAACATTGGAACTCGCGTAAGAGCGTAGTCTTTTTTAGATTCAAAAATAAGGAGAAACATGATCAACGAAATCTTGGCAACAGCAACAGAGAAGATGGGTAAAGCTGTCGAGTCAGCTAAAGAAGACTTTGCAACTATTAGAACTGGTAGAGCAAACCCTGCTCTATTTCAAAAGCTAATGGTTGATTACTATGGCACACCAACTGCTCTTTCTGCTCTGGGTTCAATTGCAAACCCTGAGGCCAGAACTATTGTTGTGACTCCTTATGACAAGGGTGCTCTTGCTGCCATTGAAAAAGCAATTAGAGACATGCCTAACCTAGGCGCTAACCCAACTAGCGATGGTGCTTTGGTTCGCGTGACTCTTCCTGATCTAACTGAAGAACGTCGCAAAGAGTATGTGAAGGTTGTAAAGACCAAGGCTGAAGATCACAGAGTCGCTGTTAGAAACATCAGACGTAAGGCTAAGGATGATCTTGATGCTCTCAAGAAAGACGGTCTTGCTGGAGATGACGATCTAGCTCGTGGCGAAAAAGAACTTGAGGCTATTACCAAGACTCACGTCGACAATATCGATGAAGCGCTAAAGCGTAAAGAAGCCGAACTTCTCGAGGTCTAGTTGAGTACCGAAGAAGTTAAAGGTAGATCTTTATCCCAGTCAGTAATTTATGGGTTACTTCTGGCATTTCTATTTTTAGCTTCAGTTCTAATTGTCGAGCAACTCTTCATCGCTCTTATTGCCGTAGCGGTCGCAGCGGGAGCTTGGGAATTGTCGACCGCACTTCGACAAAAGAATTGGCATGTACCAAGAATTCCCGTCACAGTTGGATCTCTTGTGGTTATACCCCTTACTTACTGGGGTGGGGAGAGAGCTCAGTGGTTGGGAGTACTTGCCATCATTGGGGCTCTCGTTGCTTGGCGAAGTGTTGAACTGTTTATCAAAAGAGGAACTCTAAAGCGCACCTTCTCGGAAGCATTTAGAGACTTCTCTGCTTCTGCTTTCGTGGTTATCTATCTTCCGCTAACCATGAGCTTTGCTGCCCTATTATTCAGAGAGCCTGCTCACGGTGGTTTCGTTGAAGGTAAGTTCTGGATCATCACATTTGTAACAACTGTGATTCTGATTGACAGCAGTGCTTATCTCTTTGGCAGGAAAATAGGTAAGCACCCAATGCTTCCTAAGGTTAGCCCTAAAAAGAGTTGGGAAGGATTTGCCGTTTCCGCTGTGTTCGCGTTAGCGAGCGCAATTTTGCAAACTGTCTGGTTACTCCAACTTCCTTGGTGGTTCGGTATCGTAATCGCAGCAGTCATCCTGATGTCTGCGGTGCTTGGAGACTTTGCTGAGTCGTTAATCAAGAGAGACCTTGGAGTAAAGGACATGTCGTCTCTAATTCCAGGTCACGGCGGCATCATGGACCGCCTAGATTCTATGCTTCCCGCAGCTTTGAGCTCATACCTGCTCATGGTCCTAAGTGTCAGATTCTTCTAAAAGGTTTTGAGAGAATAGAGACGTGAGTTACTCATTTAACCGTGCAGGCAAAAGAAGACTTGGCTACAGCATTAGCCAAGTTGATGAGTTCCTCAAGACTGCCCGTGAGCAATATAACGACCCTTCGTTGTCTTTGGTTTCAGCCATGGATGTTAGAACGACCAGGTTTGAGCTAGAGAAGAACGGCTATTCGATCTCTGTAGTGGATGCAGCTCTAGAGAAGCTAGAAGATGCATTCGCTGCTGCTGAATTTGGTAAAGAACTCAAGACTCAGGGGTATTTTGAGTTTGCCGAAGACTTGAACGAAGTCAAAAAGCTCGTGCTTAACCGCTGTAATCGCAAGAATAGGAAGAAGTTTCGTAAGCGTAAGTGGCCAAATAAGGGGTATAGCACCAAGCAGGTCGATGTCTTCTGTTCTCAACTGGAAAATAAGATAGAGAAGAAGTCAAAACTAACGGTTAAAGAACTTCGAGTAGCAACGTTCAAGTTGAAAAGAGGCGGCTATGCAGAGTATCAAGTCGACGCATTCCTTGAGAAAGTCGTTGAAGGGCTCCAACGTGAGCAAGCGCTTAGCAAGGGTAGCCGCTAGTTCACTTGCTCTTTCTCTCGTTCTCGGCTTCAGTGCCTCAATAAGCGAAACCAAGGTTGTTAGCGCTAACACTGGAACCAAAGCAACCTCCCTTTTAGCAAAGATTGCGGTTAAAGGTAGAGCACCAAAAACTGGCTACGACAGAGATCTCTTCAGTGATGGCTGGGGAGACATTGGTGAGTGTGACACTCGGAACTTCATTCTCAAGCGCGACCTTAAATCTATAACCTGGAGAACTTCTCCTAGATGCACAGTTGCAACAGGTATTCTCAACGACCCATACACAGCTAAGAAGATTAACTTTGTTCGTGGTGTTGGAACCTCAAACGCAGTTCAAATAGATCACGTGGTTTCAGTTAGCGATGCTTGGCAAAAAGGTGCGCAGCAGCTCTCTTTCCAGAGAAGATATGCTTTTTATAACGACCCGTTAAACCTGTTAGCTGTTGATGGGCCAACAAACAGCCGAAAGAGCGACAGCGATGCTGCCAGCTGGCTTCCACCTAATCGTAAATACTGGTGTTCTTTTGTATCTAGACAAATAGCCGTTAAGCACAAATACAAACTCTGGGTCACTAGAGCAGAGCGTGATTCGATGGTCCGTGTCTTGAATTCCTGCCCAAATCAACTAGTTCCTAAGGGTTAGCGAGCAGCCTCTAGGCTCAAAGAGCCCCTTGGGGTAAACTTAGTGTTTGTGACCAAGGTGGTGAAAAATGGGTAGATATGAGCTGGTTAGACCAACTCTTCGTAAACGCATTAGTCAGCGCATCTTAGGTAAGAACCTTTCTACCAACCTAGAAAAGCTTGATCTGGGCAAGAAATTCAAGAGGCTTGTTGCTAACACCATTGCCATTTCATTTGTAGCAAGCTACGCGATGGTAACTGTTATTGATCCATATGGTGGAGCGCTTAATTCGGCATATGCCTACAACACTTACTCAAGTACCGATGATGCTGACCAGATCTATGGTTTCACTGCTCAGCAGAAGATTAGTTTCAAAAGAGGTGGCTGGTCTATCGTCACAGGAGATGAAGCAGCAGCTATTTATGTTGCTAATGCTGCCACTCCTGAAACTGGAAGCATCAAAGCTTTCGCTTACGATCTAGTTCTTTCAAACAACTGGGGAAGAGATCAGTACTCCTGTCTAGTAGCTCTTTGGGAAAGAGAATCTAACTGGCGTTGGAATGCTTTAAACAAGAGCTCAGGTGCTTACGGTATCCCGCAGTCACTACCTGGTCGCAAAATGGCAGAGATGGGTGCTGACTGGGTGACTAACCCTGAAACTCAGGTTCGCTGGGGTGTGAACTACATCAAGAATCGTTACGGTGCTCCTTGTGGAGCGATGGCTCACTCAAACAAGTTCAACTGGTACTAAACCGTGGGTAGAAACAACAAACCTAAAGGCTTCAAAAAGGCAACTGAAGAAGACGAGCCTATGGACATCGTTCGGCTTAGGGATGGCATCAAAAAATCAGAAATCAAAAATGGTGTTGAGTTTTATGTACAGACCACATCAGGTAACAATGCCGAAGAAACCAAGAAGTGGATCTGCCCATTCTGTTCACTAACCTTTGGAACCGGCATCTCTCACGTCGTTGCCTGGGAGAGTGCCTACGGACCTGAGAAGAGAAGACACTTTCATAACCAGTGCTGGAAAAAGTTTCAAGGCAGACTGTTTTGAACTCAATTGAAATACGCTCCTCTGTTGAATTACCTTCAACCAGAATCCCGCTAACCCTTAGAACTTCTGATGGTTTAGATCTAGTTGCTGAACTAGCGATGCCAGTAGACAAGGCTCCAGTTGCAACCTTGATTATGTTGCACCCACTGCCGACAGCCGGCGGATTCATGGATTCACATATTTATCGCAAGGCTAGTAATCGTCTGCCAGCTCTAGCAGATTTAGCCATCCTGAGATTCAACACCAGAGGAACTACCTCGCCTCATGGCACAAGCCAGGGTTCTTTTGATGGTGGTGTGTCAGAACGATTCGATGTTGAGGCTGCAGTTTCTTATGCGCTTGAAAACAATCTGCCGAACATTTGGCTCGTGGGTTGGTCTTTTGGAACAGAGCTTGCATTGAAATATGGTCCTGACCAAAAAGTGCTTGGAGCGATTCTGTTATCCCCACCACTACACAGAACAAGTGTGGAAGAACTTGAGCGCTGGAACTTAGTTGATAAGAAAGTAGTTGCTCTTATCCCTGAACACGATGATTATCTAAAACCTCAAGAAGCCGCAGTTCGATTCCTTGCGATCAAGAACATCGAATTGATAAATGTTGATGATGCGAAGCACCTTTGGGTAGGTGAGAACGCTACCAAGCGCGTTCTTGATGAAATCGTAAGAGTAACTAACCCAGCTAGTTATCCACTACCTGAGTTTTATACTGCCTAGCGCTGATCTTGCCTAGGAACCCAAACTTCTCTAAGGATTAGCAGAATAGTTGCTGCTGTTGGGATTGCAAGAAGAGATCCTAGGATTCCAGCCAATGCACCACCGGCAAGAGCCGAAACAATGATGACCGCTGTTGGCACGTTCACTGCCTTCTTTAGAACTCTTGGAGCAACTAAATATGCCTCAATCTGAATGTATGCAAGAAGGGCAATGGCAACGGCAATGGTTGTCTCTGTTGGCGATGTTGCCGCAGTAACCAAGATCACAATTGATGCACCGGTCAGCGAACCGATGATTGGAATTAGTACCAGTAGGAAGTTGATGAAGGCTAGAACAACAGCAAACTCAACTCCAGCAATCATCAACACTGTGAAAAGAATTGAAGTGTTGATGGAAGAAACAACAACCTGACCCATAACGTATCGGCCAACAGAGCCAATGACCTGATCGACAATGCCCTCAAGCTTTTGACGGTGACTCTTTGCTACCAGGCTGATGCCCACGCGCTTGATGCTTGGAAGAGCGCTCATGAAATACAGCGTCAAAATAGTTACGGTCAGGAATCCAAAGACTCCGTTCAGAAGGGAGATTCCAACCTGAACAACGCCTCCTAAAAGATTTGGCCAGTTCTTGCTATCAACAATGAATTCACCAGCACTGTTTAGAGCGGTGGCCACGCTCCCACCAAGTCTTGAATCAATAGATTCCACGATTGGAAGCTTGAGAAATTCCTTTAGAAGTTCAGGAAGGTTAGTAATAAAGGCGTTTGCTTGAGAAACAAGGGGAGGAAGGATGGCTGTAAAAACGGCTGTCAGTAAACCAAAAATACCTAGGGCTACGATTCCGATTGCAAGTCCACGCTTTTTTACTCTGCGCTGCAACAGCTGAACCAAAGGCTCAAGGCCAAGAGTGATGAATAGGGAAGTGATGATGGAAGTGATGATGCCTGCCAAAGAAACAACCGCGCTACCAAGAGCAATAGCCGTTAGAACTCCTAGGCCACCCAAGAGTCCGATTTGATACGCGTGCGTAATCCTTCTGTGGCTAGTCTCTGGCATCCCCGCTCCTTCGTCTTATTTAATGTCTTTGCTGACCTGATCGATAACCTGTTTTAGGTTATTGAGATACACCATGATGCTGTCACGTTCGTTGCTTAGTTTGCGTTCAGCGCTTTCCATGACATGAAGTCTTTGAGTTACCTTCACCTGAGTGGCAGCAAGAATTGCCCGAGCTTCACTTTCAGCAGCGGTGATAATCTCTTCAGCTTTGTTACGAGCCTCTTCAGTTGTTGACTTGTTAATTGATCTTGCAGCCGCCTCTAGAGTCTCAGCTTCCAATCTGGCTGCAGAAACCTTAGTTAGAGCAGTAGAGAGTTGAGCGTTCGCATCATCTAGATATCTCTGAGTTTGAGCAACTGCTTCCTGGTACTTCTTTTGATAAGTAACTTCAGCCTCTGCTCTTCTGGCGGTTAGTTCCAGATCTAAATCAATTCGTGCTTGTTCAGATAGAAGTGAGGTTTTTAGAACTTCATCTATCGGCTGGGTGAGTTGACGCTCAACAATAAGTCTGCGTTCAGCTAGTTCACGAGCAGATGCTGATTCTCTAACTTCTATCTCACGCTTTGAACTTGCACGCATTCTGGCAACTTCTGTCGAGATAGCACCTCTTATAGCCCCTGCTTCGCGAGTGGCTTCTTCAATAATTCTTTCTGCTTCAACTTTGGCCTTAGCTATGGCTTCTTCGTAGTCAGCGCGAGCCGAGTTGATGATTCGTTCGGATCTTCTTTGTGCTTCGGCTACTAGTTCGTCGTAGTATTCCTGGCCGTCTGCCTTGAGTTGTTCAACTTCTGCACTAACGCTGGCTAGGACGCCATCACGCTCTGCCTCAGCGTCAGCTACTAGCCGTAGGGAGAGTTCTTCTGCGGTACTTAGGAGTTGGGCTGCTTTGGCGCCAACACCGGCGTAGCTCGGGTTCTTGGCCTCTGCGGCTTCGGCTTCTAGCTCAATCAGTCGATTCTGGGCCTCTCTGAGCTCTGAGGCCAATTGGGTATTCAAATTGGTCAGATTTATCAGTTCTCTACGAAAATCCTTGATGGTGTCATCGACTAGGCCACGGTCGTAGCCTCGCATTACCAGCGGGAAATCAGTCTCATCGGCTGCCAAGGGTGCTCTCCAGAGGGCTTAGGTAGAATAGACGGGGTCGTCAATCACCCCAAGTTTAGCCTGAAAGGAGCAGTATGCGTTTTGTTATTGCCACTGTGCTCCTAGTAGCCTCGGCAGTCAGCGTAATACTGGGCTATGCCACCAGGGCCCAGTTTGCCGAAAATTCAGGCCACAGAGTCGAATTTCAGGTCGATTCGGCCTATTCCTACGTGGTTATCCCAAACAACACCCTCACAGCCTTTGAAGGCGAGATCTCCATCGAGGCTTCCGGAGTTGATGAGATCTTTTATGCCGATGCCAGAGAGCGTGACATCCAGGACTGGATCGGGACATCCAACTACTCTCGTCTGAACCTCAAGCCAAAAACATTTGAAGCTGACATTTCAACAATTACCTCAGGTGGGCAAAACGCTGACCCAGCAGGCAGTGACATGTGGCGAAGTCAGCTAACCGTCAAGAACAAGCTACTCAATGTGGTCAGCATGTATGACGACACTGCCGTACTCCTGGCCAGCAATGGCTTTAGCCGAGCGCCAGACAAGATTGCGGTGATCTGGGATTCAAAGCCATTGGTCAACTGGCCGCAGGTTCTAATCATCGGTGGATTCATTCTCCTGCTGGCTGCCATAATCATGAACTACCTGGCTTTCCGTCACATCAGAAAGCTTCGTGGTCCAAGAAGAAGAATTCCTAAATCCCCTAAAGGCCCTAGATACCGTCGAAAGATCAAACAAGATGTTCCAGTTCGCGGCAGAAGAGCCGTCGGTAAATCCAACCGCAGAAGATTTATGGCTGCCCCAGCTGCAGTTGTTTCACTTTCACTATTGGCTGGATGTTCTGCCCCTACTCCAACTACTGAAGAGACTAAGCCTAAGTATGAGTCTGTGAATGTTGTGGTGACCGAATCACAGTTACAAAGAATTGTTAGTGATGTCGCAACAACTGTTAAAGATGCTGATGCAGCAAGAGATGACAGAACTCTAGTCACTAGAGTTGCTGGCTCTGCTCTTGAAATTAGAAGAGTGCAATATCTATTGCAATCTAGAAGCAAGAAAATACCTAAGCTGCCACCGATCATTGCTAACCCAATTACAGTGGCTCTTCGTCTGGAACTTCCAGATCCAAATCTTGGTTGGCAGCCTAGAACACTGATGGTAGTTACTAAAGCTGAATCATCAACCAGCGCTCCGCAGATGCTTGTTCTTCAACAGGCAAAACCTAGAGATAACTACAAGCTTTGGTATCTCATCGATTTGCTGCCTGCAGCTAAGTTCCCTAATGTGGCAGCTCAAGCAACTGGAGCACTATCGGTTGCTAAAGACACTGAGTATCTAGTCACACCTTTGAAGAGCATCCCATTTAAGTATGGGGATACCATCAACAAGGGTGGCGAGAGTAAGTACTCAACAGAATTTGATTTAGCCTCTGATGAGTTCTTTGCAGCGCTATCTGAATCACAGATACAACAAAAAGAAGATGTAGAGAAAGTGAGTGCAACTATCAAGTTCCAACACTCACTTGGTAACCCAAATATCTTGGGAATGCTAACAGTAGAGTCAGGTGGACTAGTAGCACTAACCATGAATGACACATCGACTATTAGGCCGAAGATTTCTGGTGCCGCTGTGTCGGTTACCCAACTAGATCAAAAGACTTTGCTGGATGCACCTGGAAGTGCAACAGGGCTACGCATTGTTTATAGCAACATGCTCCTGTTCTATGTTCCAGTAGCTGGTTCAGAAGAGAAGATAAGGCTAGTTGGAGCATCTCAGGGGCTTCTTGCAGTGAGGTCAATAGATTGAGCGACATGAATTCAGCAATGAGAGGTGGAGTAGACCTCTCTGCTCTGGCTAACAAAGTTGTGAAAGAGAAACTTGCTAGCACTAGCAGTGTTCAGGTTGACCAAGGTAGAAGAGTCAAAGTTCCTGCCTTTGTAGTCGATGTCAACCAAGCCAACCTCAAGCCAATTATTGAACTATCTTCGATAGTTGCAGTGGTCGTGACCTTCTATAGCCAAGCGAACCAAGAGAGCCTTACTCTAAACAGCAAGTTAGAGAAGTTAGCTAATGCAGCTGAAGGCAAGTGGCTTCTAGCGAAGATTGATCTTGATGCTAACCCTGAGATTGCGTCAGCGTTTGGTGTAAATCTTCCAGCTACCATCGCTGTCATTCTCGAAGGTGAACCAAAGCCACTATTCCAAGGCGATCAGCCAGAAAGTGCTCTTGTTGATTTCCTAGGTAAGTTGGTTGAAGTTGCTGCATCTCAGGGACTAAATGGAACTCTAGAAGTTGATGGATTAGAACCTAAAGAAGTTGAACCTCAGCTTTCTGAGTCAGAGATTGCTGCTTTAGATGCCATGGACAAGGGTGATTTTGGGGCAGCGGTAAAGATCTATGAAGAAGAGCTAAAGCAGAACCCAGGTAACGAGGAATTGGCAGCAAGGCTCGCTCAGGTGAAGCTGGTAGAGCGAACCTATAACGCTGATCTTGAAAAGGAACTCTCAGTTGAGCCAACTAGTGTTGCGCTGGCTATGCGTAAGGCAGATTTCCATCTAGCAGTTGGTCAATCAGAGGAAGCCTTTGACTTGCTTTTGGCCTGGTTCGATAAAGCTGATGGGGAAGAACGCAAGGCACTATCCTCACTATTTCTAGAACTATTCAATGTTGTTGGTAAATCTCACCCAGCTGTTGTTGAAGCACGTAAGTTACTAGCCGCAAAGATGTTTTAGTCATGCCTGTTTATCTTGACTATGCGGCAACTGCTCCTCTTCGCAAAGAAGTTCTAGATTGCTACGTTGAACACTTACAAACCCTAGGCAACCCATCATCTGTGCACAGTTCAGGTCAACTAGTTAGAAGAGCGCTAGAAGAAGCCAGAGAGTCTCTTGCCAAATCAGTTGACTGCAATAGAAGTGAAGTTATCTTCACCTCAGGTGGAACCGAGAGTGAAAACCTAGGCATCAAAGGTCTTTACTGGCAGCGAGTCGGTGAAGATTCTAAACGCAAAGTAATCATCTCTGCTGCGACCGAACACCACGGTTCACTTGATCCTATGGAGTGGTTAGAAAAGCACGATGGTGCGGAAATTCTGTGGCTACCAGTTGATTACCAGGGTGTTATTGATTACAAATTCTTAGAAGAATATCTAAACGAGAATCACACCCAGGTTGCACTTATTAATCTGATGTGGGCTAACAACGAAACTGGCGTCATCACAGATATTGAAAAAGTTGTTAGCCTTGCCAAGCCTCTTGGTATTCCTGTTCACTCTGATGCAATTGCAACTTTCGGACATATTCCAATAAGTTTTGCTAATTCTGGGCTTAGTGCCATGAGTATCTCAGCTCACAAGATTGGTGGACCGGTAGGAGCAGGAGCACTCATTGTTTCTAGAGCTACCAAGCTTGTCTCCATCATCCACGGTGGTGGCCAGGAGCGTGGCATGAGATCTGGAACTATGAACGCTCCAGTTGCTAAAGCCTTTGCACTTGCTGCTGAACTTGCAGTAAAAGAACTAGAAGCAGAAGCCAAGAGGCTAAAGGTTCTTCGAGACAAGTTAGTTCAAGGAGTGTTGGCAATATCACCTTTGGCGAACCACACCTCAGCAGAAGCTACTCGTATGCCACACAATGCTCACTTTACCTTTGAAGGTTGTTCAGGAGATTCACTACTGTTTCTTCTAGATCAGCAAGGTGTTTGTGTTTCAGTTGGTTCAGCGTGTCAGGCTGGTGTGAATGGACCTTCACATGTTCTTCTTGCCATGGGCAGAACTGAACGTGAGGCAAATGGATGTCTTCGAATGACTTTAGGTAGGGAAACTACCGATGCTGACGTTGATGCATTCCTAGAAGTCCTGCCAAAGGCACTTGACGGTGCAATACGAGCTGGCTTGACCAGTTAAGAGAGAGAATTAGAGCATGAAGGTCCTAGCAGCAATGAGTGGTGGCGTTGATAGCGCCGTTGCGGCTGCTCGTGCCGTTGAAGCGGGACATGAAGTCGTTGGTGTCCACCTAGCCCTATCTCGTATGCCAGGAACCCTTAGAACTGGTTCTAGAGGTTGCTGCACAATTGAAGACAGTATGGATGCTCAGAGAGCAGCCAACGTTATTGGTATTCCTTACTATGTTTGGGACTTCAGTGAAAGATTCAAGCTTGAGGTTGTTGATGATTTCATCAGCGAATACGAAGCAGGTCGAACCCCTAACCCGTGCATGAGATGTAATGAGCGCATCAAGTTCGCAGCTCTTCTAGAAAAAGGTCTAGCTCTTGGGTTCGATGCTGTATGCACAGGCCACTACGCAAGCATTATCAAAGATGATGAAGGCAATCTAGAGTTACACAGATCAATGGCACTTGCTAAAGATCAGAGTTATGTTCTTGGTGTTCTTACCGCAGAACAACTTCAGCACTCAATGTTTCCTCTGGGACACACAGCAAGTAAAGATTTGATTCGCGAGGAAGCTGCTAAGCGTGGGCTTTCTGTTGCAGCTAAGCCTGATTCTTATGACATTTGTTTTATCCCTGAAGGTGACACTCAAGATTGGTTAGCCGATCGACTAGGGAACACCACAGGTGAGATAGTTGACATGCAGGGTAATGTCCTTGGCGAGCATAAAGGCGCTCACGGCTTTACTGTTGGCCAGCGTAAGGGGCTTCAACTTGGTAGACCTGCAGCCGATGGCAAACCTCGCTATGTGTTAGCTGTTGATGTGAAGACAAACAAGGTTGTTGTTGGACCACAGCAAGCTCTAGCAGTTGTTGAACTAGTTGGTAATAAGTTCACCTGGTGTGGCAAGCCTCAGGACCACCCAGAAGTATTCTTTGACGCTCATGTTCAGGTGAGAGCTCATGGTGAACAAGTTGCTTGTCAGGTGGCAGTAGTGGATGGAGCCATGGTTATTCGCTGTGACGAGCCAATCTATGGTGTTGCCCCTGGCCAAACTGCTGTCATTTACCTAGGCACCAGAGTGCTTGCTCAGGCCACAATCGATCACACAGTGTCTTCAGTTGACTCTTTTTCAACAGCTTCGGCGAGTATCCTCTCCGGTGTCGAAGGTGCTGTTTAGGCTTATCAGGTGCCAGAGAAACCAGCCAAACGTATTGCTTATCTAGTTGATGAAATCAACAAACACCGTCGCGCTTACTACCAAGAGAACACCGTACTCATTAGCGATGCTGAGTATGACTCACTCATGTCAGAGTTGGAACTACTTGAATCAAAGCACCCAGAACTCATAACAGGGGACTCACCAACCCAAAGTGTTGGTGGCTCAGCTAACGAAGCATTCTCACCGGTTGAACACCTAGAGAGAATGTGGTCTCTGGATAACGCATTCAACGATGATGAACTAAAAGCATGGGCCAAGAGAGTTGGCGAAGAGCGTTTCCTCTGTGAACTAAAGATTGATGGACTAGCCATCAACCTGAGATACGAAAAAGGCGAATTAGTTTCAGCAGCAACCAGAGGAGACGGTGTTGTTGGTGAGGATGTCACTAACAACGTCAAGACCATCAAGCAGATTCCTCACAGGCTAAAAGGGTCAAAGTTTCCTGATGTAGTAGAAGTCAGGGGAGAGATTTTCTTTGGAGTAAAAGACTTTGCAAACCTCAACGCAGGATTAGTCGCTGAAGGTAAGGCGCCTTTTGCGAACCCTCGTAACTCAGCCAGCGGCTCTTTGCGTCAGAAAGACTCTTCAGTCACAGCAAGCAGACCACTGCAGATGCTGGTGCATGGTGTTGGCGCATGGCCAGATGCGCCTTTCAAGAACCAGAGCGACTTGTATGAACTTCTAAAGAGCTGGGGATTACCTACTTCTACTAGATACGAGGTAGTCGATTCAATCGAAGGTGTCATTAAATACATCTCCAAGTTTCAGGCTCAAAGACATGATCTTGAGCATGAAATTGATGGTGTTGTTGTCAAAGTTGACTCTCTAAGTGCACAAAAGGAACTTGGCTTCACAGCTCGTGCTCCACGGTGGGCAGTTGCCTTCAAGTATCCACCTGAGCAGGTAAACACGAAGCTGTTGGACATTCGAGTATCTGTCGGTAGAACAGGTCGCGCTACTCCATACGCAGTAGTTGAGCCAATCAAAGTAGCAGGTTCCACTGTTGAGTTTGCAACCCTACACAACCAAGATGTCGTTAAGGCTAAAGGTATTTTGATTGGAGATACCGTTGTACTTCGCAAAGCAGGAGATGTTATTCCTGAAATCTTGGGACCGGTAGTTGAACTAAGAACAGGGGAAGAACGTGCATTCGTAATGCCAAGCAAGTGTCCCGACTGTAATGCAAAGCTAGCCCCATCAACCGAAGGCGATGTTGACTTGCGATGCCAGAACTCAGAAGGTTGCCCGGCTCAATTACGTGAACGAGTTGCATACATCGGCTCAAGAGGTGTTTTGGATATCGAGGCACTCGGTTACGTTGCAGCAGTTGCATTGACACAACCACTTGAACCTAAAGTTCCTCCTCTGAAATCTGAGGCAGATCTTTTCAACCTCACTATGGAACAGTTGCTTCCAATCAAGACTCATGTTTTGGATCCCGACACCGGTATGCCGAAACTTGATGATAAGGGTAAGCCAAAAGTTGTTCAGTTCTTCAGTAAGACAGTCAAGGGGGAAAACGTTCCATCTGAGGTTGCCATCAAACTTCTCAAGAATCTAGAAGAAGCGAAAACCAAGCCACTGTGGCGAATTATCGTTGGTCTTTCAATTAGGCACGTCGGTCCGGTTGCTGCTAGATCACTGGCGTCTCACTTTGGTTCTTTGGATAACATCTTCAATGCAACTGAGCAGGAATTATCCGAAGTTGATGGTGTTGGCACCATTCTGGCTCAGTCACTTCTGGAATGGATAAAGGTTGATTGGCATAAAGAACTGGTTGAATCATGGCGTAAATCAGGAGTGTTACTTGAGATTCCTGGGCATCCTGGTCCAGGCGCAAATGTTGTAGCCGAAGGTGTTTTTACAGGCATGAGCATTGTGGTTACTGGAACACTTCAGAATTACACCAGAGAGAAAATTGAAGAATTGATTATCTCCAATGGTGGTAAGGCAGCATCAAGCGTTTCAAAGAACACAGCGTTTGTTGTTGCAGGAGCTAATGCTGGCTCGAAGCTCACCAAGGCTGAAGCCTTAGGCGTTCCTGTTATTTCTGAAGAAGAGTTCGCGCTAAAGCTGAACTAGTTACTTAGCTTCGTCAATCTCTGATTCATCAACGGCAACCATGCTCTCGGTTGACATCAACTTGCTCATTGAATCTAGGAAGTCGGCAACTTCTTCGCGTTCTTCTGAAAGTCTAGTTAGACGCTCGCGACCATCCTTGATTGCATTCTCTGCATAGCCCTGAGCTTTACGTGAAAGAATCTCTGCACGACGACGAGATTGGTTGATCAGGTCCGTTGAACGCTTCTGTGAATCTGCAAGAATTTCATCGCGAGTTGCGCGAGCTTCTCTTGATACTCTTTCAGCTTCAGCAAGAATCTCAGATGCTCTTGCAGATGATTCAGCAAGTGAGCGGTTAGCCTCTTCAGTAATTGCCTGCGCCTGGCCAACAGCTGTTTGGTAAATTCTTAGAGCTTCCTGTTCAGCTTCATCGCGCTTCGCTTTCAGTTCAGCTTCGAGGTCCACTCTTGCCTGAGCAGTTCTTTGGCTAAGTTCGGTCGCAAGTGCACGTGCTTCTTCAGTCTCACGGTGAACCTGTGAACGAAGTTCAGCAGCGTAACGCTCACCTTCAGACTTGATTGCAGCGGCTTCACGCTGAGCGGTTTGAATTCTCTCTTGAGCTTCGCTAACACTGGCTGCAGCAGCGTTAAGCATTTCGCCATGGCGACGGTCAGTGTCTAGTCGCACTTCTTCCATCTTGATTTCAGCTTCTTGAACAACGCGATCCGCTTTGTCCTTTGCCGCTCTCTTAAGAGCATCTGCCTCACCCTTGGCTTCTTCACGAATACGAAGAGCGTCCTGGCCTGCATCGGCAATCATCTTCTTGGCTTGCTCTTCAGCAAGACGAAGGGTTTGTTCGAACTGAGCACCTAGGGCTGCATAGCCATTAGGGCCACCGGTCTTCAGTTGAACCTTTAGGTTGTCAACTTCGGCTTTAAGAATAGAGATCTCACTGGCTGCTTTTTCGTTATAGGTGGCCTGGTGTTCAATCTCAAGGCGCATCTCTTCCATGACCTTATCAACCTGGTCACGGTCGTAACCGCGCATAACGACATCAAATTCTTCACGGTCGTAACCGCGCATAACGTTGTCGAAGTTTTCTTCTTCAGCCATTCGTGTATTCTCCTGAAACGTGGATAGTTCAAGGCCCCTTTTGAAGGCCAAGCAACTATGTAAGTTTAGCCCAGTAAGCGAGATAGGGTAAGCCCCGATAAACTTATTACAACTGCCTACAACAAAAGTTTTGAGGAACCCCATGTCTGATGTGACCCCTGATTTAGTGCGTCATCTAGCCAATTTGGCCAGAATCGAGCTTGATGAGGCCGAAGTAGTTCGCTTTACTGAACAACTCGGCGTCATTCTTGATTCAGTAGCCAAGATCTCTTCGGCTATCGATGAAAATACTCCTGCTACAAGCCACCCAATTCCTCTGGCAAATGTTTTCCGTGAAGACGAAATTGAGCCTTCTCTGACCCAAGAACAGGCTCTTTCAGGAGCGCCTGATCAGGGTCAAGGTCGATTCCGAGTCGCTGCAATCTTGGATGAGGAGTAGAAAATGTCAGAGCTAATTAGAAAAAATGCCTCTGAACTAGTAGAGCTTCTAGCCAAAGGTGAACTCAGCGCCGTTGAGGTTACACAGGCTCACATCGATCAGATTTCTAAGGTCGGCGACGCAGTTCACTCATTTCTTCACCTGTCTCCAGAGAGCGCTCTTGCAGTTGCGAAAGAGGTTGACCGTAAAAGAGCAGCGGGAGAGAAGCTTCCACTTCTAGCCGGTGTCCCAATTGCTGTGAAAGATAACCTCACAACAACCGATGCTCCAACAACAGCAGGTTCAAAGATTCTTGAGGGTTGGATAGCACCTTACGATGCCACCGTTGTTACCAAGCTTCGTAATGAGATGATGCCTATTCTTGGTAAGACCAACCTTGATGAGTTTGCAATGGGATCATCAACTGAGTTCTCAGCATATGGACCAAGCAAGAACCCGTGGGATCTTTCTCGAATTCCTGGTGGTTCCGGTGGTGGTTCATCATCTGTTGTTTCTTCTTTTCAGTCACCTTTAGCGATTGGTTCTGATACCGGTGGATCAATTAGATTCCCAGGAGCTGTTACCGGAACTGTTGGTATCAAGCCAACCTATGGGGCTGTTTCAAGATACGGGTTGATTGCTCTTGCTTCTTCCCTTGACCAGGTTGGTCCAGTAGCAAGAAACGTTCTAGATGCAGCACTACTTCAAGATGTAATCGGTGGCTATGACCCTCGAGACAGCACCTCACTAAAGGACTCGCTAGGTTCAATGGTTGAAGCTGCTAAGAATGGTTCTCTAAAAGGCAAGAAGGTCGGAGTCATTAAGCAACTCTCTGGTGAAGGTTTCCAGCAAGGTGTTCAGAACAGATTTGCTGAAGCCCTAAAACTTCTAACTGATGCAGGAGCTGAGATTGTTGAAGTTGACTGCCCTTCATTTGAGTATGCAATTGACGCATACTACCTAATCCTTCCTGCAGAAGCATCAAGCAACCTGGCAAAGTTTGACTCAGTGCGTTTTGGTATGAGAGTAACCCCAGAGGGTAACCCAACCATTGAACGAGTGATGGCTGCAACCCGTGAGGCAGGCTTTGGTCCAGAAGTGAAGAGAAGAATCATTCTTGGAACCTATGCACTGTCTGCTGGATCATTCGACAAGTTCTACGGAGCTGCTCTAAAGGTCAGAACACTTATCCAAAGAGACTTTGATGCAGCTTTCGCTAAGGCAGATGTTCTTGTTTCACCAACTGCTCCAACCACAGCGTTCAAGTTTGGTGAAAAGGTTGCTGACCCATTGGCTATGTATCTAAACGACATTGCAACTATTCCTGCCAACCTTGCAGGTATCCCTGGTATCTCAGTTCCTATTGGTCTAGCGGATGAAGATAACCTGCCAGTTGGTATTCAGTTCCTAGCACCAGCTCACAAAGATGCTGCTTTGTATGAGGTGGGAGCAGCTCTTGAAGGAATCCTTGAAGGAGTTTGGGGTAAGCGCATGATGGACTTCGCACCAGTATTGGAGGTCAACTAATGGTTAAAGCAAACCTTATGGACTACGACAAAGCGATTGAGCTTTACGAAGTGGTTATTGGTCTTGAAGTTCACGTGGAGCTAAACACAAATACCAAGATGTTCTGTGGTTGTAAGAATGACTTCGGTGATGAGCCAAACACCAACGTATGTCCAATCTGTATTGGTCTACCTGGGTCGCTTCCGGTAGTTAACCGTAAGGCTGTCGAATCTTCAATCTCGATTGGCCTTGCTCTGGGCTGTTCTATTACTCCAACAGGAGGGTTCTCAAGAAAGAACTACTTCTATCCAGACCTAGCTAAGAACTACCAGACCTCTCAGTTTAGAGATCCGATTGCTTACGATGGCCAACTGGTAGTTGAAGTTCCTTCAGGCAACAAGTTCACAGTTCAGATCGAACGAGCACACATGGAGGAAGACGCTGGAAAGCTAACTCACATCGGTGGTTCAACTGGTCGTATCCAAGGAGCTGAATACTCACTCGTTGATTACAACCGTGCTGGTGTTCCTCTAGTTGAGATTGTTACTAGGCCAGTCTTTGGAGCAGGAGCTGAAGCCCCTGAACTAGCTGCTGCTTACGTGCGTTCAATCAGAGAGATTGTAAAAGCTCTTGGTGTTAGCGATGCTCGCATGGAGCGAGGCAACGTTCGCTGTGACGCTAACGTTTCAATTAGACCAAAGGGTCAAGAGAAACTAGGTACTAGGACAGAAACTAAGAACGTCAACTCACTTAGATCTATTGAACGTGCTGTCAGATACGAAATCCAAAGACAAGCAGCAATACTTTCTGCTGGTGGAACCATCACCCAGGAAACAAGACACTGGCACGAAGACAAGGGTTCAACCAGTGCCGGAAGACCTAAGTCTGATGCTGATGACTACCGTTACTTCCCAGAGCCAGACTTAGTTCCAGTTGAACCTTCAACTGAACTAATAGAAAAGCTCAGATCACTTCTACCTGAGAACCCAGCCGATAGACGTAAGCGTCTAGCCGGCGAGTGGGGCTTTGCTGATATGGAATTCAGAGATGTTGTGAACGCAGGTCTTCTAGATTTCATTGAAGAAGCGGTAGCGGCAGGAGCAAAACCTCAGGCTGCGCGTAAGTGGTACACAGGTGAAATTGCTCGTATCGCTAACTCAGAAGATAAAGATGTATCTGAACTAAACATCACCCCAGCGCAGGTAGCAGAGATTGCAACACTGGTTGAATCGGGCAGGATAAATGACCGTATCGCTCGTGAAGTTCTTTCAGCAGTTCTAGCAGGGGAAGGATCTCCAACTGAGATTGTTTCTTCAAGAAACCTTGAAGTAGTTTCAGACGATGGCGCTCTTATCGCAGCAATTGATGAAGCTCTAGCTAAACAACCTGATGTATTAGAAAAGATCCGTGAAGGCAAAGTTCAAGCAGCAGGAGCAGTCATTGGTGCAGTTATGCAAGCCATGAAGGGCCAAGCAGATGCTGCTCGTGTTAGAGAACTAGTTCTTGAGAGAGCAAACGCTTAGAAGTGTTTGCAGCTCAATTCATCTTCAAGCCTGGGAACTACGACGAAGAGTTTTATCGATTGGATGAATCAATTGATGCATACGCTCATACTCTCGAAGGATTCATAGGTGTTGAGCGTTGGTTGAGTCAAGACGGCGAGACTAAGAATTCGATTTACTACTTTGAAGACATGGACACAATTGCAAAGTTCGCTCGCTTCGAAGATCACCAAGAGGCTAAAGCTAAGGTTCATAACTGGTACAGGAGTTATCGGGTAGTAATTAGCGAAATCAAAGCCACCTACGGCGATGGTGAAATACAGACAACTGCAAAATGAGATAAGCCCAATCATGCGATCGGGCTTATCTTTTGGGGTGAGTAACGGGACTTGAACCCGCGACATCCTGGACCACAACCAGGCGCTCTACCAGCTGAGCTATACCCACCATGTGTTTCTCGGATTGCTCCGAAATCAACCTCTAAAGTTTATCAGTCTTGAGGGCTTCCGCTAGTGCTTGGGCCTCTTCAGTGGAAGGGCCTGGAGCCTCAACAAATACTGTGCTGCGGTAGTACTTGAGCTCTTCAATAGATTCAAGGATGTCCGCAAGGGCTCTGTGCCCACCATCTTTCTTAGGGGCTTGGAAATAAACCCTTGGGTACCAGCGCTTGGACAGTTCCTTGATGGTTGAAACATCGATGTTTCTATAGTGCAGGTGAGCATCAAGATTAGGCATGTATCTGGAAATGAACATTCGATCAGTGCCAATGGTGTTACCTGCTAGGGGAGAAGTCTTTGGGTTTGGTATGTATTTCTTAATGTATTCAAGAACCTGAGCCTCAGCATCAGCTAGGTCAATTCCTGAAGCAAATTCATTGATCAAACCAGAGTCGGTATGCATCTGACGTACATAGTCGCCCATCGCCTCGACAGTTCCCTCACGAGGCTTAATAACTAAATCAATTCCGTCATCGATGACGTTTAGATCAAAGTCGGTGACAATTGCTGCGATTTCTACGATGCATTCAGTTTCAGGGTTTAGCCCTGTCATCTCGCAGTCAATCCAGACTAGGTACTCGGGTATGTTCATCATTCCTTCAAACTAGGTAGAGCCCCCGACATCGAGGGCTCCACATAGTTTACCTTTTAGGGCTAAGCAGTCTTAGCTGATGGCTTACGCTTCGAAGCAGCCTTAGTTGCAGACTTCTTCGTAGCTGGTTTGCTCTTTGGGGCAGCCTTGGCGGCTACCTTCTTAGCAGTTGGCTTCTTACCTTCAGACTTAGCTGAAGTCTTAGCTGCCTTCTTCATAGCCTTACGTTCTTTGCGTCCTTCAACCAAGCGGTATAGAACAGGAACGATGACCAGAGTCAGGATGGTTGATGAGAAGAGACCACCGATAACTACGATTCCTAGTGGCTGGGAGATAAACCCTCCAGAACCTGTGAAACCTAGTGCTAGTGGGCTTAGAGCTCCAATCGTTGCCAAAGCAGTCATCAAGATAGGACGTAGTCTCTGACGAGCACCGTTGATGATTGCTTCTTCAAACGGCATACCTTGTAGTCGGTACTGGTTGATGAGGTCAATCAGAACAATCGCGTTAGTAACCACGATTCCCACAAGTAGCAACATACCAATCAGTGCTGGGAGGCCAAGAGCTGTGTCGGTTGCTAGAAGGGCAACGAAAGCACCGGTAGCAGCGAATGGAATTGACACTAGAAGAACTAGTGGCTGAGCCAAGCTTCTAAAGGTTGCAACCATGATTAGGTACACAATCGCGATAGCAGCAAGCAATGCTAGGAACAGCTGACCGAATGATTCTGCCTGATCTGCTGACACACCACCTATGGGTAGAAGAGTTGCTCCAGCTGGCATCTTGTCCTGAAGCTCAGCAACCTTTTCTGATACCTGCATGGTGATTGCACCTAGACTGGCATCTTCATTAGGGGTCAGTGAAACAGTTGCTGCGCGGTCACCGTCTTGAGTGGTGATTTTAGTCGGAACAGAAACGAGTTCAACCTTGGCGAGATCAGTCAATGGCACAGATCCTGCGAAAGTTGGGATACGAATTGCTCTAACTTCAGCAACTGTGTCTGGAACGTTCTCAGACTTTATGAAGATGTCGGTCTGCTTGTTATCGATGTTGATTGTTCCAACACTCTGTGGGCTCATAGTGCTAGAGACCAGGTTAGAAACAACGATTTCACTTAGGCCAACTCTGGCTGCAGCCTCACGGTCGACAGTTACCTTTAGTGTTCTTTGTTTCTGGCTAAGAGTTGTCACTACATCAGGGGAGACGTTGTCAATCTTTCCTTCTAGAGCCTCCTGAACTAACTCAATACCTTCTCTAAGTTGCTCATCAGTCTGAGCTGTCACGGTAACGTCAATAGTTCCGCTCGATCCGAATGACTGTCCACTCTGGAAGCTAACTTTTCCAAGACTTGGATCAGCATCGAAGAGTTCCTGCATCTTGGTTTGGAATGCATCACCCTTCACTGTTTCTTTGATAGAAACCTGAATCTGGATGCCACCAGCTGACTGACCGAAAGCCACACGACTATCTGCTGTTCCACCAATTGTGGTTGTCACAGCAACGGTGTCACCGCTTTCTAGAAGAATCTTCTCAACACCTTCAGCGGCTCTAGCCTTGTCTTCAAGGGATGCTCCTAGTGGAACTTCCTGGTTGATGCTGAAGGTCGTTGAACCTGAGTTACCAATGAAGTTGGTCTTCAGTAGTGGAACAAGTCCAAACGTGAAGACTAGTACTAGGAATGAAGCAACGATGGTGATGACTGGTCTCTTCTGAGTTGCAGTTAGAACAGGAATGTACCCACGCTGAAGCCATGACTTCTTTTCGTGCTCTTCCTCTTCTTTACGTGCTTTCTCTGCAAACTTCTTAGCTTGAGCCTCAGTCATACCTTCTTCAACTACTGGCGTCTTTAGGAACCAGTAGGCAATAACTGGAACGATTGTCAAAGATACGAATAGTGAAGCCACCAACGCTAACGCGAAGGTTAGAGCGAATGGTCTAAACAGCTGACCAACTAGACCATCAACTACTGCAATAGGTAGGAATACAGCAACTGTTGTCAATGTGGCAGCCGTAATTGCGCCTGCTACTTCCTTGACTGAGTTGATGATTGCTTCAATCTTCTTCTCGCCATAGGCCAAGTGTCGGTTGATGTTTTCAATAACCACAATGGAGTCATCAACTACACGACCAATCGCAATAGTTAGTGCGCTAAGTGTGAATAGGTTAAGCGAGTAACCAAAGCCAGCTAGACCAATGAAGGCAACCAATAGCGAGGTTGGAATAGAAATAGCTGTTACCAGTGTTGATCTCCATGATCTTAGGAAGACTAAGATGATCAGAATCGCAAAGGTAAGACCAAGTAGGCCTTCCTTGACTAGGTCATTGATTGATTTCTCAACGAATGGTGCCTGGTTGAAAGTTTCCTTGATGGTTACATTGCCACCTAGTTTGGTTGCTAGCTCCTCTTCCAAAGGCTTGATACCTCTGGAGATAGAAACAGTGTTTCCTTCTTGAGTCTTAGTAATTGAGATAGCAAGTGATGGCATGCCATCAACTCTGGAAATAGATTCAATCGGAGCTAGCTCGTAGCTAACTTTGGCGATGTCTCCAATGGTTAAAACCTGTGTTGGGTTCAAGCCTGCAACAGGAAGAGACTTTAGTGCTGCAACAGATTCAACTGGTGTTCCAACCTGAACTGTGATCTGCCCTTCACTGTCCTGAAGAGTACCTGCAGGAATAACAAAACCATTTGTTCTCAGGGCGTTGGTGATGCTCTGCTGGGTGATTCCATTTCGAGCCATCAAAGCTGCATTGAGCTTCATGTTTACGCGGTATTCACGAATACCACCGATTTGAACGTCCTTTACTCCAGGGACCTTCTTAAAAAGTGCCGGTGCGATATCTGGAAGCAGCTTGGCAATCTCAGTGTTATCACCTGAGTCAGCAGCAACGCTTAGAACTAGAACTGGGATGGTTCCGAGACCACCGCTAATGACTCGAGCATTAGATCCAGTAGGGAGATTTGATCTAACGGAATCAAGCGCTGCGTTTAACGATTCAGTGACCTTCGCTGAGGTGATACCAAAGTCAAAAGTAACTCGAACAGTTGAGAGACTGCTCTGGCTTGTTGATGAAGTGGTAGTAACACCTTCAACAGATTCAACCGCTGCTTCAATCACTCGGCTGACCTGAGTGTCCATTACTTCAGGAGCAGCACCGGGATAGGTGGTGACGATAGCTGCCTGAGGGAACTCAAGAGAAGGGAATAGCTCTTGCTTTAGCGAACCAACTGAAATGAAGCCAAATACGGCAAGGATAGAAGTTAGTAGCGCTACCACTGAACGGTTGGCAAGGCTTATTTTTGACAGGCTGAACATGAATCTCCAATAGTTTTGGTTACCTAGGTAAGAAGTTTTTACCCCGTATTCCTAGGCTAACAAACTTTAGACTTGCTAACTACCCGAGAACAGAGTCGCTTAGACCTTATCTATGGCTTTTATTAGGCGAGCCACCGAGTTCATTGCACCACCGATAACAGCTGGAATCCCGCCTCCTGGGTGAACTGAAGCCCCAACTCGCCAAAGCCAAGGACGAAGTATTGAAGAGTAACCAGGCCTATGAAATGGCCCACCCTGCCATATGGGTCTAGTTGCACCGTATAGAGCACCACCCTTAGCCCCAAACTCAGCAAAATACATCGGATCTAAAATCTTGTAATCAAGAATCAGATCCGCAAGGTTACCCTCTAGGCCAATAAGTGAACTGATTCTCTTGAGCTCTCCTTGAACAAAATCACTCTCTAAACTAAAGCGCTCTCCGTTAGCCGGAGCAGTTAGCAAGATAGCGGCAGTTGCCTTGGTGTTCGGATAAATGTGTCCTGGCTTGTAATAGTTCAAGAAAGCCATTGTTTCAGCAGGTAGTTGAGTCTGATCGAGGCTTTCGTGCAGTGACTTAGGAGAACTAGGCATAATCACGGAATGGGTAACTGTTTGTTCCGGTAGTGGTTCTTTCAGAACGGCAAAGAGCGCAACCCCTGAACAAGAAACTCGCTTAGGAGTCTTTACTTTCTTTCCTAGAAGAGAATCAATCACCTGAGCATCTGCTGCTCCAATAATGTAATCAGCCTTTAGTTCTTCACCTTCAACAACAACTGAACCCTTAGTGATATTTGAAACCTGAACACCAGTCCTGATTGTTGCTCCTGCTTCAAGAGCAAGCCTTTCTAGCGCTAGAACAATTTCATACACTCCACCAACTGGTACAAAGATTCCTTCATTAGCCATAACAGCAGGCATGGTTGCATAGAGAGCGAGTGTTCTCTCTGGAGCGATACCTGCATTGAGAGTATGAATAGCAATTACTTCTTTCAATCCTGCAGGCATCCAATGAAGATGCTTGAGGTATGAGCTCGTTGAAAGACGAACACCATAGTTTTTTGAGATAGCTGTGACTGCAGGTAGGGTCTTGGCATCAAAAGGATCCGAAGTAAGAAGCTTCACAATCTGAGGACCAAGTCCACCGTGTTCTTTTTCAAATCTCTGCCATGCAGAAAACCAAGGATGGCCTTCTTCAACAGGAAGATTAACAACCTCTTTCCCGAAGAAGTACTTACCAACCTCAGGAAGCCTCTCAAGGTTCAGATCGGCAATGGAGGCTGCATCGCTAGCTGCACCTAGATTGTCATAACGAGAGAAGAGTTCTTTTAGTACTCCTGGGAATGTGACAAGTGAAGGTCCGGTATCAATTCTTTGGCCAGCCACTTCAATTCTTCTTGATTTGCCACCGACCCAGTTGTTTTTCTCTAGGACAGTTACTTCATGTCCTGCTTTAGCTAAGAGGGCAGCTGCTGTGAGGCCACCTAGTCCTGCTCCAACAATGATGATTCTCTTTTTCAATTACAGAAGCTCCAAAGCCATGAAGAAGACAAGTTGAAAACCTGCAACAGTTCCCACTACATAAGGAAAAGCGACAGAGTACTTATAGATTCTTTTTGCATTGGTGGCAGAATCATCTTTGATCATTAGCCAGATCAACCAGAATGCATAAGCACCGTTAGCAATGGCTAGAGGAATGTTTACAAAGGCGAACATGATGGTTGAAACTAGCCACCAGAAGCCAACCCAGACCAAAGACTTCTTTGCCCCTAGGTAAACAGCCGTTGTTTTGATCCCAACAAACTCATCCTCTTCAATGTCTTGAATTGCATCGTAGGTATGTTTAGCCAGGCTCCAAGCCATAAGAGCAAAGACAGCAAGCCAGATTGGTTCTTCACCTAAGGCCAGAGGAACTATGGCAAGAGGGAAGGCGTAGTCAGCGTTACTGATTGAGTCAAGAAATGGCCGACCTTTGAATCTTGCCGGAGGTGCCGAATAGAAAAGGAAGGTCAGGCTGTATGCCCAGATCCAAAGGTTGGCTTCCAGTGAGTAGTTCAAAGCAAAGAACACTAGGAAAGGGGAGTTTAGGAGGACAACACCCCAAGAAATCCAAGGTACCTCTTTCGGGTCAATCTTTGCCCCACCATAGCCACCCTTGCGGATGTTGATGTTGTCGGTTTCCTGGTCAAAGATGTCGTTGATGCCGTAGATAAGAAGGTTAAAAGGCAAAGTCACCCAAAGGAGCAACCAGATAGCATCCCAGCTCCATAGAGTCCCAGTCAGCCAAAGACCCATCATGGTCGTGCCAATGGTGTTGACCCACAGTACAGGCCTTGAAATAGTGATTAGTCTTTTGAGCACACCTAACTCTAACCACAGTGAGGGGCTAAACTAGAGGAGCCGTGTTTTTCATAGGCAAGCCTTCGTAGCTCAGTGGATAGAGCAAGAGCCTTCTAATCTCTTGGTCGCAGGTTCGATTCCTGCCGAGGGCGCTTTGGGGAGTTTAGTGAGCTCAGGGGAGTCCTTCTAGGGGCGAAAAGTAAATCATCCAATTCGCCCTGATTACGCGTTTGGTTTGAGGGTTCTGAGAGTATTTACGTTATGAGAAATTCTGCTGGAAAAGTCTCCAATGTCTCATTAAGCGTTGGAATTGCTACTGGCGTTTATGGAATCTCATTTGGTGCTCTTTCAGTCACTGCTGGTTTTGACATCTGGCAGACTCTTGCCCTAAGTGTCCTGATGTTCAGTGGTGGCTCACAGGTTGCCTTTGTTGCAGTTGGTTTCGCGGATCTCGTCACAGCAATAACATCTGCTTGGCTAGTTGGAATTAGAAATGGTTTTTACGCACTGAGTCTTGCTCCAATTCTTGAGACCAAGGGCATTCGCAAGATTTTGGCAGCACAGCTGACCATTGATGAAAGTGCGGCAGTATCAACATCCCGTCAAACTCTTGAAGAGCAACGCAAGGGATTCTGGCTCACTGGAATATCAGTGTTCGTCTTCTGGAATCTAGCGACTGTTCTTGGGGCTTTCCTCGGTCAACAAATCGGCGATCCTAAAACATTTGGGTTAGATGCGGCTGCCGCAGTAGCACTATTTGCTTTGGTCTGGCCAAGAATTCAAAAGTCCACCGGAGCAATCATTGCATCCACAGCTGTAGTCGTGAGCGTACTATTCTCACTAGTTTTGCCATCTGGCCCACCAGTTTTACTGGGAGCTTTTGTTGCGGTTATGGTTGGTTTCGCCCTGAATCGAGGTAAGCATGAATAGCTGGGTAGCGATTATTGCTGCCTCAGCAGCTGTGTTTTCTTGGAAGTACTTAGGTCACCTTGTGCCTCGCAGATTATTGGAATCAAAGTTTCTGCAAAAACTCGCGAGTTTTCTCACAATTGCACTGCTAGCCGGGCTTGTCGGCGTGCAAACTTTTGTCAGCTCAAACAGTGCTGCGAACAGGCAGGAATTCGTTTTGGACGCCCGATTCGCGTCACTTCTCTTAGCGTTCGTGCTTTTGAAATTCAAAGCGCCATTTATAGTCGTTGTCCTTGCAGCAGCTGCCTCGGCAGCTCTGCTAAGAATCGACTTCTAGAGCTGGAAGTTTAGATCAGTCTCTTAATTTGCAGAGGGGTATGCACTGGGCGTTAGCGCTTTAGTAAGCGAATTAGCCAACTTGATTTTCTTTTTTTCTTAGGCTTTCGTGTCAGTAACCCCAATCTAGTCATAAACTTTTCAAGGGGAATGTGAAAGATGCTTTTAATTCTAGCAAAAGTAATCACGAGAAATGGGGCAAGCACTCCTTTGAAGCCTTGTGCTCTAGCCCACCGGAACGCCTCCAGGTAGAAAAGATAGTCCCAATAGGTCAGTTTGCTCTTAGCGAGTTCGCCTAGAGAAGGTCTTGTTTCTAGATTGACTGGTCGATACTTAGCATCTACCAAATCAAACTCCAGTCTTGTTCTGACGCACTTCTTGCAGGTGGCGCAGTTGGCAAGTCCTTTGACATTTCTATAGCAAGCTCTAATGTCTGCGGTTCTTGGATTGTTTGCCATGGCTGCAGCTTTGGCAATTCGCTTGACTGGATCTGTTTCTTCAATTTCTTGGTAGCTGGTATTGAAAGCGTTGTAAAGACTAGGTGAATGCCCCCAATTTGGTTTCTTCCTAACAAACCCTGCAGAGACGAAGACCTTGTTCAAGTGTTGAGAAAGTGAAGCAGCAACTCCAGACAAAGCAGTTCCGTGATAGTCACCTCCCCACTCGAGGAGTCCATTAGAGAGCTCTCTGATATTTGTTTTCACCAAAATCAGATCTCTACCTAATTCTTTTGCATAAGGTTCCAACATTTCTGTGGTGAGCTGCCAGTGCTTCTCGTTAGTGATTGGAATATCAAATCCCCAAACACTTATGAGCGTGTTAATTTCAGGTTGCATCTCACTTGCGTAGGTCGAATCAAGTCCACCTGAATAAAAAAGACCAGTGCGCCGTGTTTCAGGTGTATCTGTTATTTCAGCAAATGGTCTTTTATAAATGAGATCAATGTCGTGCATCCTTGGATGACCACGAAGGAGTTCTAGTTTTGCTTTATGGAAGGCAGCAATGGCAGTCTCGGATAGCGAGCCATTCATCTCTAGATCTTCACCTAACTGGAGGCAAACAGGGAGCAATAAGAAAAGCCAGGAATCTGCTTTCTTATCAAGCTCAACGCTGGATTCGATCCAAAGTTCAATTTTCTGGTCTGAGCCAAAATGCAGTTCTACTTTTGACAGCTTGTCTGCTGAATTGTCATGAAATACTTTCAACCCAGAACTCCTTTGTCTTAAAGCGGATTGGGGCTATGAAGCTCTAGTGGACAAAATGTTGTTTAAACCTAACAAATTCTGAGGTTCAAGTCCGCCTTGCTTGGTTCGAGGACAGGATCGGCGCCTCCCAGAACTTTCCCAGAAACCAAGTTTCGGCAATTAGTTAGGCTTTCCTTATGAGCATAAGTAAACGTTTACGTACCCCTCAATTCCTACTTCTAGCACTAACCCTGGCTTTGCCAAATGTAGGTCTAGCACCTCAGGCTTCAGCCCAGGAGAGCTATCAGATAGTTGTTCACGTACCTAGCGTTTCAGGTGTGGTTCCAGCAGACGCGAAGATCACTCTTATTGATGCTGCAAACGCAAACTCTCAAACACAGTCCAGGCTGATTGGTCAGGATTCCTTCGGTTGGTTTGGAGTTGTGAATGTTCCTTCTGGATCAACTTCGGTTCGAGTCAAGGCGACTAGGATAACTAACTCATCGGTGGCAATAAACCCTTCCACGACGAGAGAGCTTTGGTTGAACTCAAAGGGAGTTCCTTTTCTAAATGAAACATCAGCAACTCAAAGACTAAAGATTTCATTAGTTGCTAAAGGCGCAGCTTTATCTAATCGTTCAGTCAAGGTAACAATCGGTAAGAGTACTAAGAGCTATAAGTTCAGTGCGTCAGGCTCCAAGCGATTTGTGTTAGTTCCTGTTTCGGGAACTACCTCTGTTTTAAAGTTCACTATCTACAACAAATCCAAAGCCGGTAAAACTTACACTGTCAACCCTCGAAAAGCAGGCAAGGTTTGGGTGGGCGATAGCTTCTCTGGAGTTAGAACTTCTGAGTCATGGGCGAATGACAAACTGACCGTTCACTATCACCGTGCCGATGGAGATTACACCGGTTGGGGTTTGCATGCTTGGAATGATGACAATGGTGGAACAACTCTCAAAGTGAATTGGGCAAGCCCGATTCTTCCGGTTAGTCCTAATGTGGGACCTTGGGGAGTGAAGTATGAGATTCCCTTAATTCCCAACTCGAAAACTATTCCAATCATCATGCACAAGGGAAACCTCAAGGACCCATCTGATCTGGATCAACTTGTGAACATCGCAGCCACCAAGGGTGAAATCTGGTTTGAAGCGGGTTCTGTGAACACAGATAAGACTCTTAGATACACAATCCCAGTTCCTATGGATAAAGCTCCTGTCATCGTTCAACCTGAGCCTCCGCTTCCACCAGTTCCAGGTATTGCTCCAACACTTTCACAGGCACAGGAACTAGCTTCTTCATCTATTCGTTCAGCTATGGCTGGAGACAACATCTACTTTGTGATGACCGACAGATATCAAAACGGCAACACAGCCAATGACCGAATGGGCATTACTGGTTCAAGAGATGTGACTGGTTTTGATCCATCTTCAACGGCTTACTATCACGGCGGGGACTTAGCTGGTCTAACTGATGGTTGCACCACAGGCAATGGAGTCAAGAGGCTCAAGGACATGGGCTTTACAGCAGTATGGATAACCCCACCTTTCAAGCAGCGCTATGTTCAAGGCTCAAGTGCTTCCTATCACGGTTACTGGATCACAGACTTCACAGACATTGACCCACACCTAGGAACTAAGGCTGATTTCAAGGCATTTGTTGACTGCGTTCACTCCCAGGACATGAAGGTTGTTCTAGACATTGTTATGAACCACACCGGAGACGTTAACTACTACACATCTGGCAATTACAGCTTCGGAGCACCTAGAACTCCAGCCGTATCTCCTAATGATGTCAACCTAAGAAAGCCAGCATTCCTGAATAATCTTTCCAACTATCACAACCGTGGAGATGTTCAGAACTGGAATAACAAAGAACAGGCGCAATTCGGAGATTTCTTTGGTCTTGACGATATCGCTACTGCGAAGCCTGAAGTTATTGAGGGTTTTGCGCAAGTTTATGCAGACTGGGTTAATGACTACGGTATTGATGGTTTCAGGATTGATACAGCCAAGCATGTTGATGATGCTTTCTTGGGGAAGTGGTGGCCAAGAGTTCTTGAGCTAACAAATCAGAAGAAACCTGATCTATTTGCTTTTGGTGAAGTTTACGATTTTGGAACAGGTAACCTAACTGACTTTGTTAGAAACAGGGGCATTCCATCTGTTCTTGACTTTGCTTTCCAAGGTGCAGCGGTTCAATTTGCTTCTGGCAACAACATCACTGACATCACTAACGTCTTTGCTGCAGATGACTGGTATACAACCAATAAAACCAATGCATACAATCAGGCAACATTCTTGGGCAACCATGACATGGGTCGCTTTGGGTTAATGCTCAAGAACGCAGGATCCCCGCAGAATGACCTTTGGGGAGATGCTCTTCTGGGTTATGACCTTATGTATATGTCTAGAGGCATTCCAAATGTTTACTATGGAGACGAAGTTGGAATCATTGGAACCGGTGGCGATAAAGAAGCCAGACAAGATCTCTTCCCAACAGGTGTTTCATCTTGGCGTTCAGAACCAAGAATCGCAGCAAACCCTATTGGCACCGGAAGTTACCTAACTCAACGTAACCATCCAATTCAAGAACGAATTGCTGCTCTGAATACTTTGAGAAATCAACACCCTGCCCTAAAGCTTGGTGCCCAAATTCAAAGGTATTCGGGCAATAACGTAATTGCCTTCAGTCGAATCGATGCAGCTAACCGATTGGAATACCTAGTTGCTTTGAATAACTCCCAGAGCATAAGAACAGGTTTGAGAATCAAGACTTCTAGTCCTAACACCTTGTTCAGCCAGGTCTGGGGCCAAACTCAGAGCGTAACCTCAGATGCTCAAGGCTTTGTAACAATCTCTGTTGGGGATCGTCAGGCTGTTGTTCTAAAGGCTCAGAGTGCTCTGCCTCAGAGGTCATCAGTTGATCAGATCACTCTCACGGTCACTAAAGACCAAGGTGTCGCTATCTGGAAACCTAGAGCAACTATTGCCAACTGGGATGACCCATCAACCTGCACCTTTGTTATTAAGGTCGGACAAGGTGCCTGGCAGGTTCTAGGAGTTGATGACGCACCAGACTGGAAGATGATTCTGACTGGAGCAAATTACACAGCTGGAGCCAAAATAACCATTGCGGCTATCGTTAAGTCTTCATCTGGGGCAATAGGTGTCTCAAATGCTATAGACATCACCAATAATCCTTAGAGCCTGAAGGTATGTGACTCAGCCTTAAACCCCATTCGGGCATAGACTTTGGAGCATGAGGAAAATTCTAGGTCTGACCCGTTACGTAGTGTTTATTCCAGCTGTTGCATCCATTATTGGAGCTTTGTTGCTTATGGCTCAAGGTTCAATAGCCATGATTGAGGCTGTGTATGACAGCGTCACAGGTGCCTCGTATCTCAAGGTAACTATCGTTGAGGTTCTAACAGCAGTTGATGCAATTCTTCTTGGAACAGTTCTTCTGGTTATTGGTTATGGTCTTTATGAGTTGTTTGTCGACACCGAACTAGAAGTTCCTTCTTGGCTCCAGGTAAATGACCTAGATGATCTCAAGTCGAAGCTAATCGGTGTTGTTGTGGCGATTATTGCGGTTATCTTCGTTGGTGTGTTTGTGGACACCGATAGAGCAGCTGACGTTGTTTCTTATGGTCTAGGAGCAGGAACGCTTGTTACAGGTCTTGCTATCTTTGCCTTTGCGACTAAGAAGACTAATGGTCCAAAGAAGACTGACTCTTCAGCCAAGTAGGCTCACTCTTCCTAGGTAACTGGGGAAGTAAACCATAAACTAGGGCTCATGCGAGCGTTCCGTAAATTTATGACCCGAGCCCTATTACTCGGTATTGCAGCTTTCCTTATTGTTCCCATGGTCATTCCATTTGAATCCAGCGGAACTAAAACCAACATTGAAGCAGCTGGCGCTAGTGCCGAGTTTGCGATGATCAATGACATCAACGTCCATATAGACACCGAAGCATACTCGGGCAACAAGGCAGAGAATGTTCCACTGTTTATCCTGTTGCATGGCTTTGGAGCTAGCACCTTCTCTTGGCGCTATGTGATGGATTCGATGAGTAAGCAGGGTGAAGTTCTTGCCTATGACCGTCCAGGCTTTGGTTTCACCGACAGACCAACCAGTTGGAGCGGGGCTAACCCATATGGCTTTGAAGGTAACTTCGAGATTCTTGACGGGCTAATTGAAGAGTTCGGGGCAGACCAAGAGGTAATCCTGGTGGGTCACTCAGCCGGCGGTCATTTGGCAGCAGAGTATGCCAGGTTGAACCCAGAAAAGGTCCAGAGACTCATTCTCGTGGCTCCTGCTGTCTATTCAAATGGCACAGGAACCTCTTGGATCAACCCACTGAAGGTCATCCCACAGATTGACCGTCTAGGGCCATTCCTAGTCCGTGAGGTTGCTACTAGCGGCCAAGACTTACTCAAGAGAAGCTATTACGACCAGTCTCAACTGACCGAAGAGGTTAGTGAGGGTTACACCGCTCCACTCCAGATAAAGGGCTGGGAGAGGGCTTTCTGGGAGTTTTCAACGGCCCCTAGAGACAGCAAACTGGTCGAGAACCTAGGTTCAATCAACCAGCCAACCCTGTTGATTACAGGCAAGTTTGACGAGGTAGTGCCAACGGCAAATACCGAGAAACTAGCCACCGAGATCAAGAACAACAAGCTGGTTCTTGTCCCTAAGAGCGCTCACTTACCTCAAGAAGAACAGCCAAACATCTTCAACTCTGAGGTTGCTACCTGGGTCAAGGAAACAACCCCTTAAACCCTGTAAAGGCTAATTATTTGAGTAGTGCACCCATTTGCTTATAGATCAGCTTGGCTGCATACAAAGGGTTCAATCTTGATAAGAAGTCCATTGTTTTGGCATCTTTACCAATGACAACTCGAGGAGTGTTCTTCTCTATTGCATCAACCATTAGCTTGGCTGCAAGGTCTGCTGGAGTGGTTGGGAATGAAGAAGCACTTGAATCTGACTGCATTGCAGCCATGCCTGAGTTAGCCGCAATGTTTGTGGCGATTGCGCCAGGGAAAACGATTGTTACTCCAACCTTGGTGTCGATAAGTTCAGATCTCAAACCTTCGGTAAGAAGTTTGATTGCAGCTTTCGATGCACCATAAACACTTTGTCCTGGAACCGGAGCATAGGCACCCATTGAAGAGACGTTGAGAATATGAGCTTCTGGTTTCTTTAGTAATTCTGGAAGGAATGCTTTGATGAGCATCAGAGGTCCTGTAAAGTTAACGCTCATCACATGGTGATCAT
>JAULUM010000083.1:0-1591 GCA_032111565.1 Rhodoluna sp. | reverse complement strand
CCCCAAAACCCCAAAACCCCACAACACGAGTTAATAATTAAAATGCAAGAAGAAGATGAAACCGCTGTTGAAGGAATGCAGCGTAGGTTCCAGTTCGGACACCACTTCATAGGCACTTACAGCAAGCACGACCGCCAGGGAGCAAGACATGTGTTCTGGAATCCAACAACTCGAGGCTATGTCTCATTCAACGAGCGCAGTCTGCATGTGTGGTCTCCACATAAGCAAGCAACTTTATTTTCAACGAACTTCTCGGAAGTGCCGCGGTTCGCTCTGGTGTCATGGATCTGCTACTCACCTCGACATCAAGTAAGGCTTTATTGTCATAACTGTGTAGCTTTACCTTGTGGTCTCGACCGACTTCAAACTGCATGTGTTCAACGAGCACCTGTATCACTAACGAGAACTATTGCTCAACACCAGGCAAATCAACCACTGCTAGTTCTTTGAGCAAGAAAGCAGGCTTGTTACTGCAGGCGTAGATGGCGTGCTCGTGTTCCAATTTGATGTGAAGCGGACGCAGCCTCCGAGTGTTGCAGTTAAGCTTGATCCTCACGGGAAGTCACTGACTATCAAATTGAGACAGCTCTATGTTCTTGAAGACAGCCCCAAATGGGTGCAGAGGGTACGCATCGACACAGATTCAAAAGTGTTCCTCAGCTGGACCTTCGACACTGTATGCTTCCATAACTTGGCGAATGGCAAACGAATCCGTTTTTGCAAAGACATCGGGTGTGACCGGGAGACCAACCGTATCACCGATGTGGCGCTCAGTCAAAAGTACCGATACTTCCTAGTGGCCTCCTCTCAGGGCCAGCTCAACCTGTGGAAGCTGTAGGAGGAGCCTGGCATAAACGGGAGTGCAGACCAGGAACATGCGAGCAAGCCGAATCACGTGCACCAATTCAAAGGTCACTCGCAGGCCATCACCGGCATCAAGTTCTAGCGGGATGGTATTCAGTTTCTGACAACAAGTCTGGACCAGTCGATCCGGATGTGGTCAGTTGAGTCATTTAAACAGCTCTACTAGTTCGACATCGGTTTCACGCCCAAAAATATTTGGCTGATCTCTGCTGAGAACCCCTGCCACTTCATCGTCTTAAGTGACGGGTGCATGTTTCACATTGGCAACCTCAACATCCAGTTGGAAATGTTCTACTCAAGCAACAGTAAAGTCAATAAAATGGGCGCGTTGTTCGCAACAAGAGAGCTGGAGAAGCAGCATCTTCCTTCTTATTACTACGCACTATACACGGACAATTCAATTGCTTTGTTCACGCCCAGCAAGTACCGAGACAACCTTGCAAGCACAATCTTCCCACCGCCTAAATCAGGTGAAATTAGAGACATCCGGTTCTGCAAGAGCACGGAGCAAGTGTTGCTGCACTCGAGCGATGGCACTTTGTTTATCTACCAGATCCAGCCGGACACATCAAAGCTCGTGCGAATCGTGACGGGCTCGGACATCAAAGACGGAGTAGGCAACGGCTTTAAGTCTCAGATAACATGCTTTGAGCTGCTGGATCAACCACCTCCCTAATACGACAAATTTAGCTACCAGAAAGCTTCTGAGCAGGTTTAAAATGTGAAT
>JAULUM010000082.1:0-1553 GCA_032111565.1 Rhodoluna sp. | reverse complement strand
AGTAGCAGGCTGGATGCAACAAGCATTGTTGTTAGTTTTTTCACTACGTGCCCCTTTGATTGAAGGTAGGCACGGGATGTATCAAGAGTGTCCTCCCTGCGCTGGCATTACCCAGATCAGGTTCGACGGTCGAAGACTTTAGTCTTCCTCTCAGTCTGGTTTACCCAAACTCCCGTGTTACTCCTAAGTCTAAGCTCCGAAGGAATCTTTGCAAGCAAAGTTAGGCTGGCAACATGCCTCAAAACAACCGAAGAGTATCCATGCGCCTGCGGCGCTTGGTGACTCTCTCAGTGGTCGGTGCTTTAGCTGTCGGAGCAGTAACTGTCTTTGGACTTCCAAAGATTATCTCTGATCAGGTAGCTGAACTGCCTGAATCAATCCAGAACATCGCCAACCAGGTCCAACCCAAACCAGTCACCATCTTTGACCCGCCGAAGTACGCAATCGATGAAGCAGATTCAATCTGGGTGGTTGTAAACAAGCAAAGACAGATTTCTCCACTGAAATACCAACCAGCATCTCTAGCTTTCCCTGCTTTTCCAAAACCAAAAGTTCAGAACCCATTTGGGCTTCAGATGCGTGAAGAAGCTGCGATTGCAACTGTTGAGCTAGCTGCAGCCATGGTTGAAGCCGGCAAAGGAACACTGATCTTGAACAGCGGCTTTAGAACTTACAAAAACCAGCAGGGTCTGTACAACCGAACCAGAGACACTAGGGGATTGGCAGTTGCTGAGAAACTATCTGCTCGCCCTGGGCACTCTGAACACCAGTTGGGCCTTGCAGCAGATTTTTCAGTCAGAGGACAAGGCTGTGTGATTATGGTCTGCTTCGGTAAAACCGAAACAGGAATCTGGCTTGCCGAGAATGCCCACGAGTTCGGTTTTGTGTTGCGCTATCCAAAGGGGTATAAGCCCATCACTGGATTCCAATACGAGCCTTGGCACTTCAGATTCGTAGGTATTGAGCTAGCAACTGAAATGAAAACTAAGGGAATCAAGACTCTGGAAGAATTCTGGGGCTTAGAGTCAGCTCCTGATTACACCGAGCCCGCAGGCTAGGCAATCGACAGTAAAGAGGTAAGGCCATCAAGTGTTGGCAAATACCCCTTAGTTCCCTCTAACCTTGTCTTTATGCCTGCCAAGTCAACCAAAGTAACGAGTAACCTAACCTTCGCGTTCCTAGGACCGGTTGGCACATTCACTGAGCTTGCTTTAGCTCAGGTGAAAGAGGCTAAGAATGCCAAGAAAATGTCTGTCAATCATGTTGCCGAAGCAATTGAGTTGGTTATCTCAGGCAAAGCAAAAAGAGCAATCATTCCTGTTGAGAACTCAATAGAAGGTGGAGTCTCAGCAACACTCGATGCCCTCGCAGGAACAGACAAGATCAGAATCTATGGCGAGTACCTAGTTCCAGTTAGCTTCAACCTCGTTGCAAGACCAGGCACCAAGCTTTCAGACATTAAGATAATTGCAACACACCCGGTTGCATACGCGCAGAGCCGCAAGTGGCTTCTTGAGAAACTTCCTAAGCATGTTCATCTACCTGCAACTTCT
>JAULUM010000081.1:0-3220 GCA_032111565.1 Rhodoluna sp. | reverse complement strand
TCCATCTCCAGTTGTTGCAAAGCGACTAAAGATAATGTGTCCTGATTGCTCGCCACCCAGAGTGAAGCCACCCTCACGAATCTGCTCCAAAACATAGCGGTCACCCACCTTGGTTTCAATCATTTCGATGCCAGCATCCTTCATGGCAATGCGAAGACCTAGATTACTCATCACTGTGGCTACCAGTGTGTTTCTTGCGAGCTCGCCCTTGGCTTTTAGTGAAAGAGCAAGGATAGCCATCAGTTGATCACCATCGACTATTGCTCCATCAGCATCAACTGCAAGTGCTCTATCAGCATCACCGTCGTGAGCAAAGCCCATGTCTGCATTGTGCTCTAAGACTGCTGCCTGGAGAGCGCTCATGCTCGTTGATCCATAACCAGCATTGATGTTTAGCCCATCAGGATCATTACCGATAACAATTACCTCTGCACCTGAATCAGCAAAGACCTGCGGTGAAATTGCAGAAGCTGCACCATGAGCGCAGTCAAGAACAATCTTTAGTCCATCAAGAGAATTAGGAATGGCTCCTAGAAGATGAACGATGTATCGATCTTCAGCATCAGCAAATCTTTGAACTCGACCAACAGCTCCACCAATAGGTCTAAGCACATCAGCACTCATTGCTACTTCAATTTGATCTTCAACTTCATCTGGAAGTTTGTGTCCACCGGCAGCAAAGAACTTAATGCCATTGTCAGGCGCTGGGTTATGTGATGCGGAAATCATCACACCGAAATCAGCGTTTATGTCAGCAGTTAGAAAAGCAGTTGCAGGAGTTGGAATCACACCGGCATCAAAAACATCAACACCGCAAGAAGCTAAACCAGAGGCAACAGCAGCGCTCAGGTATTCACCAGAGATTCTTGGATCGCGTCCGATAACAGCGATTGGTCTTCGACCTTCATTACGAGCCTGCTCGCCTAAAACAGATGCGGCAGCTTGAGCTAATGAAAGGGCAGTTTCAACTGTGAGGTCGCGATTCGCAACTCCACGAACACCATCGGTACCGAATAAGCGGGCCATGGTCAAAGCCTAAACGAGCAGTAGCCCGAAGCGAATTAACGCTTTGAGAACTGAGACGCCTTACGTGCCTTCTTAAGACCAGCCTTCTTACGCTCGATAACACGTGCGTCACGGCTTAGGAATCCAGCCTTCTTTAGAGCTGGACGGTTGTTGTCGCGGTCGATCTCATTTAGTGAACGAGCAATACCAAGACGAAGTGCACCTGCTTGACCAGCAACTCCACCACCGTTGATACGTGCTGTTACATCGTATGAGTCCTGAAGACCTAGAACCTTGAAAGGGTCTGTAACTAGTTGCTGGTGCAACTTGTTTGGGAAGTATTCTGCCAAGTCGCGACCGTTGATCTTGATAACACCGGTACCTGGCTTGATGCGTACGCGAGCAACTGCTTCCTTACGACGTCCTAGACCTGCACCTGGAACAGTTAGTGGACCACGAGACTTAGCTGGCTTTGTTTCAACAGCAGTTGGAGTTTCTGTGGTGTAGCTCTCTGGAGCAGCTACTTCTTGAGCTTCAGCTTTCTTAGTTGGCATCTGTTGTCTTTCCTTCTAAGCGCTTACTGCGCTACCTGTCCAATTGTGTAAGGCTTTGGAGCCTGTGCTACGTGTGGGTGCTCTGCACCACGGTAAACCTTAAGCTTTGAAAGCTGGTCACGACCAAGAGTGTTCTTAGGAAGCATTCCGCGGATTGCCTTCTCAACTGCCTTCTCAGGTGACTTCTCCAGAAGTTCTGCGTAAGTAGTTGCAGTCATACCACCTGGGTAACCAGAGTGACGGTATGCGTTCTTCTTCTGCAACTTAGATCCAGTAAGAGCTACCTTGTCTGCGTTGATGATTACAACGAAGTCTCCGTTGTCCATGTGAGGAGCAAAAGTTGCCTTGTGCTTGCCGCGTAGTAACGCAGCTGCAGTTGCAGCCAAACGACCTAGAACTACATCGGTGGCGTCAATAACTAGCCAGTCGTTCTGAAGCTCATGAGCTTTCGGTGAATAAGTACGCACGAAATTGCCTTCTATTTCTTATCGGATTGGCGATGAATTAGTAATTCATCAACATGTGCTAAACCAAATGGTTTCAGGCACCAAGAGCCAAGTTTAGCCCCAAACAATGCAGATATGCAACCCGAAGATTTAGGGGAATATCCCTAATCATCTTCCAAAGATCTAGTGTGTTGGGTCATTCTGACGTGACTTTCAAGGTCCTTATTAGGTGGATATCCGACCTCGATCAGGCTCAAACCTTCAGGGGTAACCACCTTGTAGTTATGCCCCACCCGAGACTTAGATTTGAGGGCTTTGGCTATATCTGAGGCCGTTGTCCGCCCTGCCCCAGCTTTAATTAGGGCTCCGACGATAGATCTGACCATATTGTGAGCAAAAGCATCGGCTAGGAGCTCTATTTCAACCACTCCCCCTAGAGCCTTGTTTCTTTTGACGGAAATAGACCTCAAAAGCCTGATTGTGGTCCCATGAGGCATTGGCTTACTGAAGGCAGCAAAGTCATGAAGCCCTAAGAACTCTTTACTGGCTTCCTGCATAGCCTCTAAATCCAATGGGTATTTGATCCATAGGTTGTATCGAGCTCTCAGGGGATTCCAGCCACTGGTGGCATCGGCGATGGTGTAACGGTATTTCCTATGGGTAGCCCCGTATCTGGCATGAAAGTGTTTCGGAGCAACAGCTGCCTTGATGATTCTCACATCATCCGGAAGTAGGGCATTCATCTTCATTCGGAAATCATTGCTTCGACCCAGACGTTTCACCTGAGCTGGAGTTAGATCTAGATGAACAACCTGGTGTTCAGCATGAACCCCAGCATCGGTTCGACCAGCAACCCTCATTCCAAAATCATTCTTAGTTGGACCAAAGATTGTAATTAGAGCCTTTAATACTTCGCCGTGAACGGTTCTAAGTTTTGGCTGCTTAGCCCAACCAGCAAAATCAGTGCCATCGTAGGCAAGGTCCAGCCGATATCGAATCAAGCCGTCAACCAATTGGTCAACGGCTTGATTCATGAGATCTTTTTTGATTGAGATTACTTAGCTTCGTCAGCCTCAGGAGCTTCGGCTGCTGCTTCTGCAACTTCAGCAACTTCTTCAGCTGCTGGAGCCTCTTCAACTGCTGGTGCTTCTTCAGCTACTGCTTCTGCAACAACTTCTGCTGGAGCTTCTTCAACGATGTTCTCGTCTACTACAG
>JAULUM010000080.1:0-4253 GCA_032111565.1 Rhodoluna sp. | reverse complement strand
GACAGAGAACCTACCCATCATCGCCATAGACAACGTTCCAGGCTGCCAAAAGATAGAGACCTATAAACTCCCTGAATCCTGTGTATTCCTATTTGGCCAAGAAGGACCTGGCCTAAGTGAACAAGCCATTGAAGCCAGCGATGTAGTCCTAGAGATAACTCAGTTCGGCTCTACGAGGTCTATTAACGCTTCAGCTGCTGCAGCTATAACCATGCACGCATGGGTTCAGCAACACGTCTTCGGCTAAACTTGAGGGGTGCTCTAGATGCACAGAATCTTGATACTGCAAACAGAAATGAGATTGCCATGCCTGCGTTTGTGATTGTAGGAGCTCAGTGGGGCGACGAAGGCAAGGGTAAAGCTACAGACCTGTTGGCTGAACACATTCAATATGTTGTGAAGTTCAACGGCGGTAACAACGCAGGTCACACCGTGGTTATCGGAAATGAAAAGTATGCATTGCATCTTCTACCTTCTGGAATCTTAACCCCAGGAGTTATTCCAGTTATTTCTAACGGTGTAGTCATTGACCTTCATGTGTTGTTTGAAGAGTTGGATGCACTGAACGCTCGAGGCATCGACACTAGCCGTTTGCGTGTGTCTGCTAACGCACATGTCATAACTCCTTATCACGTGTCACTTGATAAGACCACAGAACGTTTCTTGGGTAAGAGAGCAATTGGAACAACTGGTCGCGGTATTGGTCCAACATATGCAGACAAGATCAACCGCGTTGGTATTCGTATTCAAGACTTGTTCGACGAATCTATACTTCGTCAAAAAGTTGAAGCAGCTTTGGTTCAAAAGAATCAGTTGTTGTCTAAGGTTTATAACCGCGCTGCTATCAGAGTTGAAGAAGTTGTTTCGGAACTGCTTTCTTACACAGAACGACTACGCCCAATGGTTGCTGACACTGCACTTGAACTACACCAGGCAATTGAATCAGGCAAGAATGTTTTGTTCGAAGGTGGACAGGCAACCATGCTCGATGTTGATCATGGAACATACCCGTTTGTGACTTCATCAAATGCAACTGCTGGAGGAGCTGCAACTGGATCCGGTATTGGTCCTGGGCTATTCCAGAACGTGATCGGAATTGTCAAGGCATACACAACTCGTGTTGGAGCAGGTCCTTTCCCTACAGAACTATTTGACGAGTGGGGTGAGCTACTTCGTAAGACAGGTCACGAGTTCGGAACAACTACCGGGCGCCCAAGACGCTGTGGTTGGTATGACGCTCCGATTGCAAGATACTCGGCACGCATCAACGGTCTCACTGATTTTGTTTTGACCAAGCTGGATGTTCTAACTGGAATCAAAGAGATTCCTGTTTGTGTTGCATATGAAGTAGACGGCAAGAGAGTGGAAGAAGTTCCTGTTTCACAATCAGACTTCCACCACGCTAAGCCGATCTATGAAAACTTCCCAGGTTGGGATGAAGACATCACAGGCTGCAGAACTTTCGAAGAACTTCCTAAGAACGCTCAAGACTATGTAAGGGCTATCGAGAAGATGAGCAACTGCAGAATCTCAGCTATCGGTGTTGGTCCTGCTCGTGATGCAACAATCGTGTTGCACAACATGCTTGGCTAATACTCGCCCTCTTCTTCATAATAAGAATCATTACCTTCGTAATACATAGCGGCGGCATTTTCAATTTCAGGGTCCGGCTCAGCCACAGGCGCTGGAGGCTGACCATCTGGTTTAAGAATGTATGCAGCAGCTGCACCAGCCGCGGCAGCGGCGATGACTGAGGACGATCCACCCCTCTCATCAAAAGGTCTTCCGTTTGGCTGGTGGTGATGCACGATGTCATCTTCCGAAATCTGACCCTGTCTATTTAGGGCGGCGTTGCGCCTTGCGTTTCGTTCTGGGTTATTGAGCTCATTGCGCTTGTTGCCATTGATAAGCCCTAGAACGAATGCGCCTAGAAGGATGATTAGGATCACCCAAAAGAAAGTTGGGTTTTGAATTAGGAAAACTATTCCTAATAGAACTGCGAAGACTCCAAAGAATCCCAGTAGTAGTGATTTCATTTGCGTATTACCATCCTCTACGTTTTAGGTAGTTCCAGATCAGAACAAAGGGGGTTCCCACTAACAGAAGGAAAAGCAAGGGCGGAAAGGATATAGCGCTGATAATTGCGACAGTCCAAACAGAGAACCAAAAAAGGCCCTTAACACAACCTCCCATATGTTGCCCTAACTGTTAGTTGTCACAAACACTAGCCGAGACCTAGGACAATTGAGATGTGCAAGATTTCGACGATTCCCAAGAAGACCAGGTACGGCTTAACCCACCTGCTGGCAGGGCAAGCCTGGTCGGAATCCTCTACTACCCAGATATTCTCGATCTAAGGTTTGCAGGCTACGAACTAGAAAGATTTGAAGGCCTCCTTGTCGCTATGGACTCCGCTACCTTCAGAAAAGCCCTGGCCATAACAAGCATGTTGCATAGATCCGATGCTTCCCCAATCTGGAACGCTAAACGAGCCTATCAAGTGGAGCTGCTAGTACTAGATACCTTGCATGAGTATGGCTTGCATCAAGTCCCTCAGTTACTAAGAAGAATTCTTGGCAGAGTCTATGAAGATGAATCCCAGAACTTTCTAACCATCGATCTAGTCACAGTCTTCTACTGGGCATGTCTTGCTCAAGTAGCAGAAGACTATGTTTGGAGAGAGCCAAGGCTTGCTGAATGGTCAGAGTATTTGAGTTATCCCGTAAAGAATGTTTTTGGTTTGCACGACTTGTTTAGATTGTAAAATTGAATCAACATGTCACCATCAAAGACCTCAACACTCACATTAGACATCACTCATCTTGAGTTTAATGTGACGTGCGATTACCTTGAGTGTGAAGGTGTCGCAACTCATCGTCTAATCTGTGCGGCTTGCAAGCAGTTTGAGTTCATGTGCACTCCTCACACACAAGCTGCCAAGAAAGCTCCGAAAGGAAGCTGGATTGTGTTCGACAAGTCATGTAAACATAGAGTAGATATGTTCCACTGCGGGAAAGAGCCTATTTAGTCGCAATCTCTAGAAGGCCCGCAAGTCTACTAACTGCTTTCACTTCAGCAACGCTGTTGAATTGACTCTCCAAAAGAGTTTCACTAAAGACTAGATAACAGGTGGCTTTAGCCCTACTGATTGCAACATTCAGCCTGTTTCTATCAAGCAGGAACTCAAGACCTCTTGGCGCATCCATGCTTGACGACGCAGCGAAGCTATAAATTACAGCCAACCCTTCACGACCTTGGAACTTATCTACTGTTCCAACTAGCACTTCCTCAAATCCAGCTTCATCTAGCTTTGACCTCAATAGATCTACTTGAGCATTGTATGCAGCAACGACAAGAACGTTGGAAGGATCTTTCCTTCCATCTAATCTCTCTACTAGATCAACAACAACAGCAGCCTCTTCGTCACTTGAAGTTGAGTTACCTAAATGAGGAACTGGAATGGCAATCAAGCCTTGTTCGTGACCATCAATCTTGTATTCCTCTGTTGATGGATGTGATCTAAGTTTTCCTTCATAAGCCAACCAACTAACAGCATGGTTAACCTCAGGGTGAAGTCTTCTAGTTACTTCAACGAAATAGCCCATGTTGGAAGGCAAGATTGAATGCTCTCCCATATAGTGACCTAACGCAGAGTTTTCTACTCCACCAGGGTGAACGGCCGTAACCACTTGCGCAAGCTGTTGAGGATCACCCATTAGAACTAGATTTTCTGCAATGCTGCTCACTGACATGCAGTCAACAAGAGAATACTGAGCAGCTTCGTCGATGAATAGGTAATCGAGTTTGTACTCACGCACATCTTTATTGCTAAAGAAGAAGTTAGTTCCACCAACAACGTATGCACCTGTTTGATTCCTCATCCAAGTAACAACTGGGCCATTGCTTCTTTTGGTAACCCAAGGACGTTCTTCACCCTCGTCCTGCTTTTTGACGATTTGTTCTGGATCAACTCCGGCTTCAATGCAGGCTTCAAGCAAGTTCTCAATAGCTGAGTGTGAGTTTGCGGTAACACCAACTCGCTTGCCAGCCTTTACTAGTTCAAAGATTGTTCGTGAACCCAGGTATGTTTTGCCAGACCCAGGGGGGCCTTGGATAGCTAGCACTGAACCGTCTAGAGCCTTTACTGCTTCAATGACGGAAGGAAGGAAGTCGTCAGGGTTTGCTTTTGGAAGAGAAGTTAGACCCTTTAACTTTGGTGGTCTACGCATCAGCAAGTCCATGATGGCTGGATT
>JAULUM010000079.1:0-3247 GCA_032111565.1 Rhodoluna sp. | reverse complement strand
CGCGCAGTCCGGATTGTGAGCCGCCAAAACCCAAGAAGGAAAAGAAGAAAAGGCAAACGAAGGAACAAAAGCAAGTGCGCATAGAAGATGACGACTTTGGTGAGGGTGAGACTGAAGACACTTAGCTCGTTAAAAATGACCCTGATCCCCGTTCATGCCCGTTTACGCCCAAGAACTTTGAGACCAAAGTCGAAGATCTCATCGGGTTCAAAAGTCCGTACGAGTAAAAGCTGTTGCAGACATACCCTTAGCGAACGAGATGGGAGATTCCGGACTCCAAGATCATATTCAGCAGCGAGTTCTGCAGCGGCAATCTCGCACGGGCACAGAGAGGCATCAACAAAAACTGCTATGACCTCTGGGTCTGTTCCGACTCGGCTCCGTTCCTCGAAGGCGACTACTACCGGACATGGTTCTATTTTAGTGTCACAGGCGTCCCTAATGGTGAGATGCTGACGTTTACATTCAAAAACTTGAACAATTAGGTAAGTCAATTCGTCACTAAATTTGAAATAGAGCAAGCTGTACTGCCAAGGTCTCAAACCGGTCTTCCGAATTCTGCCAACGCAGCAGAAACAATGGCGCCGGATTTTCACGAAAGTCAACACTTGGTGCAACAACAACGAAGATAACTAGTTCTAACTGAGCTTTTCCCACACGTTCACGTACCCCGAGACCTAGACTACTTAGTTCGCCTTCTCGTTCCCATTTTCGTACCAAGAAATTCAAGAGTACTCAGAAACACTCGAAAAAAGATGCGCTAGCCAGCCCAACGTTTATTTCAATCGAGAGGTCCTGTACTACTCACTGGAAGGACGAAAAATGGAACTACTCACCATAACTTCAGTTGACCACATGACCGAGGAGCATGAGCCTATACCGAAACATTGCGCTGGCCTGTTCCCGCTTGCCGAGGTGAACCCGGAAAGCCGCGCGATGAAATTCACCAAGGATAAACCTGTGGTTTTCTTGACTTCCCGAGTTCACCCTGGCGAGACACCAGGGACCTTCGTACTGAATGGCTTCCTTGATCTCCTGACTGACAATAAGAATGAGCAAGCCCGCCTCTTGAGGAAGCACTTTGTCTTCAAGGTCATTCCGTGCCTTAACCCTGATGGCTGTGCAAGAGGCTATTACAGGCTTGACACCATGGCATACAACCTTAACCGGTACTACCTGGACCCGAGCAAGCAAAACCATCCAACCATCTGGGCGGCCAAATAAGCAGTCGTGCAGCAAGCTGAAAATTTGCTGATGTTTGTTGACTTCCATGCACATGCGAGCAAACGGGGAGGTTTCATGTTCGGGAACAATCTGCCAGACTAGAACAAGCAAGCGGACAACATCACATTTACAAAGCTAGTTGCTATGAACTGCCTAAATTTCGACATGAACGAGTGCAACTTTTCAGATCGGATAATGTCGATCAAAGACCGCAACGGTCAAAGCCGTGAGGGCAGCAGTCGTGTGGCTCTCGCTATGGCAACAGGCATTACCTTCTGCTACACTTTGGAGTTCAACTACCACTCTGGCCGGCGGATCAATACCCTTGCCCCAAAGTACATCAGGGCAACTGGCAATATTGAGCCCGAAACAGAGGTCACTGACCCCAACTCGAAAATCTACAGCCAGTGCGCAAGCCCAGCCTTCACCCCTCAGATCTGGGAAGACTGTGGCAGAGCCTTCGGAGCTGCTTTGCTTGACTTCGTGGATGACAACCCAGTCAGCCGAATCCCCTTGTCATGCTACCGCAGCGTGGCTAATGTGCGAACTGATATCATAAACAATCTGCAGAAATACGTCGAAGGCAACGTCAACGTGGTTGGTGCAAATCACTTTGCGCCAACTAATACGAAAGTTGCTAAGAACTTCATGAATACGCCCGTTCCAAAGGTAGGCAAGACTCTTGGATCTGCAGGTACTTCCCAAAAGCTAGAGCTCCAGAAATCGGGCAAATCACAAAACTCAAATGTTCATAGACCAAAGTAGGCTGCTATGACGACTTAGAAGCGAGCAGATGGCTCGGAGTCAGCCAAGCAGCAAATTCGGCAGAACAGCTGTGCAGGGTCGCGCATCAAGATGCGTTGTGACAGTGCTTAAGGAAGCTCTTAGCCACCACCTTCACGGGGCCAACGCGTCTCGGTGTTCTAACAGCACTCGTCTGCAACAGCCAAGGTTGTCAACTAGGTGGATTTCACTCAGCCTACGAACTCGATAGACTGCGAACGGAGCCTTCCTGTGTTCATTCAGCAAAAGGATGCCCAAAGACTAATGCTTTACAAGCAGATATAGATCAGTGACGATAGGCAAGATGTAGACGAGCTGATCTCTAATTATAGAGCGCACAAGAAACCACTAGAGCCCATGGCTGGAGTCGCGCGACACGAACTCACAATCGACCAGGCTACTCTAATCAAAATGCAGCAAATAAAAGAACTAATGCATTAAGAGGCAGCCAGATCAAAGATGTACTCATAAGAGGACGAAGATCTACGCAAATCTTATCAGAGCCTGAAGCAGAAGCTGCACGAACGAGGCAAGAAAGTAATGAGCAAGCAGAGTTCCAAGTTTCAAAACGACTCAGAGCCCCCAACTGCTCTGCCACGAAGGGAATCGATAGAAAGCTCAAAGGTTTCTGAAATTAATGAACGAATAGCGAGCCACGGCATGCCGCACAAGTCGCCTCCTCTCAAGCAAGTAGACCAGTAGTAGTACGATAGAAGAGCAGTCTTCAGCTAACGACGGGCTGACTCAGATGAGCAGACACATCTGCCTATGATTTAAAACAGCAGCCGGGTTGACGCGGTCAAGCGCAATAGTGGAAGTGCCCTTACGAAGCAGATCCATCAAACTAGCTTCCAAAGCGTTTAAGACAACACCATCACGCGTGACGCCGTTCAAGCAAGGGCCATGATGGCTTACGGCAACAAGGAGGTGAGCCAGCGACTGGAGTAAACTCAAGTGACACAGGGCCATCATCAGTACTTGAACGCGCTGAACTCAATTTCGATCTAGGCTTTCAGCACGGCTGTCCAGTGCAGCAGTCCACGCCAGCTCTAAAGCATGCGGCCTGCCCAAATGTACGAAGCTAAGACTGGGAACCAGCCGTCGCTGGTCAATTTTGGACCCTAATAACATGAGTCGCAGGCGTCTCAGCTAATACCTGACCGCACCAAGCGACTCAAAATGGCTGGCAAAGCATGATAACAACTTATAATGTTCTCCGTGGGGTTTTGGGGTTTTGGGG
>JAULUM010000078.1:11279-24966 GCA_032111565.1 Rhodoluna sp. | reverse complement strand
GAACATTAGGCCGAAGACGGTCAACCAGAAGAACTATGTCGATGCCATCGATCAGAACACGATTGTCTTTGGTATCGGACCTGCTGGAACAGGTAAAACTTATCTAGCCATGGCCAAAGCGGTTCAAGCACTGAATAGAAAAGAAGTGAGCCGAATCATCTTGACTAGACCTGCTGTTGAAGCAGGAGAACGTCTTGGTTTTCTACCAGGAACACTCAGCGACAAGATTGATCCTTATCTAAGACCTCTCTTTGATGCACTGCACGACATGATGGACGCTGAAACTGTTCCTAAGCTGATGGCAACTGGAGCAATTGAAGTGGCTCCTCTTGCATACATGCGTGGTCGAACCCTGAATGACTCTTTCATCATCTTGGATGAAGCTCAAAACACAACACCTGAGCAGATGAAGATGTTCCTTACTCGTCTGGGTTTCAATTCAAAGATGATTGTTACTGGAGATGTGACTCAGATTGACCTACCTGTTGGAACTTCAGGACTAAAGGTTGCCAGAAACATCCTCAAGGATGTTGAGGATATGAAGTTCTGTGTTCTTGACTCAACAGATGTGGTTAGGCATTCACTGGTTGGAAAGATTGTCGATGCTTACTCAAAGTTTGAAGAGAAGCAAGCAAAGCCAAGGGGAGCAACGGGTAAGAGCCGATGAGCATTGAAATAGAGAACGAGTCTGGAGTTGAGGCTCCACTTGAAGACATCCTTGCTTTAGCTGAGTTTGCACTCAACAAGATGCACATTGAATCAGCAGCAGATATAGAAATCCTTCTGGTCAATGAAGTTGTGATGGAGGCTTATCACCTCGACTGGATGCAGGAGAGCGGCTCAACCGATGTGCTCTCCCAGCCAATAGATGGACTAAGACCTGGCAAACCAAACGAGAAGACTGCAGCAGGACATCTTGGCATGATTGTGCTGTGCCCACAGGTCGCTCAAAGACAGGCAGTTACTGCTGGTCACTCAGAGCTTCAAGAGACACTCATACTTATTGCTCACTCAATCCTTCACCTATTGGGTTATGACCATGCTGAAAAAGAGGATGAGAAAGAAATGTTTGCCCTGCAGCAGGAAATAGTTGCTGAGTATCTAGAAAGTGTTGGAAAGTAAATGTTGTTTGTAGCAATCTTTATTGCGATTATCTTTGCTCTTTGCGCATACATGCTGGCTATTGCTGAGACCGCAATTAGGCTGAACGATGAAGACAGCAGGTCAACTGATGGTATTGCCTTCGCTCGTTTAGTCTTCGTTGGTTTATTTGGAATCGTAGTTAGCCAGTCGTTTGCACCTGGAAGGCTCCCTTGGTGGGTTGTTGCGATTCTTTCCGTCCTGATTGTCATCGGATTGGTTTTCTCGCTTCAACTAGTGGGTCGAAAGATAGGTAAAAGTAATTTCGGTAAGAAAGTATTGAAATTACTCGCACCTGTTATTAAGTCCATCAACATTCTCTTTACTCCGCTTAGTTTGCCAACTGAGGAAACAGAAGAATTTGAAGCAGAACTTATCGAATCAGTTGAAGAGCTATCTGAAACTATCGCCAGAGAGATCATGGTTCCAAGAATCGACATGGCAACAGTTAGTGCTGAAGAAACACTAGATGAGTCAATGACTGTGTTCTTTAGGCATGGCTTCTCAAGACTTCCAGTTATTGGCAAGAACCTTGATGACATTAAGGGTGTTCTCTACATCAAAGATGTTGCAAGGCTGATTCATGAGAATCCTTCAAAGGCGGCTAGCGTAACTGCGGTTGACCTAGCTAGAAAAGCCATCTTTATCCCTGAAAGTAAGCCAGTGGACGATCTGCTTCAGGAGATGCAGCGCTCTTCAACACACATCGCGCTAATCGTTGATGAATATGGTGGTGTTGCGGGTCTGGCCACAATGGAAGACGTGATTGAGGAAATCGTTGGAAACATCAGCGATGAGTTCGATAATGACCTTCCAGACATTGAGGAATTAGAGGATGGTTGGGTTCGAGTAAGTGCCAAGCTTCCACTATTTGAACTAGGTGAACATTTTGATCTAGAACTTGAAGATGAAGACGTTGACAGTGTTGGTGGGCTACTTGCTAAACAGCTTGGTCGACTACCAGGTAGAGCCGATCAAATCGAGTTCTCAGGACTCGAAATCAAGGTTGAGCGCATTGAAGGTCGTCGTAAGCGAGTGATTACTGCACAAGTACGCATGACAGAAGAACTCATTTCATCCCGAGCAGCATTAGCAGAAGAGAACGAATGAGTGAATTTAGATCAGGGTTCGTATCCTTCGTTGGACGACCTAACGTTGGTAAATCAACACTTACCAATGCATTAGTCGGTGAGAAGATTGCGATTACCTCATCTAAGCCTCAAACAACCAGAAGAGCTATTCGTGGAATAGTAAACACCGAAGATGCTCAGATAATCTTGGTTGACACACCAGGACTTCACAGACCAAGAACCTTGCTAGGTCAACGACTAAACAACCTAGTTGAAAACACATTGGGTCAAGTTGACGTTATCGGTTTCTGTGTTCCAGCTAACGAAAAAATAGGTCCAGGAGATAACTTCATCAATGAGCAAGTTGGTGAGTATCGTAAGGCTAAGTTTGTAGCCCTTGTTACCAAGAGTGAGACTGTCAGCCGTGATGCACTTGCTCAGCAACTAGTTGCTATCAGTCAGATGCGTAACTGGGATGCAGTTATTCCGGTTAGTGCTGTTTCAGGAGAGCAGCTAGAAGAACTAAAGACCGTTCTAGGGTCACTACTGCCTAAGTCAAAGGCCCTGTATCCAACCGACATGGCAACAGAGGAATCTTTAGAAGATAGAGTCTGTGAACTTATTCGTGAAGCCTCGCTTGAAGGATCTAGGGAAGAACTTCCTCACTCTCTGGCTGTAACCATTGATGAGATGGGCCCTCGAAAGGATTCCAACATCTTTGACATCCATGCCAACCTTTGGGTGGAAAGAGACAGCCAAAAGGCGATCATCATCGGTAAGGGTGGCTCAAGGCTCAAGCAGATTGGTATGGAAGCTAGAGCCGAGATCGAGAAACTGGTGGGTTCTAAGGTCATGCTCAAGATTCACGTGAAGGTAGCCCCAGACTGGCAAAGAGATCCAAAACAATTGGGTCGACTTGGCATGTAAGGCTGTGTTAGCCTAAAACCCATGTTCACGATTCTCCTGCTTAGTTACCGCGGCGAGGCCTAATTCCGGCCCTCCCCGTCGCGGTGCTTTTTGCATGACCGGAACCCCCAAACAATAAATCTTTGTTTGCCAAAGAAGGCAAATGACCTTGGGTTTCTAGGAGAGACCATGAAGAACAATCAAAAACCTTCGGCTATGCCGATACACAAGTACCGTCCATTCCACGAGCAGATAGCCGTTGAGCTTCCCGACCGCAATTGGCCAACCAAGAGAATCACTGAAGCACCGTTGTGGTGTGCAGTTGATCTGAGAGATGGCAACCAAGCTCTTATCGATCCAATGAGCCCTGAGCGCAAGATGAAAATGTTCCATCTTCTTGTCCAAATGGGTTACAAGGAGATTGAGGTTGGTTTCCCTTCAGCTAGCCAAACTGACTTTGACTTCGTTAGAGAACTAATTGAAGGTGGACACATTCCAGAGGATGTGACTATCCAGGTCCTTACTCAAGCCAGAGATCACCTGATCGAAAGAACTTACGAATCCATCAAGGGTGTGCACAGAGCAATCGTGCACTTGTATAACTCAACATCTGTGCTGCAGAGAAGAGTTGTTTTCAACACCGATAAGCAGGGTGTAATCGACATTGCTCTTGCAGGAGCGAAGAAGTGTAAGGAAATGGAAGCAACAGTTCCTGGAACTGTTGTGCACTATGAGTATTCTCCAGAGTCATACACCGGAACTGAGCTTGAGTTTGCCGTAGAGGTTTGTAACGCAGTTATTGCAGCGTTCGAGCCGACACCTGATCACAAGATGATCATCAATCTTCCTGCAACCGTTGAGATGGCAACTCCGAATGTTTATGCCGATTCTATTGAGTGGATGTCAAGAAATCTAGACAGAAGAGATTCTGTTCTAATCAGCCTGCACCCACACAACGACAGAGGAACAGCAGTAGCAGCAGCTGAGCTCGGTTACATGGCGGGAGCAGACCGTATTGAAGGCTGCCTATTCGGTAATGGTGAAAGAACAGGAAATGTTGATCTCATTACTCTTGGTCTGAATCTGTTCAGCCAAGGCATTGATCCACACATCGACTTCTCAAACCTTGATGAGATCAAACGAACTGTTGAGTATTGCAACCAGTTGAGAGTTCCTGAGCGTGCTCCTTACGGTGGAGATTTGGTTTACACAGCATTCTCAGGTTCACACCAAGATGCAATTAAAAAAGGCTTTGAGAGGATGGCAGCAGATGCCAAGGCTCAAGGCGTTGATCTAGAATCACTTGAGTGGGGTGTTCCATATCTTCCTATCGACCCTAAAGATGTAGGTAGAAACTACGAGGCAGTTATTCGTGTTAACTCTCAATCAGGTAAGGGCGGTGTTGCGTATCTTCTAAAGAGCGATCACAACCTAGACCTACCTAGAAGATTGCAGATTGAGTTCTCTAGAGTCGTTCAGAACAAGACCGATAGTGAAGGTGGAGAGATTACTTCAGCTGCGCTATGGGCTATCTTTCAGGATGAATACTTGCCAGCCACTGTTGCATCTGAGAAGTGGGGACGGTTCGAGCTCAAGAAGCTATCTACGTCTAGTGACATGGATGGTGTTGTAAACCTTGTCGCTGTGCTTCGTGATGGAGCTGAGGAGATCGAATTAACCGGTACTGGTAACGGACCTATTTCTGCATTCCTCGAAGTACTTGAAAAGCGCGGCATCCAGGCTCAGCTTCTCGATTACACCGAGCACACCCTTGGTGCCTCTAGTGATGCTCAGGCTGCTGCTTACATCGAGCTCAAGGTTCAAGATCAGACACTTTGGGGTGTTGGTATTGATGGAGACATATCTAATGCGTCGCTCAAGGCTGTCATTTCAGCGGTTAACCGCGCATTGAGGTAATACTTGAAGAGTGCCTACCTATCGAGATGAAGCAATTGTCTTGCGCACCCACAAGTTGGGTGAAGCAGATCGTATTGTCACACTGCTAACCAAGTATCACGGTCAAGTCAGAGCAGTTGCTAAAGGGGTCAGAAGAACCTCGTCCAAAATGGGAGCAAGACTAGAGCCGTTCATGGTCGCTGACATTCAGTTCTATGAAGGTAAGAACTTAGATACCGTTACCCAGGCTGAGACTCTCGGTGCTTACGGCAGCATGATTTCCGATGATTACTCATCCTTCACAGTTGCTAACGTCATGGCTGAAACAGCAATGCGTCTAACCGGTGAAGAAAGAGCAACCCAGCAATATCTTTTGCTCATCGGAGCGCTTCGCTCACTAGCAAACAAAGAACATGCTCCAGCTCAGATTCTTGATAGCTATCTACTACGCGCATTGGCGGTTGCTGGCTGGGCTGCCAACTTTGCCAATTGCACTGGTTGCAACGCTGAAGGTCAGCATGCTGGTTTCGTCATTCAGACCGGAGGCGTTGTTTGTGCTGCTTGTATGCCACCAACTGCTGCAATCATTAGTTTTGAAGTTTCTAACCTTTTAGGAGCCCTGCTAGCAGGTGAATGGGACATAGTTGAAGCTTCATCTGAGCAGACAAAAGTCTCTGCCTCGGCTATCGTAAGTGCGTATAGTCAGTGGCATATCGATCGTGGATTGAAGTCCTTTAACCATTTGGAGAGAACATGAAAGTGCCAAAGTTTGATGGAGCCGTTCCTCAGCACGTAGCCATCGTTATGGATGGCAACGGGCGGTGGGCTAACGCCAGGGGACTAACTAGAGTTGAAGGTCACCGTGCAGGTGAAGCTGCTCTTATGGACGTCATTGAAGGTGCTATCCAGGCTGGAGTGAAATATCTCACCGTCTTTGCTTTCTCAACCGAGAACTGGAAGAGATCTCCGGATGAAGTGAAGTTCCTAATGAACTACAACAGGGAAGTCCTTCGTAGAAGAAGAGATGAACTTGATGCCTGGAACGTCAGAATCAAATGGGCGGGTAGAAGGCCTAAGTTATGGCCAACAGTTATTGATGAGCTTTTGATTGCTGAAAAACAGACTGCTAGAAATAAGGGTCTTACCTTCACTATGTGTGTCAACTATGGCTCTCGGATTGAAATTGTTGATGCCATTAACCAGATAGTTGAGGATGCTCAGTTAGGCAAGCTCAATGGAGCGATGACTGAGAAGAAGATGCAGAAGTATCTCCTAACCAAGGATATTCCGGAAGTTGACCTGTTCATCAGATCCAGTGGGGAGACCAGGATTAGTAATTTCCTGCTCTGGCAGTCTGCCTATGCTGAGTTCGTCTTCCTTGATGTTCTATGGCCTGATTTCTCAAGAAAAGACCTTTGGGTAGCAATCAGCCAGTATTCCAAGCGCAATAGGCGCTTTGGTGGGGCCGTAGATAAGCCAAAGAAGGCCAAGCGCAACTAAACTAAGTGTTTCAAGCATCGCAGCCAACGGTGCCTTACCAAGGGAGCAATTATGGCAGCCCCAACTCGCCTAGATTCAGTTATCTCACTTGCCAAGAGACGTGGATTCGTCTTTCCTGCAGGTGAAATTTACGGTGGTACACGCTCAGCGTGGGATTACGGACCACTCGGAGTAGAGCTCAAAGAGAACATCAAGCGCCAGTGGTGGCGTGCAATTGTCAACTCTCGTGAAGACATCGTAGGTCTTGATAGCTCAGTAATCCTTCCTCGTAAGGTTTGGGAATCATCAGGTCACGTAAAAGAATTCACTGATCCTTTGATTGAGTGCACCTCTTGTCACAAGAGATTTAGAGCAGACCACCTTGAAGAAGCCTTCGAAGAGAAGAAGGGTAGAGCACCAGCTTCTATGGCTGAGATTGCTTGTCCTAACTGTGGAACTAGAGATGCTTGGACTGAACCCAAGCAGTTCAATGGATTGCTAAAGACTCACCTAGGACCAGTAGAGGATGAATCAGGTCTTCACTACCTAAGACCTGAAACAGCTCAGGGAATCTTCGTGAACTTCAACAACGTTTTAGGTGCATCGAGAATGAAGCCCCCATTTGGTATCGGTCAAATTGGTAAGTCATTCCGTAACGAAATCACTCCTGGAAACTTCATCTTCAGAACTCGTGAGTTCGAACAGATGGAAATGGAATTCTTCGTTGAGCCAGGAACTGATGAGCAGTGGCATGACTACTGGATTCAGGAAAGATTGAATTGGTACATCGATCTTGGTATCAACAAAGACAACCTACGTCTATTTGAACACCCGAAGGAAAAGCTTTCACACTACTCAAAGAGAACTGTTGACATTGAATACAAGTTCGGTTTCCAAGGATCTGAGTATGGCGAGCTAGAAGGCATTGCTAACCGTGGAGACTTTGATCTAACTACTCACTCACGCGAATCAGGTATTGATCTTTCATACTTCGATCAGAACCTAGGTGAGCGTTGGACTCCTTACGTTATTGAACCAGCGGCAGGTCTAACTAGATCACTAATGGCATTCCTAGTTGATGCTTATGCAGAAGATGAAGCTCCGAACACTAAGGGTGGAGTTGATGTTAGAACTGTTCTCCGTTTGGATTATCGACTAGCTCCTGTGAAGGCTGCAGTTCTTCCTTTGTCTAGAAATGAAGATCTTTCACCAGTTGCTAAGAACCTTGCTCAAGAACTTCGTGGTCACTGGAACATCGACTTCGATGACTCTGGTGCGATTGGTAGAAGATACCGTCGTCAGGATGAAATTGGAACGCCATTTTGTGTGACAGTGGACTTTGATTCTCTGGAAGACCAAGCAGTTACTGTCCGTGAGCGCGACACCATGGCTCAAGAGCGTGTGTCGCTAGACAAACTTCGCGGATACCTAGCTGAGAAACTCATCTAATCCTCAAAGTGAATACAACAGGACAAGCACTTCAATACGGCGGTATCACTATAGCCACGCCTGTTGTATTGGCACCAATGGCTGGTATTACCAACACTGCATTCAGAAGACTCTGCCGTGAATACGGTGGTGGTCTTTACGTAAGTGAAATGGTTACCTCTCGGGCTCTAGTTGAGAGAACAGAAGAGTCGATGAGACTTATCGGTCATCACGAGAGTGAGGACATTCGCTCAGTTCAGCTCTACGGTGTTGACCCGAAGACAATCTCAGAAGCAATCACCATGTTGGTATCTGAAAACAGAGCAGATCATATTGACCTTAACTTTGGTTGCCCAGTTCCTAAGGTAACTAGAAAAGGTGGCGGAGCAGCTCTTCCTTATAAGCAAGACCTCTTCACCGCGATTGTGAACAGTGCTGTGAAAGCTGCAGGAAATGTTCCTGTGACAGTGAAGATGCGTAAAGGTATTGATGCTGATCATCTCACTTTCATTGACGCTGGTAAGTCAGCTAGGGATGCAGGGGTAGCAGCAGTTGCATTACATGCAAGAACAGCGTCTGAGTATTACTCAGGTCATGCAGACTGGAATGCCATTCACGAACTCAAAGATCAACTTAGAGATGTTCAGGTACTAGGTAATGGTGACATCTGGTCAGCAGCTGATGCAATTCGAATGATGCGTGAAACAGGTTGCGATGGCGTTGTTGTTGGAAGAGGATGCCTAGGCAGACCTTGGCTCTTTGCAGATTTACAAGCAGCATTCGAGGAATATGCAATCAACCCGAATTCAAATGCAGCAATTGATCCTGTTCAACCAACCCTTGGTCAGGTAGCAGAAGCTTTCAAGAAGCATGCTGTTCTTTTAGTTGAGTTCTTTGAATCAGAAGAACGTGCTTGCCGAGATATTAGAAAACACGTGGCTTGGTACTTCAAGGGCTATCCAGTCGGTGGAGAGTTCAGAGCGGCTCTTGCGCAGGTTGAATCCCTGCAGCAGATGAATGACATTCTGGGAACCATTGACTGGGCTGCTCCTTATCCTGGTGAACTAGCTGAAGGCCCTAGAGGTCGTTTGGGTGGAGCGAAGACGTGTGCTCTGCCAGAAAACTGGCTTGATTCACGCGAACTTGTTGGCGACCAGCGTAAGGTACTGCTAGATGCAGAACTGGGAGTTTCAGGCGGATGAGTACAGACAAATACACCGATGTCGATAGGGAAAGATTCCTTACCGAAGAAGGTCCTGGACGAAGCGCTAGGACAGAGTTCGCTAGAGATAGAGCAAGAGTTACTCACTCATCAGCACTTAGAAGACTTGGTGCTAAGACTCAAGTTCTACAACCCGGCACAAATGACTTTGCCAGAACACGTCTAACTCACTCTCTTGAGGTTGCTCAAGTTGGTCGTGAGATGGCGGTTGAGTTTGGCATTGATCCAGACATTGTTGATACAGCTTGTCTGGCTCATGATTTAGGTCATCCACCCTTTGGCCACAACGGTGAAAAAGGTTTGAACGAATGGGCTAAGGACTTCGGAGGATTCGAGGGAAATGCACAAACACTCAGAATCCTTACTCGGATTGAACAAAAGGTCTATAGCAAAGATGGCGTGGCGTTTGGTTTGAACCTAACCCGAGCAAGCCTTGATGCCAGTTGCAAGTATCCGTGGACGAGAGAATACGCAGTCCAGGATTCCGGGGCCGACAGATCAATTAAGTTCGGCGTCTACGAGGATGACATTCCAGTCTTCGAATGGCTAAGGCAAGGTGCGCCAGATAGAGTCAAGTGCTTTGAAGCTCAGATTATGGACTTCAGCGATGACGTTGCTTATTCAGTTCACGACTTTGAAGACGCTGTTGTTGAGAATTTCATCAAGCTTGAGCAGATACGCGGTTCAAAGCAAGAAGAAGCTATCGTTCAAGAAATTTCTCGCTGGAATGGTGAGACCATATCTGTTGATGATCTATCCGCTGCTTTAGATAGGTTGCAGAGCAATCAGTATTGGCTCAACACATACAGCGGAACTCCTCGTGAAGCAGGACAGCTAAAGAACCTTACTTCGTCTGTTATTGGTTCATTTGTTTCTAGAACAACTCAAGCAACTTTCCAAGCAAACGCTGATTCACTGTTTGCTAGATATGCAGCTGATGTGATTGTTCCTTTAGAAGTTGAGGCAGAAATAGCCATCTTCAAAGGTCTAGCGTCATATTTCCTAATGTCACACAATGACAGGGTTGGCTTCTATGAGGCTCAAAGACAACTACTTAAAGAACTTGCAGACTTCCTCTTGGCCTCTAATGGTAAGCACCTTGATGGTTACTCCCTTGAGGCCTGGAATATGGCAAAGAATGATACTGAGAAACACAGAGTGATTGTTGATCAAATAGCTGTTCTATCTGATGGTGCAGCGGAGAAAATGCATGAAGTATTAGTTCGCAAAAAGGAAAAGAACTAATGGCTGGTCGCATTCCAACTCGGGACATCGAGGCCATTAAGCAACGAGTAAACATCGCCGACATTGTTGGTGAATACGTTCAGCTCAAAGGCGCAAGCGTTGGCTCTTTGAAAGGGCTTTGTCCTTTTCATGATGAGAAGTCACCGTCATTCAACGTAAGACCTGATCAGGGCTTCTATCACTGCTTTGGTTGCAGTGAAGGTGGTGATGTTTATAAGTTCCTTCAGAAAATTGAAAACATCACCTTCTATGAAGCTGTTGAGAAGTGTGCATCAAAGATTTCTTATGAGATTACCTACGAGGCAGGTAGTGGTCGTGATGATGGAGTCAATCGAGCTAGATTACTTGCTGCTAACGAAGCTGCAGCAAAGTTCTTTGCTGCATCGTTGACAACTCCAGAAGCCCAAACAGCAAGAGATTTTCTAACTCAGCGTAAGTTCGATAGGGAGGCAGCCGAATACTTCGGCATTGGCTATGCTCCCAAGGGTTGGAACGGCCTTGGAGATGCTCTCAAGAAAGAGGGTTTCACCGAAGAAGAACTTGTAAAGGTTGACCTTCTTGTTGCTAAAGAAGGCAGAACTTATGACAAATTCAGGGGAAGACTTGTTTGGCCAATTAGAGATGCAACTAATGCAGTCATTGGATTTGGTGCACGCAAGATCTATGAAGACGATCCACTTGCCAAATACATCAACACAGGTGAGACACCTGTGTATCACAAGTCCCAGGTGCTCTATGGCTTGAATCTGGCTAAGAAGGACATCGCAAAGAACCGTCAGGTAGTTGTTGTCGAGGGTTACACAGACGTCATGGCTTGCCATCTTGCTGGAATCACAACAGCGGTTGCAACATGTGGAACTGCTTTTGGTGATGATCACATTAGACGAATTAACCAAATCTTTGGAACAGGTGGAGAATCAGCTGAAGTTATTTTCACCTTCGATCCGGATGCCGCTGGCCAAAAAGCAGCCATGCGAGCATTTGAATCTTCTGGTAAATTCATCGCCTCAGCATTTGTTGCAGTTGGACCAGAAGGTTTAGATCCTTGTGATCTTCGTATTCAAAAAGGAGATTCAGCAGTTGCTGCAATGATTGCAAACAAGCGACCAATTTATGAGTTTGCTTTAGATCAAAAGATTCATGGACATGACCTTTCTTCTTACCCAGGTCGTTTGTCAGCTGCAACAGCTGCCGTTACTGTTCTAGTTAGGATTACTGACCTTGGTGCCAGAGAAGAATACGTTCGCTCGTTAGCAACCAAAGTGCAACTTGGTAGCGACGAGATAAACCGCTTGCTAAGCGCAGAACTCACTAAGCAAAGGGCAGCTGCAGTGTCCAATGCTCGACGCGGGGAAACTGCGTATCTGCCTCCCGAAATGAATCCAGGTGAGCCGCCTCCTCCCGAAGATGGTCCTGAATTCCCGATGCCAAATCTGCAAGATGCCAACACTCGACTAGAGCAAGAAGTCCTTGCTGTGTTGTTACAGGTGCCGACTGCTTGGAGCCCTGAAGCTGCCCTACAGATCTGTGAGCAAATGTTTGGAACTCCCGCCTATGTTGTGATTGCTCAGTCTGCTGCGCAATCAATCGCATCTATTCATCAACCAGACTGGTTCAATCAAATAGGTTCAAAGACACCTGAGGTTCTTCATGGTCTAGTTCGTCAACTGGGCAGTAAAGAGCTTCCGGTTAGAAATGCTGAAGAGATACAGCTCTACGCAGTTGGTGTTATTGCTAGTGCTCAAAGAAAGATGCTAACTAGGCAGCGAGATTCTATGAGAGCAAATCTTTCATTGATAAATCCTGATACGAACCCTGAGGAACACACTCAGGTTCAACGTCAACTAATGGCAATCGAAGCCCAGATTAGGGAATTGCGATGAGTGTAGACAAGCAGAAGGTCACAATTGCACCGAAGAGTTTCCCTGCCTATGAACAAGCGGTCACAGAGAGCGGGTCCGTTCTGTCTCCTCTGGATAAGACTGTTGGGGCCTTGATCTGGACTGATTACTCAGATCCAAAAGGTTTAGAGAAGACTTTGAGTGAAAACCCTCAACTTGAGTTTGTTCAACTCCCATTTGCAGGAGTTGACGCTTTTCAGAATGTCCTACAAGCTCCTGTTCGCTTTGCTTGCGCAAAAGGTTCTTACCGCGAGCCTGTTGCTGAACATGCACTGATGCTAGCTATGGCTCTTGGTCGAGTTATCCCGGAAAGAGTGAGAGCCACTAGTTGGGGAAGAAAGTTTGCTGCTTCTTTGTATGATGCCAACATCTTGATTGTTGGCGCAGGTGGCATCACCGAAGAGCTCATCAAGCAACTAATTCCATTTAGGTGCAACATCACTGTTGTTAGAAACAAGCCCGAGGCTCTGCCAGGAGCAACAACTACAGTTCAGCTAGCAGAGATTGATGATCATCTTCCAAGAGCTGACTGGGTATTTCTTGCCTGTTCTCTCACCGATAGCACCAGGCACCTATTCAATCTAGAACGCTTTAGGAAGATGAAGGAAACTTCGTACTTAGTCAATGTAGCTCGTGGTGCTGTTGTGAACACCATGGATCTAGTTCAAGCGCTAAACGAGGATCTTATTGCAGGAGCTGGGGTGGACGTTACAGAGCCTGAACCACTACCTGATGGACATCCACTTTGGAGCGCTCAGAACGTCATTATTACCCCTCACACTGCAGATACCAATGCTCAGGTGGTTAGGCTCTTCTCGGTCCGTATAAAGGAGAATCTGGCTGCATACAAAGGCTTAGGGGACTGGGTAGGCCTAGTCGACCCTGAACTTGGCTACTAATTCGGCTTGGTAAGAAAAAGTCCAAAGTTTTTGGTAAAGTATGAAAGTTGCTTAGGCAGCATTCCTCGGTAGCTCAATTGGCAGAGCAATCGGCTGTTAACCGATAGGTTCTTGGTTCGAGTCCAAGCCGGGGAGCCATTTCATGAAGCCCTTCAGGAGACCAGATGTTTCTTTGGATTCGCGACCAGTTATGGCTCCCAACTAGTTTTCTTGCTGCTATCTGTCTCCTTGTTTTTGGGGGCCTAGATCTTCTAATCCAAGGTGTTGAAACAATTCCAGCCTCGATAGTTTTAGCGGCCTCAGTTGCACTTTCCAGAGCGAAGCCAGTTATCTCCATTGCTTTGTTTTCTGTTGGTATTTTCATACCTATTTTGCTTGGACTAGAGGTTCAGATTTCTCAGATCTCCATCACCGTGAGCTTGCTAATTCTTGCTTCTTTTGCATCTACAAAGGTTAGATGGTTGGGTTTCGCGCTGAACATACTTCTAGGCTCGGTCGCAT
>JAULUM010000078.1:0-11269 GCA_032111565.1 Rhodoluna sp. | reverse complement strand
GCAAGGCACTTTCTACGGTGTTGTTTTACCTTCTGATGAGGCTAAGGCTGTTCTAGCTATTGCTGGCTTTGTTGCAATGGTGGCATTTAATGCAAATGCCTGGTTCATTGGAAGACTTCTCCATACTCGAATCACTCACGTTGGAACTGATTTTGATAAAGCACTGCTGACTCACCAGATTGTTTCCGGTCAGTTGGCACTTGCTGAACAAGATCGACGTTTTGGTATTGCAAGTGACGTAAATGATTTGCTTCTTGAGCAAATGACCGCAACTCTGTCTTCAGCTGAAGCTGGCATCTATGCTTCAAAGGCAGATCCTTCTGTTGCACCAAGACTTCTCGAGAACCTGCTCGACGGAGTTCGCAAGTCTTACGCTGAGATAAGAAGACTAAGTGACTTGCTTGGTTTGCAGAGAGAGAAGGCACTTGCCCTTCCTGGGCTTAGAGATCTGAACAATTTGTTTATTACCTTCCGTGAATACGGTTACCGCATAACCTTCAAAGAGCAGGGTGAACCTCTAAAGCTTGTAACAGGTGCGGATCTGATTATTTACCGTATTGTTTTTGAGTCTTTGGACAACATCAAAAAGCACACTCCAATTGGAACTGAAGTTGACATTGATTTCATGTGGCAGGGGACTGCATTGCAGGTAGTCATCAAAGACAACGGGGAACAAACGCTCAGAGCTCAAGAACAAGACATCACCGGATACACAGTCCAAGATGACCAAAAGGCCCTAGTAGAAAGACCTGTAGGTGCGGGGCTAACAGCCATGCAGGAAAGAGCTTCTCTGTATCAGGGCACCATGGACTTTGTGCGAGTGCCAGGAGTTGGTTTCACCGTGTCAGCGGCCTTCCCATTAATCTCGAACTACGTTGAAGGCAAGTAGTTGAGCAATCTACGAATCGCTCTTTTGGGTGGATCGGATTCGATCAGGGCGGCCAAGCGAGCAGTTCTAGAATCATCTAACACCAACCAGGTCGTTTTTGATTCTGATGGCTATGGCTTACTTCCTCAAGATTTTCTCGAAGTTACTTTTGATGTTGCAATCATCGAGCAGAGACTAGGTGTTCAATCAGCATTTGATTTCACTAGAGCACTCCAATCGCTTGCAGTTGTTCGTCAAGAAGCAGTTGGGCGAATTCTGGTTGCAAGTCAATTTCATGAAACTCAACTAAGACTTACTGCAATTGAAGCAGGTGCAGTTGACTGTGTGTTCGTAAGTGATGGTTTTGAATCTTTGGTTCAGAAAGTATCTGCCTGTGTTGATGTTCATGCTGACTTCGCGATTAGAGAACTACTGCCACAACTTGGAGATCTAACCATCAGCCAAGAAGGTTTTCAGAGTGCTGCTATTGCCTTAGACACCCTGGACGAGCATGAAACCCGCGTTGTCAAGGCTTACTGCGAACTCAAGAGCATTCCGGAGATAGCCAACGCTTCTGGTTTATCAAGAGCGCGAGTCAACAACACTTTGTCAAAAGTACAAACACTTCTAATGTTGTTTACCCGATCTCAGTTACTTTTGCGAATGTATCGACTTGGAGCTTTAACCCTCTAACTTTTCCTGCCCTGGTAGCCAAGATATTCCATCTTTTCCCCAGCCACGTTCTTGGATTATCTCCTTGGCTTCTAAGTTGTATTCCTCAATGAGTCTGTCCACGTAAAGAATTCCTTCGAGGTGGTCAAACTCGTGCTGGAAGATTCTCGCAAACCAGCCAGTCGCTTCGATGTGCACTGGCTTCTGATCCAGATCTACGCCTATTAGGGTTGCTCTTTCCGCTCTCTTAAGGGGGAATCTTTCACCAGGGACACTTAGGCAGCCTTCAGACTCTGCTTCCCAATCAGGCTCACCCTCAGGAATCTCTGAGATCTCTAGGGTTGGATTAATGACCACGCCACGCTGCTCTGAGCCGTCTTCAGCGTCCCAGTCATACACGAAGACTCGAAGATTAACGCCTATCTGCGGGGCTGCTAGGCCCACCCCGGGGGCTTCATCCATGGTTTCATACATGTCCTGAACCAAGGTTCTGAGTTCATCATCAAAGATTCTTACTTCTAGGGCTTTGGTGTGGAGGACTGGGTTTCCAGTAATGCAGATGGGTCTAATGGTCATTTCTCAAATTTACCCTAAGAGTTTTGAGCTTGATGGGTAGGCTAGGGAAGTACGAAACCTGAGGAGTTGGGGACCAATTGAGAATTTTAGCCATTTGCCTAGCGCTGCTATCTGCAGTGTTGCTGGCTGTTGGTACTCAATTACAAAATGGTGCTGTTGGGGACCAGAAGAAGGCGGCTCTGTCCGGACGCTCACACCTTAAGCTCAATCAACTAGTTCACCTAATTAGAAGGCCTCAGTGGGTTACCGGTCTTGTTCTAACAATTGCAGCTCTTGCACTTCAGTTCACTGCATTGTTGCTAGCCCCACTTATTTTGGTTCAACCTATCGGCGCTATAGCACTTGTCATTACCTCACTACTGAACGCAAAGATCACTAAGACAAGGCTCAACAAAGCCTCAGTGCTAGCGATTGTCCTTTGCACCACGGGTCTTGGTGCCTTTGTTGTGATGGCGCATGAGGTTGCTGTTGAACCTGATATTGATAACAATGCTTTGATGTTGATCTTGGCTATGGCAATAGCCCTAATTGCAACCTTTGCTTTTATCTTCTTCAAAGGGGCCGAGAGGTTTAGCCCGATCACCTTCATCCTTGGTGCAGGTGCTTTGTTTGGTTTCGTAGCTACCCTTACCAAGGTCGTTGTAAAGAGACTCTTCCAGCAAGATGGCTTCAACCGAATGGTGAGTTTTCAGGCAGACTTTGTAACTGACGGACTAACCCTTTTGGCCCTTCTTTGTATGCTGGCCGCAGGGCTTTTAGGAGCCTGGTTCGTTCAGAACGCTTATGCGAACGGGCCTCCAGATCTGGTTGTAGCGGGGCTTACGGTCATTGACCCTCTGGTAGCTGTAAGTATCGGCGTTGTGCTTCTGAATGAGGCTATGAACGCTCCATTGCCTGTAATGCTGGGCTTTATAGCCAGCGGTGCAATGAGCGTTGTCGGAGTATTCCTTCTGTCTAAGGTACATCCTGAGATAATCAAGGACTCCCAAAAGCCAGTGGGGTAAACTGCATTTAGGCCAGTTTTGGCTAAATCTTTAAACCAACACAGACAGGTATCAAACCTTGGCGGAATCAACAAGACATCCAGGACACCCACTCAGGGTCCTAATCGCCTCAGATACTTTCCCGCCCGACATCAACGGCTGCGCAAGATTTACTGAGCGTCTAGCGGGTGGTCTGGTACGCAACGGCAACGATGTACACGCAATCGTTCCTTCGGCAGACAAGACCTGGGGAACTTCAACAGAAATCATTGACTCAGTTCCAATGACTGTGCACCGCATTCGTAGCTACAAGGTTCCTTTCCACAAAACTCTCAGATATGTAAATCCATTTACTTTGAGAAAGAAAGTAGATTTGATTCTCGATGGCTTTGAACCAGATGCAATTCACTCTCAGTCCCATTTAATTCTTGGTCGAATTTGCATGAAGAGTGGTTCACAGCGAAACATTCGCTTGGTTGCAACCAACCACATCATGCCTGAAAACATTTTGAGATACCTTCCACTTCCTAAGTTCTTGGAGAACAAGTTCAAGCAAAGGCTTTGGAAAGATGCAGGCAAGGTTCTTGAACATTTTGATCATGTAACAACTCCAACTAGGAGAGCAGCTCAACTATTGGAGAGTGCTGCAGGGATTGAAAACGTTCTTGCTATTTCCTGCGGTATCGACGCAACCAATTTCACAAACACAACCCCAACTACAAACAAGCCTTTCAGAATTCTTTTCCTAGGTCGTTTGGACTGGGAGAAGCACATCCACAATCTGCTTAGGGCTGTTGCCAAGCTTCCTGCGGAGATTGACGTTCACGTTGAAATAGCTGGTGACGGTAATCAGCGTAAATACCTAACTGAGCTTGCTGCTGAACTAAAGATTGCGGATAAGGTCAAGTTCCTAGGTCACATTTCTGAGGAAGAACTTCCTTTGGCTTATGAACGAGCAACAGTATTCGCTATGCCTTCAATTGCTGAACTTCAGTCGATTGCAACCATGGAGGCAATGGCATCAGGTCGTCCAGTAATTGCGGCTAACGCAATGGCGCTACCTCACCTTGTGCACGATGGCGATAACGGATACCTATTTGAACCTGATGATGTTGATGGTTTCTCTGAGAAACTTCTAAAGATTGCAACTGCTGATCAAGAAGAACTAAACAGACTTTCAGAGAACTCAATCCACCTAATCCAGTCTCACGACATCAAGAAGACATTGGCTATCTTTGAAGGTCTTTACCGAGGAGACCAGGACGCTAGACGTGAGAGCGATGACAACCTCGAGGATTACAACACTCCAATCGGTCGCCTAAGTGAGGCTGTAAGACGAGCAGAACTCAAGGTCAGAAGACAGGCTCTCTTAGCGCTAGGCAAGATCACTGAGCTAGGAGATGACATCAAGGATGGCCTTGATGAGCTTCGTGCCGATGTTGTCAAGCAGGCTAAAGAGGTGGACAAGAAGGTCCGTAAGGGCGTCAAGAAAACCGTCAACAAGGCTAAGAACAGATTAAAGAGAACTGACGAATAGAATTTGTGAGTAGGTTGGGGGAGTTAGCTCAGCCGGTTAGAGCAGCGGACTCATAATCCGTCGGTCGCGGGTTCAAGTCCCGCACTCCCCACCAAATCACTTATCTGTCAAGCGGAAGTTATAGATTTTCTTCCCTTGAGAATTCTTATTTCGAAGCCTGCAACCGCGATTATCGTAATGGCCAATAGTGGCAATACAAACCAAAGCATTATGGAGCTGAAGCCTTCAGCAGCGTCATGTTCGATGGACGCCAGAACCAGATAAGTCGTATAAGCCACGTATAGCGCCACAAACAAAGCACCTTCCCATCGAGCAATCTCGAAACCAGTTAAGGCAATTGGCAGGAGAGCGATGGCGGTCGCGAGCATAAGCGGAAGATCTACGGCTATGGCAGCCGGGGCTACTGGAATTCCCTGACCGAATAGCAAGGCAGGAAGGCCGATAACCATTCCGATGTTGAAAATGTTGCTACCGACAACGTTTCCTACTGCCATGTCTGTTTCTCCACGACGAAGTGCGATGAGTGATGTTGCCAGTTCGGGTAGTGATGTTCCGATAGCGACAACCGTCAAACCAATTACCAGGCTGCTCACTCCAAGCGCTGTTGCTATGTTCACTGCGCCTGTAACTAACAGTTGAGCTCCTAGAACCAATAGCCCAATGCCTGCAATTAGCAAAAGAATTGCCAGCCACAGTGAAACAGGCTTACTGTTTAGCGGCATTGCGTCTGGCTTAGCTTCAGTCTCAAGTACTTTACTTTTACCAAGCTTGATGCTGTAAATAGTGTGCGCAATAAGTATCGCCAAAAGCAACGCTCCGTCGAGGATACCGACAACTCCATCAATTGCAAGAATTAGGAAAACCAAGGAAATTGCCAGCATCACAGGTATGTCAAAACGAAGAAGTTGACGCTTGATCATCAGTGGCAGGAAAACTGCCGACAGCCCAAGGATGAATAGAACATTTACGATGTTGCTGCCGACAACATTTCCAACAGCTAAATCAGGTTGTCCACTGGCTACGGCTCCTACAGTTACTGCCAACTCTGGGGCAGAGGTTGCGGCTGATACGACCACGAGCCCGATGACTAGGGGCGAGATACCCGCTTTTGAGGCTAGAGTTCCTGCGCCACGCACAAGAGCCTCGCCTCCTGCAATTAGCAATACCAAGCCAGCAACAACCAATCCAATGTCCATAATGTTCATAGGACCAAGGATATTTGATTGGATCAGAGAAACCTGAAGGAACCTCTTGGGGATTTCCTCGAGGTTTTTGCTAAGAATTGGTAATCCGAGTCCAGAACACACTCAAGGGGCCTATTTTCGGCATTTTGGCAACGATTAGGACACAATCCAAGTCCTGTCTGGGGGCCATTTCGTGTTCGTTAGAACCCACTTGCTAGGCTTTTCCTAAATCCATTGCTGGGCAACTCCAGCATGGTCATGTCGAAGGAGCTTCAATGAACGAACGTCCATGGTTAGCGCACTATTCAAAAGGTGTTCCACAGGACATAGACAAGGTTCCTTTTTCAAACCTTGCAGAACTAGTGCGTGAGGCTTCCAGCAAGTACTCAAAGACCATCGCGTTCACCCAGGTAATGCCTAATGGTATGAATGGATCTCTGACCTTTGCTCAGATTGACCAGTATTCTGACCAGTTCGCTGCATACCTTAGGGAAGACCTAAAACTAGCCTCTGGTGACCGCGTGGCCGTTCAGATGCCTAACTGTCTTAGCTACCCAATCGTCGCTTTCGGTATCTTCAAAGCTGGACTGGTCCTTGTGAACACCAACCCGCTATACACCCCGTCAGAGATGATTCATCAGTTCACTGACTCAGGTGCCAAAGCCCTAGTCACTATCGACATGTTCGCAGATCGTCTGCCAAAGGTGCTACCGAGTACTTCAATCAAGTCTGTAGTGACTGTAAAGATCTCAGAATATTTCCCTCCTGTAATCCATGGAGTGATTCGCATGACCCAGAAGTACTGGCAAAAGTCTTTGCCAAAGGTGAGCTCTCCTGTAACAGATTTCAAGACTGCTCTAGCCATGGGTTCAAAGTCTTTGAACAAAGAGGCTCTGCCTAAGTATCTAAAGGATGTTGACTCATCAACAGTTGCCGCTTTGCAGTACACCGGAGGTACAACTGGTGTTTCAAAGGGTGCGATGCTCTCTCATGGCAACCTGGTTACAAACACATTCCAGATGATTTCTATGTGTGGTGGGTACATGCGCGAAGGCAAGGAGATTGTTGTTACTGCTTTGCCGCTATATCACATCTTCGCTTTCACCATTAACCTGCTGGCTTTTTACCACATGGGAGCTAGAAACCTTCTGGTTCCTACTCCTAGGCCACCAAGCAACCTAAAGCGAGTATTCGAAAACTATAAAGTCACTTGGATGACTGGTGTAAACACTCTTTTCAACGCTCTATTGAACGAGCGTTGGTTCCAAGATGGGCCGCCTAAGCACCTGCGTGCTTCCGCTGCTGGTGGTATGGCGCTACACGATTCAGTGTCTGAGCGTTGGAGAAAAGTAACTGGTACTCCAATTGTTGAAGGTTACGGTTTGACTGAATCTGCTCCTGTTTTGACCTTCAATCCACTGGATGGTGGCGGAAGAGATGGCACCATCGGTGTTCCAGTTCCTTCAACATACATCAAGCTGGTCGATGAAAAGGGCACTGAAGTCAAGGTGGGTGAGCCAGGGGAGTTGCTGGCAAAAGGCCCTCAGATCATGCTTGGTTACTGGAACAACGAGGCTGAATCAGCCAAAGTTCTCAAGGGTGGCTGGCTTAAGACTGGAGACATGGCAACTGTTGATGCCGATGGATTCTTCACAATTGTTGATCGCAAGAAAGACATGATTTTAGTCAGCGGTTTCAACGTCTATCCAAACGAGATTGAAGAAAAAATCGCTCAACTCAAAGGTGTCCAAGAAGTCGGTGTAATCGGTATACCTGATGAGAAGAGCGGCGAGAGGGTAAAGGCATACATTGTTGCTGGAACCTCTGCTCCAACAGCTGAGCAGGTCATCGCGCACTGTAGAGAAGACTTAGCTGCATACAAAGTACCAACTGCAGTGGAGTTTGTTGATGAACTGCCAAAGAGCCCGATCGGAAAGATTCTAAGAAGAGAACTTAGAGCTCAAGTTATCGCCGCCAGTGATGCAAAGAAAGGTAAATAATGATTACCACCGCAATGATTTGGGTTACTGAGGCAGTAAAAGAGCCAACCGTAATCACGCCTTTCGAAGAAGCTCTGCTTGCAGGTCTAGTATTCATCATCATGTTCGGTCTTGGTGCAACCCTTACACCTAAAGACTTTAAGTTAGCCATCAAGAGACCGGCTGGCTTGGCAATTGGATGGATCACTCAGTTTGGAATCATGCCGTTCCTTGCTTACCTTCTGGTCATAACGTTCCTTATGCCATTAGAAACAGCCACCAATAAGGACGTTCTATTTATTGCAATTGGAGCTCTCTTGATGGGAGCCGTTCCTGCTGGCACCACCTCCAATATCTTCACTTACTTTTCTAAGGGAAATCTTGCCTTGAGTGTGATGATGACTGCTAACTCAACACTGTGGGCAATCATCATGACACCGTTGGCACTGTTCATCTATGGTGGTTTCCTGTTCAAGGATGCAGAAGTTCAGATTCCAACTGAGAACATCGTACGCACCTTGGCTGTTCTTCTGATTCCCGTTGTCGTAGGTATGGTGATCCGCAAATACTCGGCAAACATAGGTGCGATTCTGGAACTCATGGGCGGGTTCTTCGGCCTGTTCTTCATTGTCTTCCTAATGGTCACCTGGGTTCCAAGAAACTGGGTTCTGTTGACTTCTACTAACTGGCAGACCTATGTTGTGGCAATAGGTCTCGGACTATTCGGTATTTTCATCGCTTATCTAATAGCCAAGGCAATCAGGGTCCACCCTGCGAATGCTAGGACCATAGCATTGGAAACTGGAATTCAGAATGGTCCTTTGGCAGTCGCCATTATTTTGGTGACCTTTCGAGGCAACCCAAACATTGATCAAATCTTGTTAGTTCCTGCTCTGTATTCATTGTTCATCGTTATCATTTCAACCTTCGTTACCTTCTGGTTTAGAAGAGCAAATGTGGCTGCGGAACAGAAGATTCCAAACCTGCTGTAAACGTTTTTCATAAGAAGCGCAGATTTACTGAAATTGGTCATTTCTTACTTACACGATTATTCGTAAAGCTGAATGATTTACATGAATATCTTCGGAAACAGCTTACTTTCGCCCTAAAATCCGACTAAACCTAGTCATTCTACCTAATGAAGAACTTCCTGATCAAAAAGTGCGCAGTTACTTGACTGTATGTAATCGTTATCATAATGCGACCGTTTTTGGACAAAAAAACAAACATTCACCCGAACCAAGATGTTAGTTTCTTACTTAATCTGATTGCCATTGGTGACAGAGAAACCAAAACTAACCGGAGGCATTGAAAAATGAATCGTCAAATCAAGCGAGCTCTTGGTACAGCAGCTGCATTATCTCTAGGACTTGCAGGCCTAGTAGGTATTGCGTCTCCTGCACAAGCAAACGCAAGCACCACATTCAAGATCCACCTAAACGTTCCTAAGGAAGTTGCCCAAGACTGGAACATCTGGTATTGGAACACAGGTAACGAAGCAGTTGGCCCATCAGACAACACACTTGGTCAGCTAACAAAGAACGTTTCAGGTACTGATGTAACCATGGACTGGACCCCTAACTTCGTAGGCGAAGACGCTTACGGAGCATACGCCGAGTTCACTCTTCCAGTGACCCTGACTGCGCTAAACAACGTTATGCGCACCACTGAGTCATGGGATGGCCAGGCAGAAACTGCTGCTGTTCTAGATGACCCAGAAACACTTGACGTAGACGAGAGCGTTGCTGCAAAGCCTGCTATCCCTGCTGCTGACAAGCCTTTCGGTGGAGACAACATCTTCCCTGCAGGTGAGTCATGGTGGGACGTTCACACTCAGAAGAGAGTGTACCCGGCAGTAAAGAGCTACAAGGTTCACGTTAACATGTCTCTAAAGACAGCTCAGGCTCAAGGTTGGAACCTATACAGCTGGAACACCTCAGTGGCTCCTAAGAAGCTTGCTGACTACGTTGTTTCAACAACAAAGGTTGTGACTTCAAGGGTAAAGGTCAAGGGAAAGATGACAACTGTCAAGAAGAACGTTGTTACAAAGACCTACCCATACAAAGGCAAAGTCAATGCGGACACCACTGGTTGGCCATTCGTTGGTGAAGACAAGTACGGTGCTTATGCAATCGTTCAGACCACAGGTGTTTACTCAGGTAGCACAGGTCTAGTACTTCGCAGATCAGTTGTTGGTAATGACTGGGCTAAGCAGTCAGGCGACTACAAGTACGATGCTGGCAACGGCTTCGCAAACGGTCTACCTTCATCAGGTGCAGACATGTGGTTGAGCCTTGGATCAAACGAAGCTCACTACTCAGTACCGACATTCGTTGGTCGCTACGGCGCTACTGCTACTCATTCAGGAAGCACCTTGACAGTGACTCCAGTTCGTCCAGCACACGCTTCAATGAAGGGTATGTTCCCTACAAAGATCGTTGTAACAGCTAAGAAGGGTGCAACAACCAAGACCTGTACTATCTCAAACACAGTCACTCAGACTGCTCTTGAGGGTGCAAACTGGGCACTTCCTTCAAGCTGTGACATGGATGTGCCAGCTCCTGCTGCAGGTGAAGACCCACAGACATGGGAGATCTTCGTCCAGGCAGAATCAGTTATTGGTAAGGCTTTGTTGGGTCCAACCCCAGCAAAGAAGCAGATCGTTGCTCCTGCCGGTAGCTAATTAGCTAACGAAACATCATGAAGGCTGGGCCCTGACTTCGGTCAGGGCCCAGTTTTCTGTTAATTTCGGTAGAAAATGGAAACGATTACATAACGACTCGTGTTACCTAGACACCTAGGCGATTGCTCCAAATTAGGCTTATTCTCAAGTCACAGAAAGGCTCCAAGTTGTCCAAATTGTCAACCCTCGTTAAAAAATCCATTCTTCCTGTCCTTTTAGCTTTCGCTTTGGTCGCTCCTGTGCCAACGATTACATCTAGCGCTAGCGCTGCAGGGACTTGCCCAACTGCCAAGTGTGCCAACTTGATCGTCCATTACAAGAGGACCAGTAACCCACCAAGCTACGGCGATTGGGGCCTATGGCTATGGGCCATTAAGGGTACTGGACTACCTGAATCTCAGGTAACACCTTTCTTCTCAAACGTGCTTGACAGCAAGGGCTATGGTCTTATCAACGCCCAGGTGCCTATCAGTGATGGTGTTACCCAGTTGGGTCTGATTCCACGCTTGAAGTCTGGTTGGACCAAGGACGTCGACCTTGACCGTATCGTCAATCTAGACTCAAACAACTTTGCAGAGATTTGGATTCAGCAGAACGACGGTTACATCTACACCAATGACTCTTTCATCGTTCCTCCAGAGATCTGGGGCGCTTCAATTGAGACTCTTCGAACCATCAAAGTAACTCTTAGCAGACCGAACGGAACAGCTGGCCCTGGGTTTAGCCTGACAGGAGAAGGTGCACCTGCAATCGTTTCAGCTGAAAAGATTAAGGATGCTAACGGCGG
>JAULUM010000077.1:0-2141 GCA_032111565.1 Rhodoluna sp. | reverse complement strand
GCAAGCCTTTTTTAGAGCCAGGTTCTTGGCATCGACATTGTGCACGCTGTTGAGTTCTCAAGGATCGGATGCATCTGCGGATTCCGGTTAGGGGCCCACGCAGAGCAACTTCACTAACTTACCACTTTTTGAGCGTAAGTCAAATAGACATACGCAAAAAATCTAGATTATTTTCTAGATTCAAAAATTGGTTCAATCTGGTCAAAAGTCGCCAGATTACTGGGTTCTTTATGAGCTGATTGGCTGCACTTGAGTCGAGATCCATAAAATAGATTTCTCAAACTGTGGGCAACAGTTAAAAGATTACGCCTGAATAACAATCAAGTCAAATCGAGGAAGCTGTTTTTAGCCTATTTTTGGATAAATATTCCGGCTAAAGTCTTCTTGCCGCGCCTTAGAACTGCAAACTCCCCCATAATGGCTTGATCCAGGGTGGCTTTCTCGTCATCAATACGGATGTTGTTCAGGTATACCCCACCCTCCGCAATAGCTCGGCGGCCCGCACTGAGGCTGGCAACTAGACCAGTTTCAACCAAAAGCTCGGCTACTCCTGCCCCAAGTGAAGCTTTCACATTGGGCAGAGCCTGAAGAGCTGCCTCTAAAGTTGACTTGTCCAGCTGGTCTAGTTCACCCTGGCCGAATAACGCCTGTGATGCAGCAATAACAGCATCTGTAGCCTCAGCCGAGTGAACGAGAGAGGTAACCTCATAGGCCAAGCGCTTCTGGGCTGCTCTTAGGTGAGGTTCTGCAGCCAATTGGCTCTCAATATCCTCAATCTCCTGCTTACTTAGGAAAGTGAATACTTTTAGCAGGTTTACTGTGTTTGAATCTTCAACGTTTAGCCAGAATTGGTAGAAAGCGTAAGGCGAAGTCAGTTCAGTGTCCAACCAGATGGCATTACCCTCTGATTTTCCAAACTTTTTACCCTCTGAGTCTGTAATTAGTGGAGTTGCCAGTATAAAAGCACTCTTGCCTTCGACCTTGTGAATCAAATCTGTTCCGCTTGTCAGGTTTCCCCACTGGTCACTACCACCAATTTGTAGAACACAGTCGTTCCTGCGGTAGAGCTCTAGGAAATCCATCCCCTGAAGTATTTGATATGAAAACTCTGTGAAGGAAATGCCTGCATCAGAGTTTAGACGAGCCGACACGGCATCTTTGCTCAGCATCTTGCCAACTCTGAAGTGCTTACCGATGTCTCTCAGGAAATCAATCGAACTGAGCGAAGCAGTCCAGTCAAGGTTGTTGACCAGTTTTGCGCCATTAGAACCTTCGAATGATAAGAAACGCTTGGCTTGTGAGCCAAGCTTTTCTACCCACTCGGCCACTGTCTCTTTAGTGTTCAAAGTTCTTTCAGCCGTTGGTTTTGGATCTCCGATTAGACCAGTTGCTCCACCGATAAGGACAAGTGGGTTATGTCCTGCCAACTGAAGTCTTCTCATAACAAGAAGTTGAACTAGGTTTCCTAAGTGCAAACTAGGCGCAGTTGGATCAAAGCCGCAGTAAAAAGTTAGCGGTGAAGACTTTAGAGCTGAACGAAGTTCTCCTTCATCTGTTGAAATAGCAACTAGGCCACGCCATTTCAGTTCCTCAAAGACATCAGGAAAGCTCGAGTCGTTGCTCTGCTGAGCAAGTGCTTCGCTTGTGGCCATGGGATAAACCTATCTGTTTTCGCTAGGCACCATTTTACGCAATGCACTGATCTGATCTAGAACTCTTGGCACCGCGGTTCCTCCAGCACCTGTGCGTGAACGGATGGAGCCGGCAACGCTTAGCACTTCTCTTACTTCTGGAGTCAGGTGTTGGCTAATGGCCGCAAACTCAACATCTGAAATTTCATTGAGATCCATGTCCTTGCTCTCAGCAAAGGCAACGAGTTTCCCTGTGATTTCATGTGCTTCTTTGAATGGGACTCTCTGCTTAACGAGCCACTCTGCAACATCGGTAGCCAATGAGTATCCAGCTGAAGATAGTTCTTCCATTCTTGCCAAGTTGAACTCCATGGTCGCAACCATTCCTGTGAAGGCAGGCAAAATCAAAAGCAGATTATCAGCGATATCAAATACCGGTTCTTTGTCTTCCTGAAGATCTCTGTTGTATGAAAGTGGCAGCGCTTTCAAAGTTGAAAGCAAACCGGTTAG
>JAULUM010000076.1:0-15195 GCA_032111565.1 Rhodoluna sp. | reverse complement strand
ATGGTTCCTTGGCCAGATCCATCGGTGAAGGAAACCTTACGGCCGAGCATCTCAGCAATAACTCGAACTTCTTGGCCTCTTTGGGTAAATCTTCTTAGATCAACCAAACCATTAGTAATCACCTGGCCTGGAACGATAGATGTGATTCGGGCAATAGGGACAAAGACTCTTCTGCGTCCAGTTATCTCAATCATCATGCCGGTAGCTCTTGGAGCACCTGAATTTCGGTATGCGAGTAAAACGTCGATGACTTTACCCACACGGTCTCCGGCAGGGTCAAAGACTCCACATCCGACTAGGCGGGCTATAAAGACTCTTGATGCACTCACCCGTTAACCATAGAGCAGATGGCAAGGCTCTGGCAGACTAGTCAAATGGCAAAGAAAAACATACGGGGATTACAAGGTTCAATACCAAATGGCTCAGCTGTTTCAGAGTTCAATAACTATCAGGACGCGGTTGCTTATGTTGAACGCATCATCTTGGGTGATTTTCCACCTACTTCTATTGCCATAGTTGGAACAAACCTCACTTCTGTTGAAAGAGTTAAAGCTCGAATAAGTTACGGCAGGGTAGCAGCAAGCGGTGCCGCGGCAGGTGTCTGGCTTGGCTTGCTGGTTTTTATTTTGTTCGGATACAGCAGCACTCCTGCAACAGAAAATCCAGAGCCACTATTTAGTCTTGGTTCTGCTTTGTTGGTTGGAGCAGGCGTCGGAATGCTCTTTCAAGTTATTCGCTTCAGCTTGGCTAAAGGTAAACGAGGCTTCGCAAGCGCTTCACAGATAGTCGCAGCAAAGTATGAAGTGGTTGTGCCTAGCGAACTAGTAAATGAAGCTAGTGCTGCTTATGTAAAAGGTGGAGAAGTTAAGGCTTAGGCCTGTAACTTCTTCATCCAAGCTTCAATCTCTCCAGGCTTTCTAGGTAGAGCAGCACTTAGATTCTTCACTCCAGTTTTAGTAACTAGAACATCATCCTCAATACGAACACCAATACCTCTGAATTCCTTAGGAACGGTTAGATCGTCTTTGTGGAAATAGAGACCTGGTTCAATTGTGAAGATCATTCCTTCTTCAAGTGCTTTGTCGTGATACATCTCACGGCGAGCTTGAGCACAGTCGTGAACATCTAGACCTAGGTGGTGACCTGTGCCGTGAATCATGTATCTACGGTGCCACTGGTTCTCAGGCTTTAGAGACTCTTCGTAACCGCCTTTGTAGAAACCCCACTCAGCAGTCTTTTGAGCAATTACACGCATAGCTGTTTTGTGCATCTCTGAATAAGTAACACCTGGCTTAGCCATTGCGAACACTGCATCAGCTGCATCTAGTACTGCTTGGTAAATCTCTTTCTGAATCTTGCTGAACTTACCGTTAATCGGAAGTGTTCTTGTGATGTCAGCGGTGTAAAGGCTATCCACTTCAACACCAGCATCTAGAAGGAGAAGTTCGCCTGGCTTTACTGGGCCGTTGTTGATGATCCAGTGCAATGTGCAGGCATGGTTACCAGCAGCAGCGATGGTTTCATAACCTAGGTCATTACCCTCAGCTCTAGCTTGAGCAAAGAAAGCACCTTCAACAATTCTTTCGCCACGAGGATGCTTGGTTGCAGCTTTCAAGCTCTTAACAACCGCTTCGAAACCTAGAACAGATGCATCAACAGATTTCTGCATTTCTTTTATCTCGTATGAGTCTTTGATGAGACGTAGTTCGCTAACGAACTCAACCAGAGCGGTGCTCTTTGCCATGGTTAGCACGAGCTTCTTATCGATAGCCTTTAGATCTTCTTCGTATTTAGCAAGTGACTTAGTTGGAATACCCAGAAGAGCAGAGACGTGCTTAAGCCCAGGACGTGAACCAACCCAGAATTCACCGATTGTAGAGTTAGCAAAAAATTCGTCAGTGTTCTTTCCCGCCGTCTCACGGAAGTAAAGAACTGACTTGGCAGTCTTACCTCTTGCGTCGATTACTAGAACTGAATCAGGAACGGTTGCTGAACCCCAACCTGTTAGGTGAGCAAAAGCAGAGTGAGCGCGGAAGCGATAGTGAGTGTCGTTCGATCGAGGGATTTCACCTCCGGCTGGAATTACAAGAACCTTGCCTTGGAATGCTTTAGCAACGGTTTCTCTTCTCTGCTTAGCGAAAGGAGCAACCTTGTCTTGGGCTGGAAGCTTGGATGTATCTGGAGCCCAGTTACTGCCGATGTATTTCACAAATTTGTTGCCAGTAGGTCTGTGTGATCTAGCTGAACCTCGGGCGGTTAGTTTTTCAGTTGCGTCTTTGCTCATAAAAAGTATTCTGCCAGTTTTCCAGCAGAACTGTGGGTGGTTACCTGTATCTTGAAAGAGTAGACAAGGAATCGTTATGAAAATAGATCTCCATATTCATTCAAAGAACTCAGATGGTGCTGACACTGTCGATGAGCTGATTCCAAAAGTTAAGGAATCAGGGGTTGATGTCTTCGCTCTAACCGACCACGATCGCACAGACGGTTGGGAGAGAGCATCAGAACTTGCGAACCAACTCGGCCTTTCCTTTATTCCAGGTATTGAGATAACAACTGAGGGCAGAGTCCCTAACAGTAGAGGCGATGTGGATCCTTTTGGCATTCACCTACTTGCTTATCTTCCAAACCCTGATGATTCAGATCTCCAGAAGGTTCTTGTAGAAAATCAGGCAAACAGAGAGGTAAGGGCTAGAAAGTTTGTTCAGAACTTGCAGGTCAAGTACCCGGCCGTCTCTTTCGAACTTGTTCTTGAGCTGGCCCAGGATGGCTCGACTCTAGGTCGACCAGATATAGCTACTGCCCTAGTTCATCTGGGTGAATTCGAAAGTGTCGGCGATGTATTCGCAGCCGCTGATTCTCCAATTTCAAAGCACAGTCCTTTCTACGTTAGAAACGATGCACCTGATGTTTTAGATGTGATCAGGATTGTTAGAAATGCCGGAGGAGTTCCAGTGATTGCGCACCCACTAGCTAGAACAAGTAGTGAAGATACCCAACCTGAAACATTTCCTAGAGCCCATTTCGAGGCCATGGTTGAAGCAGGTCTACTGGGTCTAGAAACTGAGCACAAAGAAGTTTCTCAAGGTACAAGAGAAGTACTGGAAGCTTTTGCAGCTGAACGTGGGCTGATTACAACGGGCTCAAGTGATTATCACGGGCTTTCAGTGAAAGCACACAATCCACTTGGCCTGCACACAACATCGGTTGAGATGTTGAAGAAGATTTTGCTTTTGGGAACCGGCACCAAGCCAACTCTCAATCACGAAATCTAACTACTCGCTAGTTTTTCTTGTTCGAGTTCTGTTTCTCGGAGGACGATTGCTTGGAGTTCTTGGGGTTTCAACCTTAGGAGCGGAAGCCTTAGGAGTTTGTGATTTTGCTTGGCCACTTTGTGGCTTGCGCTGAGGCTTAGATCCGTTGCCACCTCTTTGACCCTTTGGCTTTTCGTGATCGCCTGGCTTCCAGTCTGAAGGTCGCTTAGATGCTGCGATGCGTCCCTTGGTTCCAGCTGGAATATCAAGATCTGTGAATAGGTGAGGGGATGAAGAGTAAGTCTCGATTGGGTCTGGAGTGTTTAGTTCTAGAGCCTTGTCGATGTTTGACCATCTAAGTAAATCTTCCCAGTCAACAAAAGTTACAGCGATACCAGTTCTACCTGCACGACCAGTTCTTCCTGTTCTGTGAAGGTAAGCCTTCTCGTCTTCTGGAACTGAGTAGTTGATTACGTGAGTCACATCATCAACATCAATACCTCGGGCTGCAACTTCGGTGGCAACAAGAATGTCTCGCTTACCACTTCTAAACGCATCCATTGATTTCTCTCGTGCTTCTTGAGACATGTCACCGTGAAGCGCTGTTGCGCTGAAGCCACGATCGGTTAGTTCATCAGAAACTTTGGCAGCTTGTCTCTTGGTCTTCGTGAAGATTACGGTTTTGCCGCGACCTTCAGCTTGCAAGATTCTTGCAACGACTTCGTCTTTATCCATTGCGTGAGCACGGTAGAAGAACTGTTTGATGTCTGCTTTGGTGTGACCTTCGTCTGGATCATTGACTCTGATGTGAACGGGTTTGTTTTGGTATCTACGAGCGAGCGAAACAATTTGTCCAGGCATTGTTGCTGAGAAAAGCATCGTCTGACGACCTGCTGGCGTAAAGGCAAAAAGTTTTTCAACATCGGGTAGGAATCCAAGGTCTAACATTTCGTCAGCCTCATCCAAAACCATGCATTCGATCTTTGAAAGGTCTAGTTTTCTTTGGTTGCTGAGGTCAATCAATCGTCCTGGGGTTCCAACAATTAGTTGTGCTCCAGCATCAATCTGGGCAACCTGACCTTCGTAAGACTTGCCACCGTAGATGGCTACAACTTGAAGGTTTCTGTTTGAGGAAGCCAAAGTAAGGTCTTCTGCCACCTGAATTGCTAATTCACGGGTAGGTACGACAACTAGGGCCTTTGCTCCGTGAGCAGGGTCTATGCCAAGTCTTTGAATGATTGGTAGGCCGAAACCTAGGGTCTTACCGGTACCTGTTTTGGCCTGACCAATTAGGTCCTGACCAGTAAGGGCAAGGGGAATAGCCTGCTCCTGAATAGGGAATGGCTGAGTTATGCCTTTTGAGGCTAATGCGGCAACGATGTCTGAATCGATGCCTAAGTCGCTAAAATCCAATAGTTTTGGCCGCCTGTCTTATCTAGGCAAGTCTAACCATGTATTTGGCAGGTTAAGATGGTTCGGTGTTCGAATGGTTGAAACGTCTACGCAAGGTTGCCAAGCAACTTACTGTCGCTCCTCGTAGCGAGGAGAAGGTGGCTAGAAACACTAAGGCTATTAACCTAAAGCCATACACTCCAGAGCCTAAAGCTTTCCTAGGTCAGTTGGCTTACCTGCAGTTAGCAAACTTTGAGATCCTTACTGCAGCTCTGAAGTATTCACCTAACACCCAGTACAAAGCAGAACTTAGCGAAGCAACAGCAAAGAGTTTCGATAAGTATCGTCAACTATCTAAGAAGCTCGTTGAACTAGGTGCTGATCCTGCTGCAGAGATGACTCCGTTCAAAGAACGTATTGCAGTTTTCCACTCAAACACCATTGGTCTTGACTGGTACGAGGTAGTGATTAAGGTTTATCTAACTTCAGGACTACTCGATGACTTCTATTCAAGACTTGCTTCAGGTCTAAATGATGAATTACAGGCTGAAGTTGAGAAAGCTCTCAAGGATAAGACCTTTGAGAAGTTCGCTAAGAGAGTTTTGACTGAATCAATCCAGGCAGATCCAGTGTTGGGTCATCGCTTGGCACTGTGGGGCAGAAGACTCATGGGAGATGTCTTACTAGAACTTAGAGCAGCTTTTGATAACCGTAAGCTAGCCCACATTCCAAAGACTAAGAAGCTAACCGTTGAGGAAGAGAATCAAGTTAACTTGGCAGCTTATGCAAAACTAGAGCCACTTATTTCAGAACTGACTGGAGCTCATGGAGCTCGCATGGAAGCTATCGGGTTAGCTGCCTAAATTAGATAGCAGTTGGGTTCTTAGCAATTCTGCGCTCGCGAATAAAGCGAACACCAAGAATCATTACAGCCGGCATTCCCAACATGGTGATTGCCCAGATCCAGAAGTCTTCGTAACTAAGTCCTACCCATGTGCAGATAGTCCAAGAGACGAATCCGTAGACCAGTGACAGCCCAGGCGCAAGAAGAACTCCGTAGTTCTCCTTACCGGCAATGATGTATGGGGCCATTAGGCCAAGTAGTGAACCATAAACAAGAATGAATGCAAGTTCCATTAGGCAATAAATCCAACTCTTCGAGCCTCTTCGGCACCGATCTCGACGTACGCTAAAGCATCAACAGGAACAATAAAGACTCGACCTTTTTCATCAGTGAGCTTTAGTTGCTTGGCACCAGAACTTAGAGCGCCTTCAATACTCTTCTCGATTTCACTGGCACTCTGCTTTGATTCAAAAGCCAGTTCTCGAGCTGTGTTTTGTAGGCCGATTCTGATTTCCATGACACTTCTTTCTTTTCTTACTCCCTAGATTACCTGCACCTAAGGCAAGATAAGAAACTTCTAGAAAAGTTCGTCCTCGTCCTTTTTGGACTGAGGTTCAGTTTCTTCGGCAGCTGGCTTGGCCTCGGCTAGGTCAACAACTTCGATTGAATCGGTCACGATAGTCACTGGGGCAGTAAATGAGGCCGCCTGGGAGATTGGTACAATGACCTCAGCTCCGCTCATTGTGAAATCAGTAGGTCTAAGCGATGGAAGTTCGCCAGCAACAAACATTTCGTGCAGCCAAGTAATTTGGGCAACTGCTTCTTCAATTTCAGCCTCGTCACCACTATCCACTGCCTCGATTAGGTAACTAGCAAAAGTTAGCTCGTAGTGCAGTTGAGCTCGTTGTCTGAAGTTCCTGTCTGCCTTGGTAGAGCCCTCGTAGGCAAGAATCGCAGCTTCAGCTAAATCTTGGTTGCCCTCGTTATAAATAAAAGCAAAATCTAGTGCTGGGTCGTCCACTGAAAGTAGACCCCACTCGATTACTCCAGAAACAACATCTCCTTCAGTTAGAAGGAACTCACTCTTCATCGATCCATGAATTACAGTTGGGCGGTACTTAAAGAGGTTTACATCAAATAGGGCAGTCTGCCAACGCTCTAGAAGTTCAGGTGGGACTTTGCCGGTGTCCATTGCTCGGTCAAACTCAGCAACCATGATTCGAACGCGTTCCGCAGGTTCGTATTCAGGTAATCCCGCGTCAGAAATCAAGGTCGTTGGAATTGAGTGGATGGCTGAGAGTGCTTGACCAATAGAAGTAACCAATGGGTCATCTAATTTCATGCGAGTTAAGTCGGTTGGGTTTCCTGGCACATACTCAAAAGCGAGAGCAACTCGGATCGCTTTAGGGGATGTTTTGCCAAGATAGGCAGAAATGCTGAATGGCAGAGAGACATTCTTTAGGACCTGCAGAGCCCTAACTTCGGTGCCAAGGTCTGTGCTGGCTAGTGAATTCCGAGGAGACTTCAGAAGGATTAGACGATCATCATCTGTTGTCAAAAGCTCGAGGGAAACGGAAGTATCATCCCTGGTGAGGTTCTGAACCTTAGTGAAATGAAGGCCAGGAAGAGCATCGGCCGCTAACGCCGCTAAAATCAAGGAAGGTTTACCCATGGTTTTTAGGTTAGACAAGAACTTAGGTAACTTCTGTTATCGCCACGCATTTATTCGAGACATAAAGAAAGACTCATGAGCATCCCATTAGTTTTGCCAATGGCCCAAGCGGTTCTAAACCGTGACGCCGAGGCTAGGGATGATTCTGAACTTTTCGATAGATTATGGCTCGAAGATGAGACCAGAATCATTGTTTTGTATAAAGGTAAGACCCTGATTCAAGATGGCCATCTAAAACTTCTAACTACAGAGCAGGCAAGCGCGGGAAAGTATCGCGTCTATCTAGGTCGAACAACTGTTGCTATGGCAGATCAAAAAATTGGAACAGCAGTTGTTCTTTCAGTCCTTAGCGACAATGCCGCCAAAGCTCTCGAACCTAATGAGAGTAAATGGCATGAGCTTCGAAGAAGTGGTGCAGGGCTACACCCAAGAGATGCAGCACTGTTTACTCAAGCTTTAGCTATTCACAACTGGCACGAAACTCATCAGCACTGTCCTAACTGCGGAGCAGTAACTGTTATGCAACAGGGTGGCTGGTCAAGACTATGTGTCTCTGAAGACAGACAACTATTTCCTAGAACTGATGCAGCAGTCATTGTTGCTATTACGGATGACCAGGACAGATTGCTCCTTGGTACCCAGGGAAGTTGGGGTCATAACCGTTGGTCTATTTTGGCTGGCTTCGTTGAAGCAGCTGAATCACTTGAAGCGGCAGTGATTAGAGAGATGAAAGAGGAATCAGGATTACTAGTTACTAATCCTGTTTATCTTGCTAGTCAATCTTGGCCATACCCATATTCACTGATGTTAGGTTTCCAAGCATCAGTTGATCCAAGTAATTCTCCAGAAGATGTAAGACCTGATGGAGTTGAGATTGCCAAGCTTCGTTGGTTCTCAAGAGAAGAACTCAAAGCTGAAGCCAAGGGCATTCTCTTGCCTTCAAAGATTTCAATCGCAAGATCTTTGATTGAACACTGGTTGGGTGAAGAAGTTATTTCAGCAACAGAACTCAACGGTTAGCTCATGGCAATTGAATCAGATGACATCCTCAATGCTCTTGATGAAGAGCAACGTGAAGCAGCCCAATCACTTCTAGGTCCAACAGTAATTCTGGCTGGTGCCGGAACAGGTAAGACCAGAACAATTACTCATCGCATTGCTTATGGAATATTGCGAGGCGATTATCCGGAGAATCGAGTGATGGCTCTTACCTACACCAATCGAGCTGCTGGTGAACTTCGAGCAAGACTTCGAGGCCTTGGCGTTGAATCGGTGAATGCTAAAACCTTTCACGCAGCAGCACTTTCTCAACTGCAATACTTTTGGCGAGAGTTCTTTGGTATTGAAGCACCAAGAGTTATGGATTCAAAATCCAGAGCCATCGGAGCTGCAGCTGAAGAACTAAAGATTCGTCTAGATGCAAACACCATTAGGGATATTGCTGCCGAGATTGAATGGCGCAAGTATTCAATGTTGAGTCTCGAGGACTACCAAGACGAACTTTCAAATAGACCGGTAATTCAAGGGCTTTCACCTATCCGCTCTTTTGAGATTCAAGAAGCTTACGAAGAAGCAAAGGTGAAAGCCAAGCAGATCGACTGGGAAGATGTTTTGGTTCTATGCACAGGAATGTTGAGAGCAGAACCTAGAGCGCTAGCTCACGTGCACCAGCAATATCGCTTCTTCACTGTTGACGAGTATCAAGATATTTCTAGATTGCAGCAGGAACTTCTCGATACCTGGCTTGGCGATAGAAGTGATCTCTGCGTTGTTGGAGATCCGAACCAAACCATCTATTCATTTACTGGTGCCAGTGCTTCCTTCCTAGAGAACTTTGAATTGAGATATCCAGGTGCGAATGTATTTTCGCTAACCAGCAACTACCGTTCCACACCAGAAGTTATCTCTTTGGCTAACCGGATTAGGGGCAATCAGAAGTCTCAACCACTTCAAGCCGTTAGACCAAGGGGTGTTGACCCTTTGGTGCTTGAGTTTAGTGACAGAGAACAAGAATGTGATTATGTTGCTAAGAAAATCAAGGACTTACTATCTGTCGGTGTGAAGGCTAGCCAGATAGCTGTGCTCTATCGAATCAATGCTCAGTCTGAACACATTGAGAATGCGCTTAGCAAAGCAGGCGTTGAGTATCAGGTCAGGGGAGGGCAGCGTTACTTCAGTAGACCAGAGATTATGTCTGCTGTTCGAATGGTAAGAGCAGAAGCTGCTAACCCAACAGGCAAGAGTCTCTACGAAACTGTTTCAGCAATTGCTAGAAGCCTTGGCTGGCAGAGTATTGCGCCAGAGGTATCTGGTCGAGCACTAGAAGAGTGGGAAGCGTTGAACTCATTTGTTCAGATTGCTGATGAACTAGGTGAAGATGCAACAATAAAGACCTTTGCTAGTGAACTTGAAGAACGCCAAAGATCTCAACATGAGCCAACCAGAGAATCCATCACACTCAGCACTATGCACGCGGCTAAAGGCCTTGAGTATCAAGCAGTGTTCATTGTTGGAGCAGTTGAGGGATACATACCTATTAGCTATGCGAAAACAGATTCACAGATTTGGGAAGAACAACGTCTTTTCTATGTTGGGGTAACCAGAGCTAAAGATGAGTTATTCATCACTTGGGCTAATAAAGATGGTTCTGATGACAGGGTGAGAACTAGAAGTAGGTTCTTAGACCTGATCTAAGCCTTGGCAATTACACAACCTATGGAAGTTGTATTTTGTCCTATCAACATTTCCCGTTGCGTAATCCAAGCGGTATCCCTGGCTGTATTCATTTTCTTCATCTTGAGATACTTTGAATCCAGCAGATTGATCTAAATGCCTAAGCGTTGCTCGAAGAGATAACCCTGTTGCAGATAAAAGCGATGCACTATCGTCTCTAGTTCTTGGCAGGTCAATTAGTTGTGATGCAAGTGCTGGCCATGCTGGATCTTTATCGACTTCATACTCAGCTAAACAATTGAGGCAGGGAGTCTCACCTGGAATGATTATTGGACTTACCTTAGCTTCATTCATATCAAAGATGATATTTAGATGTGGAACATCTCTATTGAGCCAGCGAATGTAAGTTGAGGGTCTGGTTGCAAGGTGACCTATGGTGATGGCGAAAGATATCTTGAGTGTTTGGCTTGGCTTCACATTCAGATCTAGAAATCTGTTCTTTGTTTCTTGGAGGAGGGATAGCCTGAGTAATTCTTGTTTCAGGGTTTCGAATCTTGATTTACCTAGATCTTCTTTGCTGTAACCAAGTTCGCCCAGATCTGTTTTCAATACTCGGCCGTCATCGTGACTGACAACCTTGCCAACACCACTTGCCAGTAACCCTTTTGCTAGAACGGATCCTGATTTGTCGAGTTGGTCAATATGGACAGTTCCTTGCCAACGTTCAGCTAACACCATTTCTGGATTGACGTCATAGTCCAGTGCTGCTCGAGCTAATTCAGCAAAGGCTAATTCTTGCCAAGGTCCAAATTTGTTACTCGAGGACTCTTTTGACTCCAGCACTGAACCGAGTCTTGCGATTAGATCCTGGGTCGTGCCATGAGCTGCATTGAAGGTTTCATCTAGAACTTCTTGTTGACCCTCTACGACACCACTGTAAAGTGCTTCAATGATTTGCTGTTGAGCAAGAGATAGTTCTTCTATGGCTACGCTGTTTTTTCCAAAACCTATTTGGATTGTGCCTGGGTCACGCCAGAGTGCGGGCTGGGCTTTGTTTATTCGATGAAACACGTTTTACAGTCTGCCTAAATTTTCTGGAGACTGCTTTGGTTCTCAACAGTTATTCACCAAGTAAATCTCTGAGTGCTTGATCCATGGCATCTGGAATACCCAAGTCTGATTTGATGCGTGCAACGTATTTATCTGGGTTATCAATATCGTTAGCAGTTGGAAGAAAATCTGGGTGATCCCATAGAGCATCACGTTTTTCATTTCCGAGTGCAAGACCAATCTGCTGCCAAAGGGCAGTTGCTTCTCTTAGACGCTTTGGTCTTAGCTCTAAACCAACTAGTGTCTGGAATGTTCTTTCAGCAGGACCACCGGTTGCTCTTCTTCGTCTTACCGCTTCACGAATGGCATCAGCTTTTGGTAAACGTTTTGCCGCTTCGTTAGTAACAGCGTCTACCCAACCTTCGATAAGAGCAAGATTGGTTTCGATGCTATCTAGTGCTAACTGCTGACTTGGAGATCGAGCTGCAAGGAAAGCCCCTGATTCTAAGGCAGCTTGAAGTTCATGAGGGTTTTGTGGATCAAAGCCTTCGCTCATCTCTTGCATGCGGCTGGTGTCAAAAGAAATACCGGCCGCATACTCACGAATCTGAGCAACTACTTTTTCTCTAAGCCAGCGTGAATGCTTGAACAATCTTGTGTGTGCCAATTCTCTAAGCACCATGTAGATGTAAGCCTGATCTTGATCATTACCTAGTTCTAGAGTTGCGATGAACTCCTGCAGATTTTGAATTACAAAAGCTGGACGTTGGTCAGAGTAAATAGGTAACCCAACTTCAGTTCCGGTTAGCGCTTCCCTAGATAGTTGACCTAAAGCTTGACCTAGCTGCATCGCAAACATCATGGCTCCTGCTGAACGCATGATCTCGCTTGCACCTTTGAGGGATTCCTGAAATTGTTCAGGGAGTTGTTCTTGGATTGCTTCGCCAAGACTTCTGTTCATTCGATCAGCAACTGGTTCTGCTAACTGTCTGAAAAGTGGCAATGCATCATCAACCCAAAGTGTTCGACTTAGCAGTTTCGGTTCCAAAACAACTTCAGAGATGCTGGTCGCTTCATTCAGCCAAAGGTTAGCAATACCGATGGCTTCGTTTAGTTCTTTCTTGCCCTTGTCATCAAAAGAGATAGCACCAATCTTGGCTATTTCTTTTGCTCCTGAAGCAGCAGCTTGCCAGTTAACACCTGACCCTTCTGAAGGTGGGTTAGGGATTAGGAAGGCACCTTGGATGTTGGCAAAGAGTTGTTGAAGGGATTCTGGTGTGCCATCAAAGCCAGCAGCCTGAGCTAGGGCCTCAGGGTCAAACCCTTGGCTCATCATCTCTTCCCAGATTCGCCTTAGCTCTTCTGGGTCAGGTAATCCGTTTTGGTTGTCTTCGCTCATCTGTCCTCGTACTCTACGCTAAACGCTTTGACCCAAAAATCTCCATAGCCTGTGGCTGATCTAGGTGCTTGTTCGCCAATAGCGTTGCCATGGTGGTCTCCGAATTCCTAGAACTTCCTGAAGATGAACGTGCTGTCGTAGGTGCTCGTTTAGGCTAAGCATGATGATTTCAAATGATGAAAAACCTCGAAGAAAACTCCCAGTGGCAAAACTGATTAGCTGGGCTTCAACAGGCTTGCTTGTTGGAGGAAGCCTGTTCGTCGTTCTTGCACCTACCCCTTACTTAGTCGAACAGCCAGGTCCTGTGTACAACTTGCTGGGGGAGATCAACGGTGAACCAATGATCTCAATATCTGGGCAGCAAACATACCCAGTTTCAGGTGATCTAGATATGCTCACCGTGACCTTGAGGGGTAATTCAACTAGGGGTGCCTCATGGTTAGATGTTGGACTTGCCCAAATTGATAACTCAATGACTGTGGTCAATATCACAGATATTTATCCTGAAGGCTGGGACGATGCCAGGCTGGATGAGGAATCCGACATGATGATGCTTGATTCTCAGGCCAATGCAAAAGCTGCTGCACTCAACCTTCTAGAGATCCCTTTTACTAGTGAAATCAAAATCACTCAGGTCGAAAAGAATGGTCCAGCTGGAGGAATTCTCAAAGCCTCGGATACTCTTCTTACTGTTCAGGGTGAAGTAGCAACTGGACTCAAACAAGTCCAGACTCTCGTTGCAGAAACAAAAGGAGAAAGAACGGTTGATCTCGAAGTTTTGCGCGACGGTAAGAAGCTTGCGCTAAGTGTTTTGCCAAAGCAGATAGACGGCAAATGGCGAATGGGTATTTACGTTCAGACTGTCCCAACTTTTCCTTTCCCAATCGATGTTCAAGTAGGTAATGTCGGTGGACCAAGCGCTGGGCAGATTTTAGCGCTAGCGATTTACGACAAACTAACTCCAGGAGAACTAACCGGTGGACAAAGAATTGCAGGCACCGGAACCATCACTCCAGATGGGGAGATAGGTCCAGTCGGGGGAGTGAAGCAAAAGATGTATGGCGCTAAGAAGGCTGGCGTGAACTGGTTCCTAGTCCCGAGCGAAAACTGTGAGCAAGTCATTGGAAATATTCCGGACGGTCTGACAGTGGTTAAGGTTTCTACAATTCAAGATTCACTAAAGGCAGTAAAAGCAATTGCACTAAACACCGGTACAGACCGACTTTTATCTTGTAAACAGTAACTAAAAAAAGGAAAAACAAAATGAGTCAAATGACCCCAGCAGACATTCGCAAGCGCGCTCCGCTAGCTATTTCAGTCGGAATCATCGCAGCCTTAGCAATTGCTCTTGTGAGTGGTTCTGGCCTATACACAGATGTGTTGTGGTTTGATCAGCTCGGCTTCCTTTCTGTCTTCACAACACAGATCTGGGCTCAAGTCGGAGTATTTGCCGCATCCGCTTTGTTTGCAGGGGTTGTTGTCTGGCTAAACATTTACTTAGCCTGGCGCTTGAGACCAATTTATGTAACAGGTAATGACTTCTTCGGAAGAGACCTAACCGAATACCGAGACATTCTTGACCGTCTGCGCAAGAGGTTGTTCTTCGTGGTTCCTGTTGCGATTGCTGCATTTATCGGAACATCACAAAGTTCCGAATGGCAGTCAGTTGTTCTTTTCTTGAACAGCACTCCAGCTGGTGTTGCCGATCCACAGTTCAACTTGGATGTGAGCTTCTACCTATTCGATCTGCCTTTCTATATCGTTTTGATTTCGTATCTAACAGTTGTTACATTCTTCGCTTTGATTCCAGCAATCTTGCTGCAGTTGGTTTATGGGGGAATTAAGTTCAACGGTAAGCAGTCAACGTTCACAAGAGCTGCTCGTGTTCAGATTTCAACCTTGGCTGCTGTATTCATGGTCTTGCTTGGTGCAACTATTTGGCTGGGTCAGTATGAAACTTTGACTAGCTCTGCAGGCCTGTTTACTGGTGCAACCTACTCAGATGTGAATGCAACTATTCCGGCAGCTCAAATCCTGACTGCTATTTCATTCGTCGTCGCACTGCTATTCCTAGCAACAGCAGTAATTGCTAAGTGGAGACTGGCGATTCTTGGGACATCTTTGATGCTTGTTCTGTCTGTGATTCTTGGCGGAGTATGGCCAAGCATCGTTCAGTCATTCCAAGTAGTTCCTAACGAAAGAACTTTGGAAGCTGAATACATTGAGAGAAACATTGAAGCTACTAGAGCTGCATACGGGCTAGATAAAGTTCAGACGGTTGAGTATGACGCAAAGACCACAGCAACTGCTGGAGCTTTGAAGAAGGATGCTCAAACAGCAGCACAAATCAGAATCTTGGACCCTAACCTAGTTAGCGCTTCATTCAAGCAACTAGAGCAGTACCGTCAGTACTACGGTTTTGAAAACCACCTAGATGTTGACCGTTACAAGATAAAAGGCAAGGTTCAGGACACAGTGCTTGCTGTTCGTGAACTAAACCAGTCAGGTCTAGGTTCTTCACAGTCTTGGTATAACAACGTAGTTGTTTTCACCCACGGTTATGGAATTGTCGCAGCTTACGGAAACCAGCGTTCACCTGACGGTCAGCCTGTGTTCCTTCAGTCTGGAATTCCTTCAAAGGGTCTCCTAGGTGAGTACGAACCACGTATTTACTTCGGCGAAAGATCACCTCTTTACTCAATCGTTGGAGCTCCAGAAGGTGCACCTGATAAAGAGCTTGACTACCCAGCCGGTGAAGACAGCGAATCAACTGATCAGCAGACCATGACAACCTTCAAGGGTGATGGTGGACCGAAGCTCGATGACATTTTCAAGCGTTTGTCATATGCTCTGAAGTTCCAGAGCGAGCAGATCCTGCTGTCTGACGCTGTTACTGACTACTCTCAGATTC
>JAULUM010000075.1:9479-19540 GCA_032111565.1 Rhodoluna sp. | reverse complement strand
GTATATCCTTCGAGCACTAGTTCAGGCCCTTCCAGCCACCTTCTCCGATTGGAGCAATTTCTTTTTCAGTAGGACCACTGGATTTATCATCAATCATTAGCTTGTACACAAGTTCTGCACCGATTAGACACATAGGCAAACCAATACCTGGGATTGAGTGGTGTCCTGCGTAGTAAAGACCCTTGACCTTCTTGCTCTGGTTCTTTGGCCTAAAGAATGCACTTTGTCTAAGAGTGTGAGCCATACCTAGAGCAGTACCTGACCAAGCATTTAGTTCTTCAACGAAGTTAGCTGGCCCCATAGTTCTTCTAACTACAATTCGTTCTGCGAGATCAGGAATGTCACACCACTTAGCAATCTGTTCGATAACGCGATCTGCTTCTGCTTCAAAAGCAGGATCTCCTGCTCTATCGATTCCACCTCTACCAATCGAAGGGTCAGCTGCTGCTGGCACTAGAACGAATAGGTTCTCGTAACCTTCTGGAGCTACTGATGGGTCAGTCTTACTTGGTGCACAGATATACAAGCTAGCTGGGTTAGCAACCTTGCTCTTGCCATCAGCCTTCTTGAATACTTGAGCAAAGTTTGTGCTCCAGTCATCTGTATATAAAAGAGTATGGTGGTCGAGGTTATCTACTCTTCCCTTAACTCCTAAGTACATTAGAAGCGCTGATGGACCAGGAACCTTCTTGTCCCAGTACTTCTGAGGCAGAGTCTGATACTTAGGCTCAAGTAGCTTGGTTTCAACGAAGTGAAGATCTGCGTTAGCTACAACTACATCTGCCTCATAAAGAGCATCGCCAACACGGACACCTTTAACATGGCCATCAATATTGACTTCAATCTTTGAAACAGGGGAATTGGTGTGAATTTGAACTCCGTGCTTCTTAGCTAAGGCCTCGATTGCTTCGATGATCTTGTACAGGCCGCCCTGTGGGTAGAAGACTCCAACGTTCATGTCGATGTGAGTCATCAAGTGATACATGCTTGGGGTTTGGTAAGGAGAGGCTCCAAGGAATACTGCAGGGAAGTTTAGAACCTTACGTAATCTCTCGTCCTTCACGTGCTTGGCAGAGAAGTTGTATAGCGAGGTAAGCAGGTGCTTTACGAATGTTCCAGCCTTCTTCAAAACATCAGGGTGAGTAAAGGACTTAGCGTTCTGGAAGTTTGTGTATAGGAAGTGCTTGTTGGCAAGATTGTATGTTTCTTCAGCACTGTCTAGATACTTCTGAACCATCTTGGCTGAACCTGGTTCAACCGCTTCAAACTCAGCAAGGTTCTTAGCCAAGCTTTCGTGCATGACCATGGGTTCTTTTTGACCTTCGAAGTATGTCTTGTATGCAGGGTCTAGTCGGACTAGGTCTAGTTCTTGTGCTGCTGTTGTGCCCATCAATTTGAAGAACTGATCGAAGGCATCTGGCATTAGATACCAAGATGGACCCATGTCGAAGGTGAAACCATCTTTTTCCCAAATGTAAGCGCGGCCACCAACTTTTTCTCTGGCTTCAAACAGTTGAACTTTCATTCCTGCTTTGGCCAAGAGTGAAGCAGTTGCGAGCCCTGCGATACCTCCACCGACGATAATTGCGGTCTTTTGGGTCATTTAGGTGTTACTCCGATCATTGCTTTGAAAAGGATAAATAGTTTGTGAAGGTCGTTGACTCTAATGCGAGCACGAATGAGTTGTTCAGCCGGTGTCTTTTCAATCTTTTTGTTTAGAGCAGTAAATAAGAACTGAGCCGCAACGACTGCTCTTCTTGAAGATTTAGGAAGTAGGGGAATAGTTCTTGCTGAGTGAGCCAAGTCATTGTTTATGTCTGCTACCAGCCTCTTCTTGGTTTCCTCGTTGAAGGTTGAGACATTGACATCAGGGAAGTAGCTTCTACCTAGTTGTTCAAAGTCGGCCGCTAGATCTCTTAGGAAGTTGACCTTTTGGAAGGCCGCTCCTAGAGCTTGAGCACCTTTTCTTAGCGTTTCTTGCTCAGAAGGAGCAAAGCTCTTCTCTTGAATAAAGGCTTGCAAACACATAAGTCCAATAACTTCGGCTGAACCATAAACATAAGTGTCGAATGCCTTTTGGTCATACTTGGTTTTCTGCAGGTCTAACCGCATGGAGTAGAAGAAAGGCTCAACAATCTTTCTTGTAATCCCAGTTTGGATGGCTGTTGTTGCAAAAGCATGAACAACAAGGTTGGTGCTGAAACCTAGGTTCATTGCCTTGTAGGTTTCTTGTTCAAGGTTGTTTAGTTGAGAGCCTGCCTCGATCCGGCTGTTTGGACCTAGCGCGCCAGCAGCAGCACCATCAACAATCTCATCTGCTACGCGAACTAGAGCGTAAATGTTCTGCACATGAGTGCGGATTGGCTTGGCTAGAAGATTGGTAGCTAGGCCAAAAGAGGTTGAGTATGAACGGATTACCTCACGGCTGGAGACAATGGCAGCCTGGGTATAGCGAGCAAGGCTCTGCCTATCTAAGGTTTCTTGAGGTGTTGGCACATCTCTAGGCTAAACCACTTAAAAGGCTCACTTCTTATATGTATGAAAATTCGCCTAAACTTAGTGAATGACTAGAGATATGAAGCCAAAGAGCCGCGTTGTTACCGAAGGTATCGAACGTGCAGCTGCCCGAGGAATGCTCAGAGCTGTTGGCATGGGGGACGATGACTGGGAAAAGCCTCAAATCGGTGTTGCCTCCTCATGGAATGAAGTAACTCCTTGCAACCTTTCCCTTGATCGTCTAGCTGATGCAGCCAAGATGGGTGTTCACGCAGCTCAAGGATATCCGCTTGAATTTGGCACTATTTCTGTCTCTGACGGTATTTCTATGGGTCACGATGGAATGCACTTCTCCCTAGTTTCTAGAGAAATCATTGCTGACTCAGTTGAAACAGTTATGCAGGCAGAAGGATTAGACGGTTCAGTGTTGCTTGCTGGCTGTGACAAGTCACTACCAGGCATGTTGATGGCTGCAGCTCGTTTGGATTTGGCTTCTGTGTTCCTTTATGCAGGATCTATTGCTCCAGGTTGGGTCAAGCTAACCGATGGGACAGAAAAGCAAGTGACTATCATCGACGCTTTCGAAGCTGTTGGTGCTTGCAAGGCTGGAACCATGAGTGAAGAAGACCTAGATCGAATTGAAAGAGCTATCTGTCCTGGTGAAGGTGCTTGTGGTGGAATGTATACCGCTAACACCATGGCATCTGCAGCTGAAGCTATGGGTATGAGCTTGCCAGGATCTGCTTCACCTCCATCAGCGGATAGAAGAAGAGACGCTTGGGCTCACCGTTCAGGTGAAGCTGTTGTGAACCTTATTGCTCAGGGCATAACTGCAAGAGACATTATTACTAAGAAGTCTCTAGAGAATGCAATTGCTGTGACTATGGCTTTCGGTGGTTCTACTAACGCAGTTCTGCACTTCCTTGCTATTGCTCGTGAAGCAGAGGTAGATCTAACTCTCGATGACTTCAACCGCATTGCAGACAAGGTTCCACACTTAGGAGATCTAAAGCCTTTTGGTCAGTATGTAATGAACGATGTGGACCGTGTTGGTGGAGTTCCTGTTTTGATGAAGGCGCTTTTAGATGCAGGTCTAATCCACGGTGACTGCATGACCGTTACCGGTAAGACTGTTGCTGAAAACCTAGCCGGAATTAACCCACCTGACCCTGATGGCAAGATCATCAGAGCTATGTCTAACCCAATCAACAAGACCGGTGGAATTGAGATCCTGAAGGGCTCTCTTGCTCCAGATGGTGCTGTTGTGAAGACCGCTGGCTTTGCTCTAGCTGAGTTCACTGGCCCTGCCCGTGTCTTTGACAGGGAAGTTGCCGCTATGCAGGCTCTTTCGGAAGGAAAGATCAAGGCTGGAGATGTAGTAGTTATCCGCTATGAAGGCCCTAAGGGTGGCCCTGGTATGCGTGAAATGCTTGCCGTTACTGCCGCCATCAAGGGTGCTGGTTTAGGTAAAGATGTATTACTCTTAACGGACGGACGATTCTCAGGCGGCACAACCGGCTTGTGTATCGGACACATTGCACCAGAGGCGACCGATGGCGGTCCAATTGCTCTAGTGCGCGATTCAGACTTGATAAGAGTTAACATCGCAGCTCGAACGCTCGAACTACTAGTTGAGCCGGAAGAGTTGGCAGCCCGGAAAACTCAATGGGTACCTTTGGCACCCAAATATACCCGCGGCGTCCTTGCTAAATATCTAAAGGTTGTGCATTCAGCATCTGAAGGCGCATACTGCAGTTAGTTCGGGCACCAAAGGTTTCATGAAACAAGGATGAATTATGGCGCACGAAACGTTAACAGGTGCTCAGGCAATCGTTAGAAGCCTTGAGTTACTAGGTGTAACCGATATCTTCGGTTTACCTGGTGGAGCAATCTTGCCTACCTATGATCCTCTAATGGATTCCACCAAGATTAGACACATTCTTGTTCGTCACGAACAAGGTGCAGGTCACGCAGCAGAAGGTTACGCATCTGCTTCAGGCAAGCTTGGTGTTTGTATTGCAACAAGTGGTCCAGGAGCGACCAACCTAGTTACAGCTATTGCTGATGCACACATGGATTCAGTTCCACTTCTTGCTATCACCGGTCAGGTTAACTCAACCGCTATTGGTACCGATGCTTTCCAAGAGGCAGACATTGTTGGTATCACCATGCCTATTACCAAACACTCATTCCTTGTAACCAAGGCAGAAGATATTCCTGGAGTGTTAGCTGCTGCAGTTCTAATTGCAACAACAGGTCGACCAGGACCAGTTCTTGTTGACATCGCTAAGGATGCTCAGAACGGCAAGATGGAATTCATTTGGCCACCAAAGGTAGATCTTCCTGGCTATAAGCCGGTCACTAAGCCACACGGTAAACAGGTTCAAGCAGCTGCGCAACTCATCAAAGAAGCTAAGCGTCCTGTTTTGTATGTTGGTGGCGGAATTATTAGAGCAGGTGCTTCTAAAGAACTACTTGAACTATCAAAGATTATTGGTGCGCCAGTAGTAACAACTCTTATGGCTCGTGGTGCCTTCCCGGATTCAAACGAGCAGAACTTAGGTATGCCTGGAATGCATGGAACTGTTCCTGCTGTTACCGCACTCCAGAGAAGTGACTTGTTGATTACTCTTGGTGCACGATTTGATGACCGTGTTACCGGTCAGGTAAAGACCTTCGCTGTTGGAGCAAAGGTTATTCACGTTGATATTGACCCAGCTGAAATTGGCAAGATTCGTTTTGCTGATGTTCCAATCGTTGGTGATGTTAAAGAAGTTCTTACTGAACTAAACGCAGAACTAATTTCAGAACTCAAGGGAACTAAGCCAGATATCTCTGAGTGGTGGACATTCCTAAATGATCTTCGTTCTCGTTACCCTCTTGGCTATACCCAGCCTGATGATGGCAAGATGTCACCTCAGTTTGTTATTAAGCGCATTGGTGAAATCTCAGGACCAGAGGCAATCTTTGCCGCTGGTGTTGGTCAACACCAGATGTGGTCAGCACAGTTTATAAAGTATGAACGTCCTAACTCTTGGTTGAACTCAGGAGGAGCTGGAACCATGGGTTACTCAGTTCCTGCAGCTATGGGAGCTAAGGTTGCAGAACCGGAACGTTTGGTTTGGGCTATTGATGGCGATGGTTGTTTCCAGATGACGAACCAGGAACTAGCCACCTGCACCATCAACAACATTCCAATCAAGGTTGCAATTATTAACAACTCTTCACTTGGAATGGTTAGACAGTGGCAAACACTGTTCTATAACTCCAGATATTCAAATACGGATCTAAACACTGGAACAGACACCATGATGGTTCCTGACTTTGTGAAGTTAGCTGAAGCCTATGGTTGCCTAGGTATCAGAGTTGAAAAAGAAGAAGATGTTGATGCTGCCATCAAGCTAGCCATTGAAACCAATGACCGACCAGTTGTTATCGACTTCATTGTTGGTAGAGATGCAATGGTATGGCCAATGGTTCCAGCAGGTCTATCAAACGATGCTGTTCAGTTTGCACGAGATGAAAGACCCGTCTGGGATGAAGGGGAGGAGGAGTAAATGACTCACCACGTACTTTCTCTTCTAGTAGAAGACCGTCCAGGTCTACTAACCCGTGTAGCGGGATTGTTTGCTCGTCGTGGATTCAACATTGAGTCTTTGGCTGTAGGAACCACTGAAGTTGAAGGGCTATCTCGTATCACTGTTGTGGTGAGCGTTGAGGGTCTTCCTTTGGAGCAGGTTACCAAGCAGCTAAACAAGCTAATCAACGTAATCAAGGTTGTTGAACTGGAGCCAGAAACAACAGTTCAGCGCGATCATATGTTGATTAAGGTTAAGACCGATGCTGCTACCCGCTCACAGGTCCTAGAGGCAGTAACCTTATTCCGTGCTCGCGTCATCGACGTCGTGAGCGATGCTCTCATTATTGAAGTCACTGGCGAAACAGCTAAGTGCCAAGCATTCTTAAAAGTTCTCGAACCTTTCGGCATCAAGGAATTGGTGCAGTCAGGTGTATTGGCTATTGGACGTGGTTCAAAGTCAATAACTGAGAAGGTTCTTAAGTAATTTCAAAACAAATAAACAAGGAGAAAACAAGTGGCTGAAATCTTTTACGACAAGGATGCCGATCTATCGCTGATCCAAGGAAAGAAAGTAGCCGTTATTGGTTACGGTTCTCAAGGACATGCACACTCACTAAACCTGAAGGATTCAGGTGTTGATGTTGTGGTTGGACTTAAGGAAGGTTCAGCAAGCAAGGCTAAGGCAGAGCAAGCAGGACTAAAGGTTCTACCTGTTGCAGAAGCTGCAAAGTGGGCAGATGTAATCATGATTCTTGCACCAGACCCTCGTCAGAGAGACATCTACGCTAACGAGATCGCACCTAACCTAACCCCAGGTAAGGCACTTGTCTTTGGTCACGGATTCTCAATTCGTTACGGGTTCATCAAGCCACCAGCAGATGTTGATGTATTCCTAGTAGCACCTAAGGGTCCAGGACACATTGTTCGTCGTGAATACCAGGACGGCAGAGGAGTTCCTAACCTTGTTGCTGTTGAGCAGGACTTTACTGGTCACGCAATGGATCTAGCCCTTTCATATTCAAAAGCTATTGGTGGAACTAGAGCTGGAACCATTAAGACCACCTTCACCGAAGAAACTGAGACTGACCTATTCGGTGAGCAGGCTGTTCTTTGTGGTGGAGCATCACAGTTGGTTCAGTACGGTTTCGAAACTCTAATCGAAGCTGGCTACCAGCCAGAGGTCGCATACTTCGAAGTTCTGCACGAGCTAAAGCTAATCGTTGACCTTATGTATGAAGGTGGAATTGCTAAGCAGCGTTGGTCAGTATCTGACACAGCTGAGTACGGTGACTACATCTCAGGTCCTAGAGTTATTGGCCCAGAGGTTAAGGAGCGTATGCGCGATGTTCTAACAGACATTCAGGATGGCACCTTCGCAAACCGCTTTGTTGCTGACCAGGATGCAGGAGCTCCAGAGTTCCTAGCTCTAAGAGCAAAGGGCGAAGCGCACCCAATCGAAGCTGTTGGCCGTAGCCTACGTAAGCTGTTCTCTTGGATCAAGAACTCAGATGATTACCAAGAAGGTAAAGCAGCTCGCTAAAGATTAACTAAGTAAGCCCTCGACTAACATCGAGGGCTTCTTTGTTTATGTTCTAAGTTGATAAACCTCTTCAATGATTCCTGAGGCATATTGCTTTTCTTCTAAGAGCTTGAAGTTGTCATAAATAGAGTCGCTGTCAAAAGCCGGAACTCCATCGCCAAGCTCTTCAGGGCAGACAAATAGTCTCATTGTGTCGATCAGGTCTGCATCAAGTAGCTGTCTTACTACATCTGCTCCACCCATTACAAACAATCTCCCTGGGTGATTCTCTGCGATAAGTTCAACCACTCGCTCTATGTCACCTCCGGTGAAATAGACATTCTCTTGAACGACGTTCTCGTAGAGTTCTGGGATGTGAGTTAGGACATAGGTGGGTAGTGGTCTAGGCCCTTGAACTCCACTTTCGATCTCAAAGTCAAAGGTTGCTCGCCCCAGCAAGATGGCTGAGGATGTGCTTACTAGGTTGAAATAGCCGTAATCTTCGCCAGAGGAGAGGTACTTCTCAGCCCAAGACATATCGCCATTAGGGCCAGCCAGATAGCCATCGCTTGAGATAGCGGCATAGAAGATACGTTCATTCACAGTAAAAGACTAGTCATGGCTTGGGTAAGATTGAAGCACGCTTCGCTGTTGCAGCAAACATCCAAACCCACTAACTTCGAGGATCTATACCTTGGCTAAACCAATTGTTCTTATTGCTGAAGAGCTTTCACCTGCAACCGTTGAAGCTCTGGGGCCAGATTTTGAAGTGCGCAACGTAGATGGCACTGATCGCAAAGCACTTCTTGAAGCTCTAGTAACCGCGAATGCAATCCTTGTTCGTTCAGCTACTCAGGTTGATGAGGAGGCTATCGCTGCTGCACCTAACCTGAAGGTTATTGCTCGTGCTGGTGTTGGCTTAGACAATGTTGACATCAAGGCTGCTACCAATGCTGGTGTCATGGTTGTGAACGCTCCAACCTCAAACGTTATTTCAGCTGCTGAACTCGCTATTGCTCATATCTTCTCTCTAGCTCGCTTTGTTCCAGATGCCAACGCATCACTCAAGGCAGGCAAGTGGCAGAGATCTAAGTTCACCGGTGTTGAACTATATGAAAAGACCGTTGGAATTGTTGGTCTTGGTCGTATTGGAACACTGGTTGCTCAAAGACTCAGTGGTTTTGGAACTACTTTGATTGGTTTTGACCCTTATGTGACTCAGTTAAGAGCAGAGCAAATGGGTGTTGAACTTGTTTCTCTAGAAGAATTGATGAAGAGGTCTGACTTTATTACTATTCACATTCCTAAGACACCAGAAACAACCGGTCTTATCGGAACGGAAGAGTTTGCTCTAGCTAAACCAAACCTTCGTATTGTTAACGCATCGCGCGGTGGCATCATCGACGAAGATGCACTCTACGCGGCATTGAAGTCAAACCGAATTGCTGGAGCAGGTTTGGATGTGTTCGTCAATGAACCACCAACAGGTTCACCGTTACTAGAACTAGAAAATATTATTGTTACTCCACACCTAGGTGCCTCTACTGATGAAGCTCAAGAGAAGGCTGGTATCTCAGTAGCTAAGAGCGTAAGACTTGCTCTTGCTGGAGATCTAGTTCCTGATGCTGTGAACGTTGCAGGTGGAGTGATTGATGCTGCTGTTAGACCCGGTATCTCGCTAATGGAAAACATGGGCCAGCTACTGTTTGATATTTCCGGTGGCAACGTAAGTTCTATTGAAGTTGAAGTTCGAGGAGAGATCGCATCGCTGGATGTATCTGTACTAAAGCTTGCTGGACTAAAGGGCTTCTATCAAAATGCAGTTACCGAGCAGGTCTCTTACGTTAATGCGCCGCTAATGGCTGAATCTAGGGGAGTGGAAGTTAAGCTCTCTGTTGATACCAACAGTGATGAATACAGAAACGTCACAACCATTAGAGCAGTTCTTGCCGATGGAACCACATCCTCTGTTTCAGGAACAGTTATTGGGCCTAAGCTTCAGCAGAAAATTACTAACATCAATGGTTACGATGTTGAGATTGCAATGGCCGAACACCTAGTGATGATGGTCTATGCAGATAGACCAGGCATTGTTGCTGTTTATGGCAAAGCATTTGCAGAAAACAACATTAACATCGCAGCTATGCAGATTGCTAGAAACTCTAAGGGTGGCAAAGCACTCTCTGTCATCACAGTTGATTCAAAAGTTGATGCTGAAGTCCTAGAGGCCGTTCGCGTTGCTATTGAAGCAGATGTTTTGAAGGCTATAGATCTAAAGCTTGACTAAAGCGAGTCTTCAAAAGACAGGTCTCGGCCTGAAGTAGCCCAACCATCAGTTCCACCCGCTACAGAAACCACATCGTAGCCTTGGGCTTCTAGGTAGTTGGCAACATTCATTGATCTGCCACCTAGCTTGCAGATGACGAAGATTCGGGCTCCATCATCTAGCTTGTGTAGGTTGTCAGG
>JAULUM010000075.1:1311-9469 GCA_032111565.1 Rhodoluna sp. | reverse complement strand
GCGCTTACCTGAGCGACAGATAAAGATCACCGGCTTATCTGTTGGAATAGCCTTGGCATCAAATGCGCTAAGTGGATGAAGTGTGAATTGGTCGTAATGTCCGCCATCCCATTCATCTTGCTCTCTAACATCAAGGACAAAGCCGCCTCGGTCGATAACATCGGCTAGTTCTTCAATGGTTACTTCAGTTGCCATGGGGTTCCTTATCTTTTATCCATCTTAACTAAATCTGGTTGAGTTATTCTTGGAACTGAAGAACTTGAAAGGGTTGAAATGAAGAAATTGCAGGGCTCACTAGCTGCCCTAATTGCTGTTGTTTTGCTCACCAGTGTTAGTGCTTGTGCTCCAGGCAAACTAAGCATGGACAACGTCACAGCCATCATTGACACTCGAACAGCCGAGGAGTTTAACAAGTCACACATTATTGGGGCTGTGAACATTGACATTGAACTAGGTGACTTCATTGTCACAGTGGTTTCTATCAGAAAAGCGGGAGCCATCTATGTCTACGGTGAAACAGAGGAGCAGGCTGGCCAAGCTATTCAATACATGAGAGATCTTGGCTATCCGAATGTTGTCAACTTGGGCACCTTCGAAGATGCTCAGAATGTATTGCCATTGGGAGTCACGCCATAGTGGATTCCACTACTTGGAATCAGAAGTATTCAACCGAAGAGTTCATCTATACCAAGGTTGAAAACAGGTTTGTAGTTGAATTCTGTAAAGACCTAGATGGAACAAACAAAAAAGCCATTGACCTTGCTGGTGGCGAAGGTAGAAATAGTGTTTGGTTAGCTAAACGTGGCTGGCAAGTTGAGAACATCGATTTTTCTCAAGTTGCTTTAGACAAATACCTTCAGTTTGCTAAAGAGGAAGGTGTTGCAGGCAACACTTTGGCTACCTGTGCAGATGGTCTAACTTTTGTTCCTCAACTCTCGCAAGTGGAACTTGCGGTCATCGCATACATGCAAATACCTGAAAAGCATTTGGCAGTAGCAATCAGACGATTGAGTGCACAAGTTGCCCCTGGGGGCAATTTTGTGGGAGTTTGGCATTCCAGAGACAACTTAGAGCATGGCTTCGGTGGACCTCGAGATCCTCAAGTTCTGCCGAATGTGGCAACAATCACCGATGCTTTAGCTGGGACTGGTCTTGAAATTGAGGTTCTGGAGAACAGGGACGGGCAAATCCAGACCAAAGAAGGCTTGAAGCCTTCCGTTACCTTGGTTTTATTGGCTCACAGACCCCTCTAGAGATACCTCTCTCAAGTAAAGTTATAGAAAACGAGAAGGAATAATCTCAAGTGACTAAGCAAATCAACATAGGTGTCATTGGTGGCGACGGTATTGGCCCTGAAGTGACAGCCGTTGCTCTTGAAGCCATGCACCTAGCCACTCGAGGTTCGGGCGTTGAATTCGTAACCACCGAATATGATCTAGGTGCTAAGCGTTTCGCAGCCACAGGGGAAATCCTTACCGATAAGGACATGGAGTCCCTAAAAGCTCACGATGCAATTCTTCTTGGAGCTATCGGTGATCCAAGTGTTCCTTCTGGTGTTCTAGAGCGTGGACTACTACTTAAACTTAGATTCAGCTTTGATCACTACATCAACCTACGTCCAACCAAGTTATACCCAGGAGTTATTAGTCCACTAGCTGAGCCTGGCAACATTGACTTTGTTGTTGTTCGTGAAGGCACTGAAGGTGCCTATGTTGGTAACGGTGGTGCTATTCGTGTTGGCACCGACAACGAAGTTGCTAACGAAACATCTGTGAACTCGAGATTTGGTGTTGAAAGAACAGTTAGATATGCATTTGAACTAGCTGCTAATAGAGAGCGTAAGAAGCTAACCCTAGTTCACAAGCACAACGTTCTAGTCAACGCAGGATGGTTGTGGCAAAGAACTGTTGATGAAGTTGCTAAAGAATTCCCTGCAGTAAGTGTTGATTACCAACACGTTGATGCAGCAACTATATACATGGTCACTGATCCTGAACGATTTGATGTAATCGTCACAGATAACCTCTTTGGTGATATCTTGACTGACCTTGCTGCCGCTATCGGTGGAGGCATCGGTATTGCAGCTTCAGGAAATATCAACCCAACAGGTGCGTTCCCTTCAATGTTTGAACCGGTTCATGGTTCAGCACCTGATATTGCAGGTAAAGGTTTAGCTGATCCAACCGCTGCAGTTCTATCAGCAGCTATGTTGCTTGATCACCTAGGTAACCCGGTTGCTGCTGCCAGAATCGAAAGAGCAGTAGCCATAGATTTATCAACTCGTGGTGATTCTAAGAGAACAACTGCTGAGATAGCTCAAAGTATTTTTGCTCAACTTTAGAAAGAGACGCTAATGGAATTCAAGATCATCAAATCTGAGCATCCGCTGCCTGATGCAGAGCGCGAAGCTATCCTGGAAAACCCAGCCTTCGGTGTGAACTTCACTGACCATCAGGTCATCATTGAGTGGACTCGTGAAGAGGGCTGGCACAATGCTCGAGTAGAGCCATATGGCCCAATCATGATGGACCCATCAAGTGCTGTTCTTCACTATGGTCAAGAGATCTTTGAAGGTATCAAGGCTTATAGACACCAAGATGGTTCTATTCACACCTTCAGGCCAGAAGCAAATGGAGCGAGATTACAAAAGTCAGCTCACCGCATGGCACTTCCAGAACTTCCAGTTGATGTATTTGTTGAAAGCCTGAGAGCCCTTATCTCAGTTGATGGAGCCTGGGTTCCAGCACCGGTAAACGAAAAGACACTTTACTTCAGACCTTTTGAAATAGCTGCAGAGAACTTCCTAGGTGTTAGAGCAGCTCACCGAGCTGAATACCGAGTAATTGCGTCTCCTGTTGGCCCTTACTTCACAGGCGGACTGAAGCCAGTGTCTATCTGGATTGCTTTAGATTCAGCAAGAGCAGGACGTTATGGAACTGGAGAGGCCAAGACCGGTGGAAACTATGCCGCGAGCTTGCTAGCTCAAGGTGAAGGCTATGAGAATGGCTGTTCACAGGTTCTATTCCTAGATGCTGAGACTCACACATACATCGAAGAACTAGGTGGCATGAACGTCTTCTTTGTATACAAAGACGGTCACGTGGTGACCCCATCTCTTGATGGAACCATTCTTAGAGGTATTACTAGAGACTCAATCATTCAGTTACTCAAGGATAGGAACATTTCTGTTGAAGAGCGTGCAGTTACTTTAGCTGAAGTTCGTGAAGGCTATAACTCAGGTGAGATAACTGAAGTGTTTGCTTGTGGCACTGCTGCTGTTATCACTCCTGTTGGTCAGTTCAAGTCAAAGGAAGGCACCATCGGTCCTGAGAATCCAGAGCCAGGAAAGCTAACAGCTTCACTTCGTGAAGAGCTGACAGGTATTCAATACGGTTTGATTGAGGACCGTCACAACTGGTTGGTCAAACTTAGATAATGAGAATTGCTAAGTTCATAGTCCAAGACAAGGCGTCTTGGGGAGTAGTTGATGGACCTGAGGTAGTTGTCTTTAGAGGTCACCCAATATTCCAAGGCTATGAAACAACAGGGGAGCGAGTTCCTCTAAAGGATGTTCAAATCCTGCCACCAGTTTTGCCAACAAGCAAGATCATCTGCATTGGTAAGAACTATGCAGACCATGCTGCAGAGATGGGTGGAGATTTACCACCAGAGCCTCTTATCTTCATCAAACCTCTGACCACAGTCATCGGTCCAGGCGAAGCAATTGTTCTGCCTAAGGTATCTGAACGAGTAGATCACGAAGGCGAACTAGCCATTGTCATAGGTCAACTAGCTAAAGATGTATCTGAGGATAAAGCACTCGATTATGTCTGGGGTTTCACAATCGCTAACGATGTGACAGCGAGAGATATTCAAAACAAAGATGTTCAGTGGACTAGAGCTAAAAGCTTTGACACTTTCTGCCCACTAGGACCATGGGTTGAAACAGAGTTCGTGGTTGATGGTCAGATGCTTGAAACTCGTGTTGATGGGGAAGTAAGACAACACGCATCCATAGACCTTCTTATTCACAAGGTTCCTAGAATCATTCAGCACGTATCTCAGGCGATGACCTTGCTGCCAGGAGATGTAATCCTCACAGGAACTCCTGCTGGCATTGGCCAGATAGAGTCTGGTCAATCGGTTGAAGTAACCATCGAGGGCATTGGGTCTCTGACTAACCCTGTCGCCTAGACTTGTCTAGTTATGACAAACCTAATTACTGCACCTTTTACTACAGCTTCTGGATCTGATGTCAGAGTCCGTTTCTGTCCTTCTCCTACAGGTACTCCTCACGTAGGGCTAGTTAGAACAGCCCTGTTTAACTGGGCCTATGCACGTCACACGGGTGGAACCTTTGTATTCCGTATTGAAGATACAGATGCTGAGAGAGATAGTGAAGAATCATTTGAAATGATTCTTGATGGTCTCAAGTGGTTGGGTTTGAACTGGGATGAGGGTGTTGGTGTTGGGGGACCCAATGAACCATATAGACAGTCTGAACGAACTGACATTTATCTAGAGATTATTGAGAAGCTAAAAGCTTCTGGGCACATTTACGAGAGCTTCCTAACTGGTGAAGAAATCGATGAGCGTAACAAAGCTAACGGCAGAGCTGTTCAGCTAGGTTATGACAACTCTGAAAGAGAACTATCAGAAGAAGCAAAGGCTGCTTATAAGGCTGAAGGAAGATCTCCTGCTTTGCGTTTGCGTGTTCCTGATGTTGATATCACCTTCAATGACCTAGTTAGAGGGGAGATTACTTTCCCTGCTGGATCATTCCCTGACTTTGTTGTGGTGAGACCTAATGGTCAGCCGCTATACACTTTGGTAAATCCAGTTGACGATGCTCTTATGGGTATTACCCATGTGCTTAGAGGTGAAGACCTCTTGTCTTCAACTCCTCGTCAGATTGCTTTGTATAACGCTATGTATGAAGCAGGTATTACTAAGTTCATTCCTCAGTTCGGACACCTGCCATTTGTTATGGGAGAGGGAAACAAGAAGCTCTCTAAGAGAGATCCTGAATCTAACCTCTTCCACCACAGAGACCGTGGTTTCATTCCAGAAGGACTTCTGAACTACCTAGCTCTACTTGGTTGGAGCATCAGTGCTGATAGAGATGTCTTCTCTCTTGAGGAGATGGTTAAGGCATTTGATGTTAGGGATGTGAACCCTAACCCTGCTCGCTTTGATCAGAAAAAGGCTGACTCCATCAACGCAAGTCACTTGAGGCTGCTATCCCTTGAAGATTTCACCAAGCGAATCATTCCTTACCTGCAGTCAGCAGGCGTCATGGGTTCAACTGTTAGTGCTGCAGAGCTAGAGATTCTTACCAAGGCAGCGCCTTTGATTCAGGAGCGAATCGTTGTTCTCAGTGAAGCCGTTCCTATGCTGTCTTTCTTGTTTGTGAGCTCTGAGGCAATCGTTGTTGAAGATGATGCCAAGGCTGGATTGCCTGAAAACAGTCAGGAAATCACCGAGGCAGCAATCTCAGCTCTTGAGGGATTAGCTTCCTTTGAGACTGACAAGATTCAAGAGGTCTTGAACCAGAAGCTCATTGAAGAGATGGCTCAGAAGCCTAGAAATGCCTTTGGGCCGCTAAGAACAGCCATCTCAGGCAAGAGAATCTCACCTCCTTTGTTTGAATCCATGGAGATCCTGGGCAAGGCTGAAACCCTTGCTCGTCTGAGCCTGTTTGCTCGAGGTTTATAGTCCTAGATAGAATGGGGAGTCGAGCGAAAGCTCGAAGCAAATCCCTTGGGGTATGGTGTAATTGGCAACACGAGTGATTCTGGTTCATTTGTTCTAGGTTCGAGTCCTGGTACCCCAGCTTTGACAGTCAGACTAAAAAGTCTGACTGTTTTGCTTTAATAGGTGAATGCGAAAACTAGAGCGTAATGAAGCTCACCTTTACTTTGAATTGCTTCCTAAGGATCAGGCAGAGATCCTCATTGACCTTAGAGATCGAATGATGAAACTAGCCAAGGCTGATGCTGAGGTAATAATGAGTTATCAGTTGCCAACCATTCAGGTGAAGGGCAAGAAGTTCCTAGCCATGGCTGCCTGGAAGAACTTCTATTCGATTTACTTTCTAAACGGCAATCTAGGCAACACTATTGGCTCTGAACTAAAGCAAGGGGAGTTGGATAAAGCAACTCTAAGGTTTGGTTGGGACGAGAAAGTTAGCAATTCAACTTTGAAGACCATAATCGCAGGGCGAAAGAAGCAACTAGATTTCGATTGATTCACCATTTAGTAAATAGGTGAATTCACCACCCTGGGCTTCAGTGAGTTGCTTGACTCGGCCGTTATTGAGGGCATGCCCAAAATCACTTAGCAGAGCGTTGTGTGTAGCAATGGATTTCTTGTGTTTAATAGCTGACACGAAATCCATGACCTCACCAATCTTTAGCCACGGGGCACTTGTTGGTACTGCCAACAATTCAACTTCTCGATCTGGAAGAGTGAAGGAATCGCCTGGATAGAACACCTTGTCATTAATCAACACAGCTCTGTTTTCAATGACTGGAATGCTGTGATGAATTTGAGCGTGAAGATCTCCCATGATTTCAATAGTGAATGGACCCACTGGGTAATGATCACCGTGGTAAACAGCGGTGGTTCTGTAATTAGCAAGACGGGTGCAAACCTGAGGTGGACCAAAGATCATTAGGTCTGGGTTATTTGCAAGTAAACGCTCAATCTGAGCCTCAAAGCAATGGTCATCGTGGGCGTGAGTGATTACTACTGCCACCACATCGGTAAGACCATCCAGCGGAGTTGTGTATGAGCCTGGGTCTAGTACTAACTTCTTGCCTTGCTCTTCAAAGATTAGGCAGGCGTGTCCTTGCTTTGTTATCTTCATGCTTAGACCTTAGCCCCTCGGGTAACCTTGTTAGGTTATGAACACAGAAAACGAGATGCATACCCCTAAAGACAAGGCAACACCTAAGGCTTTTGGTCAACTAGGGGTAAGTGCCTTGGCTTTAGTTTCTTTACTTGTAGCGTCTATTTTGAATCCAGATCTTTGGATTCAGTTTGGTGTAGTCTCAGGGCTTGTCTTACTAACTATCTTGTTTGTTTCAAGAGTTGAAAAGGCATCGAAGAAGCCTTGGGAATCATTAGAGGCTCAATTGCTTATTGAAGCTGCTGAGAAGCAGACCTCTAGAAAAGAAAAGTTCGTTGGGTTATTGGCTAAGTATTGGCCAGTCTTTGTTTTGGTGATGGCGGTTGTTTCTGTAGTTCTTTTGCCTTATTCAGTGGAGAACCTAAGCGAAAAACTAACTATTTTTGCTGCTGTGTTACTGCTAACTAATGTTCAATCACTGGCTCTCACTATTCCGGTTGCTATCTCTAATGCTCTGAGAGCCGGTGCTGGTGCTGGATTCTTGATTAGAAACCGTGAGGCGTTTGAAGCGGCCGCAAAGTTGGATCTTGTCTTGTTCACTAAAGGTGGACTTCTTTCAGAACATCCCACTGGTGTGAACTCAGTTCATCTTTCAGTGAATTCTTCTCTTGGCGATGAAAGCAAACTTTTAGCACTTGCTGCCAGTGCTGAATCCAAGTCTGAGCACGTATTTGCTAAGGCAATTCGTAAATCAGCAAGCACCGCAAACTTGAAGATAGCTAAATCCAAAGATTTCAAAGAATACCCAGGGCTTGGGGTTGAAGCTAACGTCGGAGGCCAACAAGTATTGGTTGGTTCTATAGCACTTCTGATCCAAAGAAACATCCGGATGGAAGTTCAAGAACTTATCTATGCCGATGAGAGTACCAAGAATGGTTACTCCATAGTTTGTGTTGTGGTTGATGGAGTTCTAGAAGGCTTACTTAGATTCAGCGATGTCCTAAAGCCAAACTCTGCACAGGCTGTTTACATGGTTGCTAAGGAGAGAATCAGGGTTGGTATTGCAACAGGCGACTCAGCTGGCACTGCTCAACAGAAGGCTGAGCAAATTGCTGTTTCTGAAGTTTATGCAGAGCTATCGCCAGCAAGAAAAGTTTTGTTTGTTGAATCAGAAGAGTTATGTAACACTAAGCCAGATGAAGCTCTTAAAATTGGAAAACTGTTATTGAAAGGAAGCTCCTCTGATAATGAAAAGGCCAAAATCAATTTATTATTAGCTAAAATATATAAAGTAAAAGGAGATTACAA
>JAULUM010000075.1:0-1301 GCA_032111565.1 Rhodoluna sp. | reverse complement strand
TAACAGATTCAGCCCTCCTTGAACAAGCTGATATGAGCATCGCTTTAGGAGAGGATTTGGAGCTTGATTCGACAGAGGCGGATGTTCTAGTTAGAAGCAATGATCCAGACTTAGCGGCTCAGGTAATTGCGCTAAGTGCTCGACTTAGAAGAAGAACCAATATCGGGCTGGGTTTTGGCCTTAGTTACGGGGTTTTGTCCTTGGCTAGCTTTGTTGCGATTGTGTCACCATTGCAAGTTGTTGCTTCACCAGCCATTGCTGCGCTGCTAGGGTCACTATCGGTGCTCTTTGTGACACTAAACGCTTATTCACTTGGAAAGTTGAAATGACCACTTTAGGGATAGTCATAAATCCAACCTCGGGTCGAGGTAAGGGTAAGGTATTCGGGGAAGAGGCCTTGGCAGAGTTCGCCAAACATGCCATTGAGATTATTGATCTATCGGCAGAGAACTTCAAAGCTGCAGCCAAGAATGCCAAAGAAGCAGTTGAGAAAAAAATCATTGATGGTCTAGTTGTTGTTGGTGGCGATGGAATGTTCCACCTTGGTGTGAATGCTGCCGCGAAGACAGATATACCTCTTGGGTTAATTGCTGCTGGCACAGGAAATGATTCAGCTCGAGCACTAGGACTTCCAATTCACAATGTTGTTGAGGGTGTCAATGCTCTATTGGCAAAGATTGGTAACACACGCAAAGTTGATTTGATTGAATCAAAATCTGATGACCGTTCCTTCTATTCGTTTGGTGCTGTTAGCGCAGGCTTTGATGCTCTCTGTAATGCCAGAGCAAATAAGTGGAAGTGGATCACAGGTCCAATCAAGTATCGTTTTGCGATGTATCGAGAACTTGCAGCATTCAAGCCAATCCCATACCGTGCGGTAGTTGATGGTGTTGAAAGAGTCTTTGAGGCTATTCTCTGCACCGTCTCGAACTCACCTTCATATGGTGGTGGACTGCAGATTACTCCTGAAGCCAAGGTTGATGATGGCAAGCTAGATCTCTTTATCCTCAACGCCATTAGCCGAATTGAACTAATCAAGCTATTCCCTAAGGTTTATTACGGTGGACACGTTGGGCACCCGGCTGTTGAAATCATCAGAGTAGACACTCTAGAAATCCATTCAGCGGGAATGCCTGCATATTCAGATGGTGAGCATGTTGGGGCTGCACCGGTGAACTGCAAGGTTGCCTCAAAAGCCTTGAATGTATTGGCCTAAAGGGCATTATCCTTCCAGGGCTCTCTAGACTCTGGCATAATAGAGAAGTTGCTTTACGGCCCCATCGTTTAGCGGCCTAGGACGC
>JAULUM010000074.1:0-4317 GCA_032111565.1 Rhodoluna sp. | reverse complement strand
AGACACCTTCATTGCTGACCTAGCTGTTGCTACCAACGCTGGACAGATCAAGACTGGTGCTCCTGCTAGAAGCGAAAGAGTTTCTAAATACAACCAACTTCTTCGTATTGAAGAAGAACTAGCTGATGCGGCTTACTACCCAGGTGCAGCTGCTTTCCCTCGTTACAAGGCCTAAGTAAACAATGGCAACTAGAAATCCAAACAGGAAGGTCAATGTTCGAGCATCTGCTCAAACAAAGGTCGGCACTGTTAGACAAAGAGTTGCCAGTAGATTCTCTTGGACTCCTTCGACACTTATAACCATTGTCCTAGTTGTCTTTGGCGTTAGCTCTATCGGGCCTCGCTTGAGTGATTACTTTGTGATGCAAACACAGATTGCTCAACTAGAAGCAAAACTAGAAGAAGCAAAAAAGAATCTAGAGAACATCACTGAAGAGAAAAAGCGCTGGGATGACCCGGTATACATCAGAGCTCAGGCTAGAGACAGATTGTTCTATGTTGTTCCTGGTGAAATCAGTTACCTAGTTCTAGATGCCGATGGGCTAAACCTTTCAGATACCAGTGGAACAGTTGGTGCTCTACTTGCTCAAAAGAAGAACAGTTCAGACTTCTCACAAACTATTGGCACAACCAAGAAAGACTGGGCCAAAGGCCTAGTTCAATCGGTCATTAGAGCAGGTCTAGATCAACCAGTTTCCGAAACCAAATCATCAGCTAGCAAATAATGCCAATAACTAAAGCTACCGAAGCCGATCTCTTAGAGATGCAGGCTCAACTCGGTAGACCTATGCGAGATGTTCTAGGTATTGCAGCTCGTTGTGTTTGTGGAAAGCCTATGGTTGTTCAAACCTCACCAAGGCTTTCTCACGGTGAACCTTTCCCTACCTTTTACTACCTAACCCACCCTGCAACCTCAGCTGCCCTAAGTGGTTTAGAAGCGGAAGGCTTCATGGTTACCCTGCAGGATCGTTTAGCCGAAGAATCTGAGCTTGCGGAAAACTACCTAAAAGCTCATGAGGGTTACATCGCTGAGCGTGAGGCTATCGAATACGTTGAGGAACTGGCTGGGATTAGTGCTGGGGGAATGCCTACCAGAGTCAAGTGTTTGCATGCCCTGGCAGCTCATTCCTTGGCTAAAGGGCCAGGATTCAACGTTATTGGTGATTTAGGGCTAGAAGCTGCTGGCTTTGATGCCAGTAAGTGCAGATGTAAGGTTTCAACCCAGTAAAATCAAAGGAGCGCACAGTTGCTCTCAAACAAAAGTCAAAAACTTAGGAAATACCAGCATGCAAAAAATCTTGATCATTGGTGGCGGTTACGCCGGTTTCTACACAGCATTCAAACTAGAGAAACTCCTAGGTAAAGGTGAAGCAGAGGTCACCTTAGTTGACCCACTTCCATACATGACTTACCAGCCATTCCTGCCTGAAGTTGTTGCAGGTTCGATTGAGGCTAGACACACAGTTGTCTCACACAGAAGACACCTAAAAAAGACCAACATCATCAACGGCACCATGACTAACGTTGACCACGCCAACAAGGTTGCCACCTTGGTCCTGCCAGGTGTTGGTGAAACTAAGCAGTCATACGACCACATAGTTATGACAGCGGGAGCTGTTTCAAGAACTTTCCCTATTCCAGGTGTTGCAGATCACGCTATTGGTCTAAAGACTGTTGAAGAAGCGGTTGAGATTCGTAACACCATCCTTACTAACTTCGATAAGGCAGCGAACATGCCAGAAGGTCCAGCTAGAGACAGACTGTTAACCTTCATTGTTGTTGGTGGAGGCTTTGCCGGTATTGAAGTATTTGCTGAAATGCGTAACCTAGCTTCTTACCTTCTTCGTTACTACCCAACACTTGAGTTCAAAGATGTTCACTTCCACCTAATCGAAGCTATGGGCAGAATCATGCCTGAGGTTTCACAGAAGACCTCTGAATGGGTGCTAGCTGATCTTGATCGTCGTGGAGCAAAGGTTCACCTAAACACCCAGCTTGTTTCAGCAACCGATGGTGTTGTTGAACTTTCTACTGGTGAAAAGTTTGAGAGCGATGTAATCGTTTGGACTGCTGGTGTTATGGCATCTCCTTTTGTAAAGAACACAGACCTTCCACTAGATGACCGTGGCAGAATTGCTGCTCTTCCAACACTTCAGGTAAACAAAGGCGGCGTTGCTGTTGATGGTGCTTGGACCGCAGGAGATGTTGCAGCTGTTCCAGACCTGTCTGGTGGTGGTGTTGGTGGCTTCTGTGTTCCTAACGCTCAGCACGCTGTTCGTCAGGGCAAGCTACTTGCTAAGAACCTTGTTTCTACTCTTCGTAACGAAGGCATCTTGGAATACAGGCATAAGAACCTAGGAGCAGTTGCTGGTCTTGGTCTATACAACGGCGTCTTCCAGTCAGGAAACATTGTTCTAAAGGGACTCTTAGCTTGGTTCGCTCACCGTGTTTACCATGGTCTAGCTATGCCTATGTTTGAGCGTAAGCACAGAGTAATCATGGGCTGGATTTCTAACTTCGTCTTCAAGCGCGACATTGTTTCTATTGCGGCTACCGAGAACCCTCGCCAGATCTTTGAGACCTGGGCCTCACGCCCTAAGGCTTAGTCAAGAACTAAATAGGTGCGCCCCCATAGCCCAATGGCAGAGGCAGACGACTTAAAATCGTCCCAGTGTGGGTTCGAGTCCCACTGGGGGCACCGTAATAGTTCGCTTAGAGATTACTGGGATAAGGGCCGATTAGCCCAATAAAACCTTAGGCTTATTCCAATACCGCTTAATGCGGTTCTATCCAAGGAGATGTAATGGAAATTCTGTTGGTTGTATTGGCTGTAGTAGTTATTGGTGGCATCTGGTTTGTTGCCATGCGAAACGGACTTGTCCGTCTAAATGTTCGCGTTGATGAGGCATGGAGCGATATCACCGTTCAGCTCAAGAGAAGAGCAGATCTTATTCCCAACCTGATTGAAGCTGTTAAGGGCTATGCCAAGCACGAGCAGCAGGTATTTGAAAACGTTACTAAGGCAAGAGCAGCAACCATTTCAGGTGCAGCACTAGCTGACCCAGCTCAAGCAGCAGAGGCAGAGAACATGCTGCAGGGTGCATTGAAGTCTCTGTTCGCAGTTGCTGAAGCATATCCTGCTCTACAGGCAAGCCAGAACTTCCTATCTCTTCAGGCAGACCTATCTGACACTGAAGACAAGATCATGGCTGCTCGTCGCTTCTATAACGGTGGAGTTCGTGAACTAAACACCAAGATCCTGGTATGGCCTAACTCATTCTTTGCTAAGGGTCTTGGATTTGTTGAGCGTGCATTCTATGAAGTTGCAGACCTAGCAGCTATTCAGAACGCACCTCAGGTCAAGTTCTAAATCTCCCCAGGAGTTTTATTAAATGTATTCAGCGATAGCTGCTAATAAGCGCAACACTGTCTTAATAATCATCTTCTTTGTTCTCCTCATTGGAGGCTTAGCAACCTATGCCGGTTATGCAACCGGCTACGGTTCTTCAGCTTTTATGATTATTGGCTTTGTTGCTCTCTATGCTTTGATTCAGTACTACGCTGCTGGAGCATTCGCTGTTGCAGCTTCTGGTGCAGTTCAAATCACTAAAGCAGATAACCCAAGACTTTGGCGAACAGTTGAAAACATTGCAATCTCAGAAGGCATGCCAATGCCTAAGGTGTATCTAATCAAAGATGAAGCTCCTAATGCCTTTGCATCAGGAAGAGATCCTAAGCATGCAGTAGTAGCTGCAACAACAGGATTACTTGCCATCATGGATGACAATGAACTTCAAGGTGTAATGGCTCACGAGATGGCTCACGTCAAGAACTATGACATCAGAGTGTCAACCATTGTCTTCGGTCTAGTAAGCGCTGTCGGTATCTTGGCTGACTTTTTCCTAAGAATGGCTTTCTACTCAGGCAACTCAAGGGGCAAAGACAGCGGTCAGCTGGCCATCTTCTTAATTGCCATCGGTATCGTTGCCTGGATCGTCTCAGCGCTTATCGGACCTATTGTGAGTGCCGCTGTTTCAAGACAGAGAGAGTATCTAGCTGATGCCTCGGGAGCTGAGATCACTAGATTCCCTGAAGGCCTGCAAGGCGCCCTAGGAAAGCTTAGAGACTATGGAAGACCTATGAGGAAAGCTTCTTCATCAATGGCTCACATGTATATCAGCGATCCAGTAAAGCCATCCGTTGCAGAAAGACTATTCTCAACCCACCCACCACTAGACAAGAGAATTGAACGTCTAGGAACAATTGGTTGTAAATTCTAAGTAGTTTTCTTAGAAGGGGGAGCTCATGTTGGAACAA
>JAULUM010000073.1:0-21427 GCA_032111565.1 Rhodoluna sp. | reverse complement strand
ATCCTTGAGGTAACAAGAGTGCTGGATAGTGAATCAAGAATTGCGTTTGATAGTTCCAGGTTTGCTTCAGCATTCTCAAAACGAATCGGGTTCACCTTGTGAGGCATTGTTGAAGAACCTGTTGCTCCAGCAACCGGAGTTTGCTTGAAGTAGTTCATTGAAATGTATGTCCACATGTCGGTGCAAAGGTTATGCAGAATTCTGTTGAACAAAGTGATTGCTGAATAAAGTTCAGCTTGCCAGTCGTGAGATTCAATCTGAGTGGTTAGCGGATTGAACTTTAAGCCAAGTGATTCAACGAAATCTTTTGATTCCTGAAACCAGTCAACCGCTGGCGCTGCAACAACATGTGCTGACCAGGTACCGGTGGCCCCAGAGAACTTCCCCAGGTACTCAGCATTTTCAATACGAGTTATTTGTCTTTGCAGTCTGTGAACAAATACCGCCAGTTCCTTACCCATGGTTGTAGGCGTTGCTGGTTGTCCATGGGTTCTTGCAAGCATCGCAGAGTCTTGATACTTAACTGCCATTTCTGAAAGTGCTTCAACCAATGCCTTTGCTTTTGGTAGCCAAACATCAGTAACTGCGTCACGAATTGTGACCGCGTAAGAAAGGTTGTTAATGTCTTCACTTGTGCAAGCGAAGTGAGTTAGTTCAAGTAAGTCTTCTCTACCAAATTTGGTAAGGCGATCACGCACAAAGTATTCAATAGCTTTAACATCATGACGAGTCTTGGCTTCAGTCTCTGCTAACTCAGCAACGTCAGCGTCACTAAAATCTGTGACCAAACCCTTTAGCTTTTCTTTCAGCACTCCATCAATAGGAGCGTTAGTGCCAAGCAGGTTTCTGTTGGCTAAGAAAATCAACCATTCAACTTCAACCAGGATGCGAGCTCTGTTTAGGCCTGCTTCGCTTAGGTGCTCACCGAGAGCTGAGACCACAGGTTGGTATCTACCATCTAATGGGCTGAGGGGCTGATTCGAAAGATTACTCACACGTCTATATTGCCCTGCTTTATGCACAGAACTCCCTTATTCCTAAGGTCTGTGACGAGAAATATTAGAGATTTCCTTCATGAACATTTTCAATAATCACTTAGCCGTAACCATCGCACTGCTCAAACGAGCAGAACCAAGCCACACTCTCTGGCGAGGACCCGCAGCCGACTCTTGTCGGCTGGAGATGCAGAAACTCCAACACCAGATGAGTTCACTCATGTGGCAGATGCAATTACTTGGGTTGATCCCATGAAGCCGGATGTCTGCACCCCACCGGTAGCCCCGGTGGTGGTACTCGCTACTCACGAAGAGCTGGTTAGAAGCGCGAGAGACATGTGGTTAGTTGCCGTGAGTTTGCTCACTGAACTTAACCCAACCAAGTTCACTACCGCTCCCTGGGCCGCAGCCAGATTCACCATCGAGCTTCCTTTTCTTTTAGGAAAGCTTTGGCATATCCAGCAAGGCCTGATTACCTCGGCACATTCTTATATGCAGACCGAGACCATGCTCATAACTGTTCTTGAAACCATCAACGTTCCTGAATTACTGAAGGAGTTAGGTTCCTGGGCTGTTGAACTAGCTCCAGTACTGAACCTTCCATTTGGGTTCAGTCAGCATGTCCCTCCGGTAACGATCATGCCTCCAACTGATGTCAACATAATCACTCAGCGATATACAGAAACAACCTGGTCGGGACAGCCTCTAGTAAGAGAAGAAACCTACGCGATGCGTAACGGAACAACTTCACACTGGTTCTATCTTCCAAAAGATCAGGATTGGGCAGTTATTAACGGGCATGAACCGATGACGGCTGAAGATAACCGATTATCTGACTTCATTAAACATCGAACAGCAGGAAACGATCAGATCCACTTTGTTGGAATGCGAGACGGCGAAGTGATTATTCCGGATGCTCAAGTGCTTACCGACCATCAGGGATTAGCTGATGGCGAGGTTCAGGTCTTCTCTATGAAGGACCTAAAGGATTCTCAGAGCCTTGAAAAGCCCTCGACCAATGAATGAGAAGATGCTGATCACGATTGAGGCAAGGATTGCCCAACCTAGAGATTCAATTTCTAGTCCTTCGGTCGTGAAACCTTGGATAGTAAAGGTGTCTGGGCTTAGCTGCTGGCTAATCCAAGCCACTAGCAGAAGGAGAGACCCATTAATCACAAATGAGATCAGACCGAAGGTCAAAATGTACAGCGGGAACGCAATTACCTTGATAACTGGGGCGATTATGGAGTTTACGAGGCCGAATATCGCTCCAATAACCAATAAAGTGGCGAGTAATTGCCACAATTCGTTGCCACCGTAAGGCTTTAGACCGATTCCAGGGATAATTGCTGAAACTAGCCAAATACCAAGACCGTTGAGGACGCTGCTCACAAGAAAACGTTTCATGTCTTTTATTGTGCCACCCCTCAAGTAAATTGGTATCTGTGAACGCCGCATCCCCAGAAATTCCTATGGTTCAACTCCTAACGGTTGACGGCGATTTTATCGAGCCTCGAGAGCATGCCGTTTATGGCGAAATCGTAAGATCACTTCGAGAAGCGGACTTCCTAAAGTTCTACCGAGACATGGCTCGCATCCGTCGCTTCGACGAAGAGGCAACTGCACTTCAGCGTCAAGGCCAAATGGGCCTATGGGTGTCAGCTATTGGTCAAGAGGGTGCTCAAATCGGATCGGGCTACGGTGTTGGGCCAAACGATCACATTTTTCCTTCTTACCGTGAGCACGGAGTAGCAATCACTCACGGTGTTGACCTAATGTCAATCATCAAGATGTTCCGCGGTGTGAACCATGGTGGATGGAATCCTAAAGAAACTCGCTTCCACTTATATGCAATTGTCCTTGGCACACAAGCTCTGCACGCAACTGGTTATGCAATGGGTTTGAACTTTGAAGGCCTAGTTGGAACTGGAGATCCAGAAAAAGACCTAGCAGTAATTACATATTTTGGTGATGGTGCAACAGCTGAAGGAGACATAAGCGAAGCATTCCTATTCGCAGCAACTAACAACACCCCTCAAGTTTTCTTCTGTCAAAACAACCAGTGGGCAATTTCTTCTCCAGTTGGAACACAAACCAAGGTGCCCCTATATAAACGTGGTGAAGGTTTTGGAGTTCCAGGTATCCGTGTTGATGGTAACGACGTCCTTGCTTGTTATGCAGTGACAAAGAAGCACATGGATGACGCACGTTCAGGAAAAGGCCCTTCACTTATTGAAGCGTTGACTTATCGAATCGGTGCACACACAACAAGTGATGATCCATCGAAGTATCGTGACCCAGCTGAAGTTGCTGAATGGGCTGCTAAAGATCCAATTCTTAGATTTGAGAAGTTCTTGCGTAAGCAAGGCATCGGTCAAGACTTCTTTGATGAAGTAAAAGCAGCAGGAGATGCTCTAGCTACAGAGCTTCGTGAAAAAACTTTTGCCATGGTAGAGCCACCACTTGAACTTATGTTTGATCATGTTTACTCAGAATCCCATCCGCTAATTGAGGAACAGAGAGCTTGGCTTCAGGGCTACGAAGAATCTTTAGGTGGTCACACTTCAACTAACAATGGTGAGGACACCCCAACCTACGGAGGTACTCACTAATGAGTAATTTCGTAGAGCTGTCAATTGCCAAAGCAATCAACGCTGGTATTCGTAAATCAATGCAAGACAATTCAAAGGTTCTTGTCTTTGGTGAAGATGTAGCTCAGCTTGGTGGAGTGTTCCGCGTCACTGAAGGTTTACTTGATGAGTTTGGTGCGAAGAGAGTTTTCAATTCACCAATTGCTGAATCAGGAATTGTTGGAACCGCAATTGGTTTAGCAATGCGCGGCTTCCGTCCGATTGCTGAAATTCAATTTGATGGATTTATTTATCCAGCTTTCGATCAAATCGTAAGTCAGCTAGCAAAGCTAACGAACCGAAGCGAAGGCTTCTTTGATATGCCTGTAGTTGTTCGTGTTCCTTACGGAGGTGGCATTGGTGCTGTTGAGCATCACAGCGAATCACCTGAAGCCTATTTCGCACACACGGCAGGTCTTCGAGTTATTAGCCCTTCTAATGCCAACGACGCTTATTGGATGATTCAACAGGCTATCGAATCACGAGACCCAGTTATGTTCTTTGAACCAAAGAGAAGGTATTGGCAGAAAGGTCAAGTAAATCTTGACCAGGCTCCTATGTCTATGCACTCAGCAACCACTATTCGTAAGGGTTCTGATGTGACTATCGCAACCTATGGACCAATGGTGGTTACTGCCCTGCAGGCAGCAGAGAACGCGGCTGCAGAAGGAATCAACATCGAGGTTGTTGACATCAGATCTCTTTCACCAATTGACTTCGGACACATTGTTGAATCAGTAAAGAGAACCGGAAGATTGATTGTTACTCACGAAGCCGGCACCTTTGTCAGTATCTCTTCTGAAATTGCAGCAAAGATTTCTGAACTGTGCTTCTACTATCTAGAAGCTCCAGTCATTAGAGTTGGTGGATTTGATGTTCCTTATCCAGCAGCAAAGCTTGAAGAATTCTTCTTGCCAGACGCAGACCGCTTAATGGAAGCAGTCGATCGAGTGTTGGCTTACTAGGGCGGATCAGATGTCACAAATTGCATATTTTGATTTGCCAGATGTTGGCGAAGGACTTACTGAGGCAGAGATTGTTTCTTGGAAAGTTAAAGTCGGCGATAACGTAACCGTTAACCAGATCATCGTTGAAATCGAAACTGCTAAATCTTTAGTTGAACTACCTTGTCCTTTTGCTGGAGTTGTTACGCAACTTCTTGCTAATGAAGGTGACACAGTCAACGTTGGTTCACCAATCATTGGCGTGACAGTAAGTGAAGCTACTGCAGCAGTTGCTGCTGGAACTGCTCCAACTTCAATGCATGCAGCAGTTGCACAAATCGCAGTAACAACTGAAGCTATCGAAACTGTCTCTGAAGTTTCTTCTTCAAGTTCTGAAGAGAAGCCACAACCTAATCTTGTTGGCTATGGAGTATCAGCTGCTGCTCCTAGTAGAAGAAGACGTGGAGTTGCTCCGGTTGTTGCTGCAGCTGCAGCAACTTCTATCGCTAATGCAACAGCACCAGGAACAGATCTAATTGCAATAGTGCCAGCCGCTGATGTTGTGTTGGCTAAGCCACCGATTCGCAAACTTGCTAAAGACATGAACGTTGATATTTCTAAAGTCAAAGCAACTGGAGTCTCTGGTGAAGTCACTAGAGAAGACATTCTTGCAGCAGCTCAAGTCGCAAGTGTTTTTAGAAACCAAACAACTCCTGAACCAAAAACAGAACGTGAAGAAAGAATTCCTGTTAAGGGAGTTAGAAAAGCTATTGCTAGTGCAATGGTTCAATCTGCATTTACAGCTCCGCACGTAAGCATCTTTGTTGATGTTGATGCAACTAGAACAATGGAATATGTAAAGCGTTTGAAAGCTAGTGCAGATTTTGCAGGGGTAAAAGTCACACCGCTTCTAATCATGGCTAAAGCTATGATCTGGGCTGCAAGAAGAAACCCAACTGTTAACTCAACTTGGACAGACACAGAGATCATTGTTCACAACTATGTGAACTTCGGCGTTGCAGCTGCAACTCCTAGAGGACTAATCGTTCCAAACATCAAAGACGCAGACAAGATGTCAATGCTTGAACTAGCTATGGCATTAGAGAAGCTTGCAGCAACTGCTCGCGAAGGAAAAACAACTCCAGCCGATATGCAAAACGGAACTATTACGGTTACCAACATCGGTGTCTTCGGTGTTGACACTGGAACACCAATTCTTAACCCGGGCGAAGTTGGAATCGTGGCTCTTGGTTCAATCAGACCTAAGCCTTGGGTTGTTGACAATGAGATTCTCATTCGCCAGGTAACAACCATTGGAGCGACTTTTGATCACCGTGTTGTTGACGGAGACGTCGCAAGTCGATTTGTTCAAGACGTCGCGTCGGTTATCGAAGAACCAGCACTTTTGCTAGATTAACCGTGTATTCCCAAGGGGGGAATGGTAAGGACGGAATCATGAGTAACAATTCAAACCAAAACTATGCGACCGAGAGTTCGCTCCCGATCTGGGCCTTAGTGCTGGCATTTATAGCCTCACCCGTAGGGGCGATTTTGGGCCACGTGGCTATGTCGCAAATGAAGAGCGGTCAGATTAGTTCTTCAAACCGAGGAATGGCTCTTGCGGCCGTAATCTTGGGCTGGACGTTCACAGCCCTGGCCCTCCTAATAGTGCCAATTCTTCTTAGTTTGTTTTTGTGGATTGGGTTTACTGGCTCATAGAACCCGTCCAACGGCAATCGCCTATTGCTATTGAATATCATTCTCAATAGCAATAGTATTAGGGTATGAAGAAATCATTAGTAGCACTAGTTGCCGTAACCTCCCTAGCAATAGGCCTATCTGGCTGTTCATCAACAGAGTCAGCCGATAATCGACCTTCAATTGTTGCCACAACCTCAGTCTGGGCTGACGTAGCCAGCCAGATTGCTGGCGATAAGTTCCAGGTCATCGCCCTGATTGATAAGCCAACCCAGGACCCTCACTCATTCGAGGCATCGGCCAGAGATCAGTTGGCTGTGTCAGAGTCAAGCATCTTCATCATGAATGGTGGTGGCTACGACGAGTTCGCAACCAAGCTCGCAAGCGCAGCTAACGTTGTCCCATTTGATGTGTACGAGAGCCACGAAGCCGCACATGCAGATGAGCACGCTGGAGAGAGCAAAGACGAGCACGCTGGCGAAACTAAGGATGAGCACGCTGGAGAGACTAAAGACGAGCACGCTGGTGAGCACGCTCATGGACACGATGGCTCAGACCACATTTGGTATGACCTACATGTTGTTGAGGCAACTGCTTTTGAGCTCTCAAAGAAAATGGCTGCACTTCAGCCAGAGAACAAGAACTTCTTTGATGAGAATTACACAAAGTTCGCGACTTCAATTGAAGAACTTGAAGAACGAGCAGCAAAGATCACAACAAAGCTTTCATACTTTGAAGCTCACCCTCTTGCAGCTCTCTTGTTCCAGGAACTTGGCTTTGCGAACCTAACACCAGAAGGCTTTGCTGAAGCTGAAGAAGCGGAACTAGAACCATCTCCGCTAATCATGAATGAAGCCAAGGAACTTATCGGAGGCAAGAAAGTTGACTTTGTTGCGGTCAATCGTCAGGCAAGCTCCACATCACTTGAGCAGTTGATTACCGTTGCTGAAGAGAACATGGTTCCTGTGTTGAACTTCGATGAACTACTGCCAGAAGGTTCTAACTACCAAGACTGGATGGCTGGAATCCTCGCTGAAATCGAAACAATAAGCAACTAGTTCCTAATCACGCTGAGAGATAAACTCAGTCAATGAAGAAGGAAGTTGTTAACCATATCTACCACCAATATCCCAGTGCTACGAATTAGCCAAGCCACTCTCGGTTACGATGAGCGGCCGCTTTGGAGCAACCTCAATTTAGAAGTTGCTCAAGGTGAATTCATAGCAATTATTGGTGCCAACGGATCTGGCAAGACAACATTGCTTAGAGCCATTTTGGGTCAAGAGAAACTCAACTCAGGAGCAATCCAGCTCAATGGAAAACCGGTTACTCACGGTTCCAGGAAGATCGGATACATTCCTCAGTCAAGATCTCTTGACGCTCACACACCGCTACTAGCTAAAGACCTGTTGACTATGGGCATCAACGGTCATCGCTACGGTGTTCCATTTACTTCACGCAAAGACAAAGCAAGAGTTGAACACATCCTCAACTGCATTGATGGTCACGAGCTAGCGAATCTTCCAGTGGGTCAACTAAGTGGCGGACAACTGCAAAGATTTCGAGTTGGTCAAGCAGTTATTGATGAACCAGATCTGATTCTTGCTGACGAGCCACTTAGTGCTTTAGATCTAGCACAACAGGGAATACTTGCAGATCTAATTGATCGTGAAAGAAAAGATCATTCAGCTGCAGTGTTGTTTGTCACACACGATGTTAATCCAGTACTAGATATGGTCGATCGAGTTTTGTATTTAGCTAACGGTCAATTCAAAATTGGAACCCCTGATGAAGTGATGCGCAGCGAAGTTCTTAGTGAACTTTATGGTGCTCCTGTTGATGTTGTTCGTAACCAGGGAAGAATTGCAATTCTTGGGACACACGGCGCTGACCATGAGCATCACGATCATGAGGAGTGGAAATAATGATTTTCGACTTCAGTGATTACGACAAGCTGCTGCCCCTAGTAACCAACTCACTAATAGCTGCAGCCCTACTAGGACTCATGGGTGGTCTAATCGGCATCTTTGTTATGACTAGAGATTCATCTTTTGCTGTTCATGGAATTAGTGAAATCTCTTTCGCTGGTGCAGCAGTTGCACTGCTGATTGGTATCGATGTTGTCTTGGGTTCAGTAATTGGATCTGCAGCTGCAGCAATTCTCATCGGAATACTAGGAACAAGAGCAAAGGATAGAAACTCAATCATTGCGGTCCTAATGCCATTTGGTTTAGGTATTGGAATTCTTGCGCTTTCACTTTATGAAGGAAGAACATCAAACAAGTTTGGTTTGCTAACCGGACAGATTATTGCCATCGATTCGCCGTCATTGTTCTGGCTCACCGCAATATCTATTTTTGTAATTCTGGTTCTTGTAATTATCTGGCGACCACTTCAGTTCGCAAGCTTGGATGCAGAGGTTGCTAAGGCTAGGGGAGTTGCAACTGGAAAGCTGGGATTCGGTTTCTTACTTCTTCTAGGACTAGCAGTTGCTGCAAGCGTTCAAGTGGTTGGAGCATTGCTTGTGCTTAGTCTTCTGGTTACTCCAGCTGCTGCTGCACTTAGAGTTACTTCTTCTCCAAAACTTGCACCTCTTCTAAGTGTTAGCTTTGCGATGACTTCGGCTATTGGTGGAATACTTCTAGCTCTTGGTGGCGGACTTCCTGTGAGCCCATACATTACTTCTGTGTCATTCTTTATCTATCTTGTTGCACGTGTAGTAGAAGTAATGAGAAAGAGATCAGCTAAGCAGTCAGTATCTAAAGGTTTGAAAGCATGAGCACAGCAAAGAGAAATACCTGGCAGAAAGATGCAGTGATGCATGCTCTGACTGAAGCCAAAGGTTTTGTCAGTGCTCAACAGCTACACCTTGTTCTCAAGCAACACGGATCAACTATTGGATTGGCAACCGTATACCGTGCGCTAACCGAACTTGTAAGTCTAGGTAAAGCAGACAGCCTTCAAAGCAATGACGGTGAAACCTTATATAGAGACTGCTCAACCCATCATCACCATCACCTGATCTGTGAGAACTGTGGAGTCACCATTGAGATAGAAGCTGAAGCTGCAGAAGCTTGGGCCTCAAAGGTAGCTAAGGAGCATGGCTTTACTCAAGTGACCCACACCATAGACATCTTCGGACTCTGCAAAGCCTGCAGCAAGTAGTATTTGGAAAGGCTAATCACTTTCCTAAAGGGGGACAAATGAAATTTGTAAGCGACGCAATCAAGCAAACCGGCATGGTTAGAGCTTCATTCAAGATCCTTTCTATCCTCTTTGGCCTAATAGCTCTTAGCCCTTTATTTTTTGGGCTTATTGCTAACTGTTTGCCCGGAGATCAAACAGCATCGTCAAATGCATATTTACTCAACATGTCCTACTTGCTTCCTTCGGTATTTGCCGCTGCCTTCACATTCGTTGCCCTTGACTACCTTCTGAAGCCTAGAGTTAGGGATTTGAAAGAAATTCTGAGTTTTGAGCAAAAGCCTGAGGTCGTATCTGCACTACTCGGGGCATACTCCCGTAACTTGAGGAACAGCTCCATGTTTCTTCTCGTAGCCAGCGCGGGCTTCCTTTTTAGCTCGTTTTCGCAGCTGACGATTGCGATTCAGTATGCATCGCTAGGGATAACTGGAAATAGCGGCCCAGCGTCTGAGGTCTACTTCCTCCAAGCGTTTCAGCCGCTCCTGACAGCTATAGTTTTGTCCCTTTTGGCCGTATTTCTCCTCCATCAGGCCAAAGGATTGAGATTAGGCCTAACCATGCTGAAAAGCCCAGATATTGGCCCAAATTAGGACTTGCACACATACCCTAAACAGGTCTAAACTTGAGCAGTTGCCCGAAATCTTCGGGTTTTACAAACCGGTCATTTTTAGACCATCCATCATTTTTATAACGGAGGAAGCCGATGTCTGCTTACTGCCAGGTCACAGAGACCCGTCCGCAGTTTGGACACGCTGTTTCGCACGCTCAGAACAAGACTAAGCGTCGTTTCAACCCAAACATCCAGAAGCGCACCTACTTCGTGCCTTCACTAAAGCGCAACGTAACACTTAACTTGAGCGCCCGCGGCATCAAGGTTATTGACGCTCGTGGTATCGAAGCTGTTGTTGCTCAAATCCTTGCCCGTGGCGAGAAGATCTAAGGAATAGACCATGGCTAAAGACAGAGACATTCGTCCAATCATCAAAATGAAGTCCACAGCGGGCACTGGCTACACCTATGTAACCAAGAAGAACCGTCGTAACGACCCAGACCGTATCGTGCTAAAGAAGTACGACCCAGTTGTGCGTAAGCACGTTGAATTCCGCGAGGAGCGCTAAAAATGGCTAAGAAGAGCAAGATTGCACGTAACGAGCAGCGCAAGGTTGTTGTTGAGCGCTACGCAGCGAAGCGTCTAGAGCTAAAGAAGGCTTTGGTTGACCCAAACTCAACAGACGAACAGCGCGAAGCTGCACGTCTAGGCCTACAGAAGCTTCCTCGTAACGCATCACCTACCCGTGTCCGTAGCCGCGATGCTATCGATGGCCGTCCACGTGGTGTTCTAAGCAAGTTCGGTGTATCTCGTGTCCGTTTCCGCGACATGGCTCACAAGGGCGAGCTTCCAGGTATCACCAAGTCTTCTTGGTAACCACCCAGTTTTCCTAGAGATCCGCTGTCTTGCGACAGCGGATTTTCTGCTTAAATATGCGAAAAACCGTGTATTCACAGGGACTTTTACAATAAAGTTATCCGCAACACGCCGAAACCCTAATAAACACGCGGTATCTAGGCGTATAGGGTGATTACGAAGTTCCAAATTGAATCTTTCAAAAGTCCAGGAGGACAACATGTCAGCACTAAACAAGAGCGAGCTAGTAGCCGCTATCGCAAGCCAGACCGGTGAGTCACAGGCAGCTGTCAACAGAATCGTTGACGCTTTCTTTGAGACCATCGCATCTACAGTCGCTAAGGGCGACAAAGTAACAATCCCAGGTTGGTTGTCAGTTGAGAAGGGTTTCCGTGCAGCTCGTGCAGGCCGTAACCCACAGACTGGTGCAACAATCCAGATTGCTGCTTCAAACACCGTAAAGGTTTCAGCTGGAAGCAAGCTAAAGGCAGCTGTTAAGTAATTCCAGTTTCACAAGCAGGCGACGCACTTCGGTGCGTCGTTTTGCTTTAACTTAGGCTTGATGAATGACCGCAATCAAAACTATTAACTGGGCAGCCATCAGCGCTCTTTTAATTGTCGGATCAGCTCTTGGTTTGATCATTGGAATGATCACCGGTGGTGCAGCGACCCCTTCACAATTGGGTGATGTTGGTGACGTTCTCAGATGGGGAACACCCTCTTTTAGATCCATAGCCAACGTGGCTCAAGCAATCACAATCGGATCTCTGATCTTTGCTGCATTTGCGTTGGGTGAGAAGAGCAAAGCATTTGCTAAAACACTTTCTCTTGCAGCAGTTTCAGCTGCAGTATGGACACTAGCTGGAACTGCTTATTTACTTGCAACTTTCCTAGCAGTGACTGGTTCTGAAGTTTCAATTGAAGAAAGCTTTACTCAGCAACTGCTTGTATTTATTACCGACATCGAACTTGGTCAACTAATTGCGCTAAACATCCTTGCTGCAATCGTTCTGTCTATTGCAGCATTACTAGTTCGGAAGCTTTTTAGTGTTGCTGTTTGCGCTGGTGTTGGATTACTTTCATTAGTTCCAGTTGCACTTGGTGGACATGCTGCAGGATCAGCAAGTCACACCATGGCAGTTAACTCTCTTGGACTTCACCTAGTTGGTATCAGTATTTGGGTTGGTGGACTAGTAGCAATTGTCTTTGCCTACAAAGCAGATCCAGCAATCGAGATTGTGAAAAGATTTTCATCTCTCGCCCTAGCAGGATTTGGATTAGTGATTGTTTCTGGTTTTGCTTCTGCACAAATCAGAATCGGAACTATTGAAAATCTATTTGTCACAGGCTACGGACAAGTTGTAATTCTTAAAACGATTGCGTTTATTCTTCTTGGGATTATTGGTGCCCTGCACAGAAGAAAACTAATTACTGTTTTAGCCACTGCTCCTAATAAGTTTTGGCAACTGGTTTCAGTTGAATTTGTGATTTTCGGTATCGCTATTGGTTTGGGCACAGCTCTAGCCAGAACAGAGAACCCAGTAAGCGACTTCCCTACTGGACAACTAACTCCAGCTGAGATTCTTACTGGAGCAAAACTTCCACCTGAACCGACTGCTTGGACATGGGCGACAACTTTTAGTCCTGACATTCTTTGGCTAGTAATTAGTGCTTCACTTGCCGCCTTCTATCTAGTTGGTGTTTGGCGATTGAAGCAACGCGGAGATAGTTGGTCTTGGAGCAGAACAGCTTCTTGGTTGGGTGGAGTCGCTCTCTTGGCCTATGTCACTAACGGGTACTTCGCTGCTTACGAGCAGTATCTATTTAGTGTTCACATGCTTGCGCACATGCTTCTAGCCATGGGTGTTCCAGTGTTGTTAGTGCCGGGTGCACCGATCACTCTTCTAGCTAGAGCTGTTGCTAAGAGACAGGATGACTCACGAGGAGTTAGAGAGTGGATCCTGTGGGCGATTCACACTAAGTATGCTCAGTTCATTTCTCATCCATTAGTCGCAGCAATCATGTTCGCAAGCTCTCTTGTTGTGTTTTACTTCACTCCGATATTTGGTTGGTCAATGACAGAACACATTGGGCACCAGTGGATGATTGTTCACTTTGTAATTACCGGTTATCTATTCGTTCAATCATTAATTGGAATTGATCCAGGACCATCAAGATTTGCTTATCCGCAAAGATTCATGCTTCTTATTGGAACTCTTGCTTTCCACGCGTTCTTTGGCTTGGCAGTTATGGGTTCAACTACTTTGTTACTACCTGAATGGTTCGGTGCAATGGGAAGAACCTGGGGGCAAGATCCTCTTACTGATCAACAAACCGGCGGAGCTATTGCTTGGGGTCTTGGGGAATTACCAACAGCAGCCATAACACTTATTGTTGCTATTCAGTGGGCACGATCAGATGCCCGAGACGCTAAGCGACTAGATCGTGCAAGTGATAGAGGTGGCAACGAGGATTTAGCCGAATACAACCGTATGCTTGACGCTCTGGCCAAACGCAAAGAAGATTCAAGGAACTAGCTTGTCAACCGTAAAACTTTCTAAAGAACAACTTGCTTTATTTCAATACATAGAGAAAGACGGCCAAACAGTTTTTGTTACAGGAAGAGCTGGAACTGGTAAATCAACTCTCTTGGGTTATCTAAGAGATAACACCGAACAGAAAGTTGTAGTTTGTGCTCCTACCGGAGTGGCTGCATACAACGTAGGCGGAATCACAATTCACTCGCTATTTGGTTTTCCATTTGGAGCGCTAACCCCTAGTGAGGTTGCCAAGCACCTAGGTAGAAGACAACGTGAGGTTTTAAGAGAACTAGACATGCTCATCATCGATGAGGTCTCCATGGTCTCAGCGAACCTGATGGATGCGATTGATGTGGCCCTCAAGACAGCCAGAGGAAAGCCCAAACTTCCTTTCGGTGGCTGCAAGATAGTTATGTTCGGCGACCCTTACCAGCTAGCACCTGTGCCAGCTAGAGGGGAAGAGCTGGCCAAGCTCTATGAGATGGAATACAGATCCCAGTGGTTCTTTGATGCCAAGGTCTGGCTCAGTGAACGCATGGAAATCTTTGAACTTGTTGAAATCTTCAGACAAAGAGACCCTGAGTTCAAGCAGATTCTGAACTCTATTCGTGTTGGAGATGTCACTCAAGAGATAGTCGATCGCATAAACCAAGCAGGAAATAGATTCCCACCGCACGAGAACGTGATTCGTTTGGCAACAGTGAACGCAGCAGTGGACTCTGTGAACTTTGCAAGACTTGCAACATTACAAACCGAAGAGCGCGTCTTCAAATCTTCCTTTGCATCAGGGGATGCAAGCTCATTTGGTTCAACATTGCCCGCGGAGTCAGAATTACGACTCAAAGTTGGCGCGCAGGTTATGTTCATCAAGAACGATGATCAGAAACCTATCAAAAACTCTGAAGGCAGCATGAGCTGGCGTTGGGTTAACGGAACTATTGGAAAAGTCGTTTCCTTTGGTGAAGGTAATCAAGTTTTAGTTGAAGCAGATAACGAGATTCACACAGTTGGCATGAGCACTTGGCAGAAAGTTAAGTATCTAGTCGAAGAGGACTTCAATGAAGAAACAGGAAAGTTTGTTGAGACCATAGTTCCTGAAGTTCAAGCTGAATTTAGACAGATACCGCTGCGATTAGCTTGGGCTGTTACTGTTCACAAGTCTCAGGGACAAACTTATGACGAGGTAACAATAGATATGGGTAGTGGAGCATTCTCTTCTGGCCACACATATGTTGCACTGAGTCGAGTTAGATCTCTTGAAGGACTTTATCTAACTAAGGCAATCAGGTTAAAAGATATACAAGTTGATCCAACAGTTGTTGAGTTCATGAGTGGTGCAAGAAGTCTTGTGAAAGACGATCCTCTGGGTTAGGAGTTCAACCACCAGTTGATAGGGTGCTCAACTCTTTGACCCCACCATGTTTCGTTGTGTCCTGTGCCAGGCCATAGCTCAGCACGATAGCTAACATCTCTGACCCAGCCTGCTTCATCCATCGCTTCAACAAACTTGAAGTGCCAATGGAAATAGGAAGCATCTAGTTCAACCGTTCCGCAGTCACTATAAATACGGACTGAACCAGGCGTTCCTAATTCTTTCACCAAGATATCAATTAGCTCTTTTCCACCTAATGGCCAACTGGTTGATAGACCTAACGCCGTTCCAAACACTTCAGGGTGTCTCATCACACCGTAGATAGTTGCAAGCCCACCCAGACTTGCTCCTAGTTGAGCTGTTCTTGAAGGATCAAGTTTCAAAGAGTATCTTTGAGCAATTTCCGGAACTAATCGAAGAGCAAGAAGATCTTGGTAGTCATTACCTTTGTATGCAAGATTCGATGGTCGATGAATTGGGTCAACTTGGTTTAGTAGGTGAGGGTGAGCCTTCAAGATATCTTCTGGAACTAACTCATTCATCCGCAGTGAGTCATCGACCCTATGAACTCCAACAAAGATCGGCAGACGTCCATTGACTGCAACGATTCGTGAACTAGCGATAGTTTCAGGAACACCCCAATTCTGTCCATTCCAAGTTTCTGAAACATCCATGAGGAAGTTGCCGCCATCGTGCGCAATAACAAGTGGTGTTAGCTCGTCAAGAAATTCAGGAACCCAAACATCAATGCGTCTTCCTTCAAACTCAAATGTTTCAATACTTCCCTTTGATGCACCTTTACTAACTGGAACATCGTGAACACGAGACGAAGACCGCTCAGTTACTACTTCTGATCTTTCTAACTTAGAAAGATGTAATTCACGCATTGCTAACCAGAATGGGAAAACAAAGGCAATTGCAGTTATAAAACTTGATAGTGCATACCAAACAACATGCTTCATACCAATGCGCTTGGATTCAATGAACATGAATGGAACGGCAGCAAAAGCTGTTACTAAAAGGTCTAGGGATAGCACCAGATCAACTTCAGAACCAAACCAGGAACCAAAGTAATCCTGCGCTTTCAAAATCGCAACAGTGTTGAAGTACCAGGCTGTAATCAGACCCACAGCTGCCACCACAAAGAAGAAGGTTGCTTTGCGATTCCTGTTAATTCTCTTCAAGGGGTAATTCTTTCCTAGGTAAGTAATTTAGACTTGGACAAATGAGACCTCTTAGCAATTTTGTCATTCGACGCAGCAAACTCTCACTCTTCGGCTTCATTGGCCTAATTTTGTTGTCCCTCGTTGGAGGGCTTCAGGCTTTCGGGAATCTATCTGGCGGTGGCTATAACGACCCAAATTCTGATTCAGGCAAGGTAACTAGCATTCTGGTCGAAGAATTCAATCAAAACGACCCTGAGGTTATTTTGATTGCTGACATGGGTAGAAGTGTGGATGCCCCGGAGTCGTTTCGAATTGCAGCGCTTGTCACAAGAGCTTTAGAGGCAGTAGATGGCGTTGATGAGGTCACTTCCTACTATTCCCTTGGTAGCCCAGCATCACTTCGCTCAACTGATGGGGAAGCAACATACTTCTTTGTTCAGCTAAATCCAGATGCCTCTACGACTAAGGTTTCTTCAGTAATTCAGGATCAATTCACCGGTCAAAACTATGGAGCAACTCTTCACGTCGTAGGTCTTGGAGCTGTTACCAGCGAAATCAATCACACCATTGAAGAGGACCTGATCAGAGCTGAGTCGATTGCAATCCCAATCGTCATGCTATTGATGGTGTTTGTTTTTGGTTCTGTAGTTGCGGCGGGTCTTCCACTAATCATCGCCGTGTTGACCATTCTTGGCTCATTCTTCTTTATCTGGATTTCTTCACTATTAACCGAAACCTCGACCTTCTCAGTCAACCTAGTCACAGGTTTAGGTTTGGGTCTTGGAATTGACTATGCACTTCTCATGGTGAATAGGTTCCGAGAGGAACGTCAACGACATGCAGATGTTGCTAGGGCAGTTGAAGCTACGATGCTTTCAGCAGGTCGAACAGTGTTCTTCTCAGGTCTAACTGTTGCCCTAGTGATGGTTTCTCTAAACTTCTTCCCACAAACATTCCTTAAGTCCTTTGCGATGGCTGGTCTGGTTTCAGTTTCCCTTGCGGTAGCTGCAGCACTTATTGTCTTGCCAGCGATGCTCAACCTTCTTGGCGACAAGATCAACCGTTGGCCACTGTTCAAACACCGTCCAACTAAAGACGTTGGTTTCTGGTCCAAGTTAGCGCTCTTCGTAATGAAGAGACCACTTCCAATCATCTTGGTATCTGTATTGGCTCTTGGTTCTTTGGCAGCTCTCGGAAGCAACATCAAGCTCGGTTTAGTAGATGACCGAATCTTGCCACCTGGTAACAGAGTTGTAGTTGCCAGCGATCAGATTCGTGAGAGATTTGCAGGTCGTGAAGGTTCACCGATTGAGATCATGGTTCAAGGTGCGACCGATGAACGAATTACAACTTTTGCGAAAGAACTCTCAGACAAGGAACACATTGTCAGAGTCCAAACACCTCTAGGCATCTTCTCTAAAGTCGAACTTCCAGATGGAACGCTCAGCGAGCCAATGCTCGTTCCAGGCACAGAGTCACTCTTCAAAGATTATGAATCGGAGAATTGGACAAGACTAGTTGTTATCGCCGATGTTGAGCCTAGAAGCCCAGCAGGTGAGGAAATGACAAAGACTCTTCGTGAACAACCGAGTGGTTTCTCTGAAATTCTCGTTGGTGGTTCTGCAGCTTCATACACAGACTCACTTCTTGGAATTACAAATAATCTTCCTTGGGCAGCGCTCTGGATCATTGTCACAACTCTGATTCTGCTGTTCCTCTTTACTGGTTCACTGTTACTTCCAATCAAGGCAGTGTTACTGAACTTCTTGTCTTTGTTTGCAACTCTTGGTTTCCTTGTTTGGGTTTTCATGGAAGGAAACCTCAAGTGGTTGCTAGGTGATTTTGCCACACCTGGAACAATCGATTCATCTTCGATTGTTTTGGTTGCAGTTATCGCATTTGGTTTATCCATGGACTACGAGCTGTTCTTACTTTCAAGAATCAAGGAACAACATGACATGGGTCTGAATACAAATGACTCCGTTGCTCTAGGACTTCAGAGATCAGGTCGAATCATTACAACAGCCGCTCTTGTGCTTGCAGTGTCATTCATTGCATTCGCAACAAGTGGTGTGAGCATCATGAAGATGCTTGGATTAGGAATTGCTTTTGCTGTGTTGCTTGATGCAACTGTGATTAGAGCACTACTGGTTCCAGCTCTGATGAGATTGTTCGGCAAAGCCAACTGGTATGCACCTAAGTGGATGTTGTGGATTCAGAAGAAGGTCGGCTTAGAGCACTAGGAGTTATCTGATAACTCTTTCTTTAGCGCACTAGCTAGCTTGCCGTTTAGTCTGATGTATTCAAGTAGTTCTTCATCTGTGAAGACACTAAACAGCTCACGCATCTTCTTTTCATGCTGAGGCATCATGGCTTTAGCCATGCTCTCAGCTTTACGTGTAACTGATATCAAATAGACACGTTTGTCATGAGGGCTCACTTGTCTTGAGACGAGCTCTTCTTTTTCTAAAGTGTCCACTAAACGTGTAATTGCTCTAGGGGTGACATCTAGTAGTTCTGCCGCTTCACCCATGGTCAAGGCCTTGTGTCTAACTAGGAGTACCACCAGCATGAGCTGAGGGGCAGAGCCACCCCAACCTGTAACAACATTGCGCTCTAGCCATCTAGAGAAGAGGTGTCCCAAGCGAAGGGTAATTGCTGCAGCTAATGGACCACGCTTAGCCTTAGGGACTTTGAGCAGTGCCCCGGGCTCACCGTCGAAGACACGTTTCATAGTCCCAGGTGGGCTGAGTCTTCCTTCACTATCGCGCATAGGTCTATTTTGCCTTACACACGCTCAACCAACATCACCCATAGACATCTTCAGGGTAACCTTTTGATTATGTTAATGTCAGACAGAGATATCAGAGCCCAGATCGAAGCAGGGCGTATTGGCCTAGATCCATTAGAGATGAGCTTGTTACAGCCATCCAGCATGGATGTGAGATTAGACAGGTTCTTCCGTCTATTCGATAACCACAAATACGCATTCATTGACCCAGCTATTGACCAACCAGATCTAACTAGGTTGATTGAGTGCAGTGCCGATGAGCCTTTCATTCTGCACCCAGGAGAATTTGTTCTTGGCTCAACCTATGAGTTTGTGACCCTTCCTGATGACATTGCAGCAAGACTAGAAGGTAAGAGCTCTCTTGGAAGACTTGGTCTTCTAACTCACTCAACAGCAGGATTTGTTGACCCAGGTTTCAAAGGTCACGTAACACTAGAACTTTCAAACACAGCAACACTGCCAATCAAGTTATACCCAGGTATGAAGATCGGTCAGCTCTGTTTCTTCCAACTATCGAGTGCTAGTGAAACCCCATATGGTTCAGCTAAATACAACAGCAGATACCAAGGTCAAAGAGGTCCAACAGCTTCACGTTCATTCCTCAACTTCTACAAAACAGATGTTGGTAGTGAACCACTAGAGCAAAAAGATTAAAAAGAAAACGCCGTCCAGTTGGACGGCGTTTTACTTTAACTAATAACTAGTTGATGACCTGTGGACGTGGGTGCACTCTCATCAATAGAGCTAGACCAACAATCAGGATCAATACGATGCCCCAGATACCGTAGATGGTTGTGTTACCTTCTGCACCAATTTGGACCGCAGTCCAGATGCTCAATGACCAAAGGCTTCCTGAAAGGAATGAGATAGCGCGACCAGTTAGTTGGTAAAGACCAAAGACTTCACCTTCTCTACCAGATGGAGTGAATCGTGAAACAAATGTTCTGCTTGATGCTTGAGCAGGACATACGAATAGGCAAAGCAGTAGACCAAACAACCAGTAAGCAGGTTGACCGTAACTAGCAAAGATAAAGACACAACTACCAGCTGCAATCAAACCAAATAGAGAAGCAACAATAACTGTCTTTGAACCGAGCTTGTCATCAAGGATTCCACCGATTGCTGCACCGATACCAGAAACAATGTTTGCTGCGATACCGTAGAAAATAATTGATGTTTGGTCAAAACCAAAGGCTAGTGTTCCAAGAACTGCACCGAAGGTGAAGATGCCTGCAAGACCGTCTCTATAAACAGCACTTGAGATTAGGAACTTTAGAGTCTCAGGAGCTTGCTGGCGAAGAGTGACAAGCTGTCCCCAAACTTTCTTGTAAGAAGAAAGGATGCTTTCTTTAGCAACAGTCTGCTTCTCGATTTCTGGAACGAATAGAAGAAGTGGAATGGAGAAAATTAAAGTCCAGATGGCAGCAAAAGCAAAAATGGAACGAATGTTAAGAGAATCATCCGTTGGAATACCAAACCACGGAACATCTGGAAGAGCAAAACCAATTAGAGAAATAAGGAGAAGAATAATTCCACCGGTATATCCAAGTGCCCAAGCGAAACCAGAAATCTTTCCGATGTTCTTCTCTGTTGTTACACCCTTCAACATCGCGTAGTAGTTAATGAAGGCAGATTCTTGAACCAATGAACCAGTTGCATAAAGTACAAGACCAAACAGGAAGAACTCTGGCTTTGGTTCAACAAAGAAAGCTGAAATCATAATGGCAACTAGAACCAGGGTCAGCGCAACAACCCAGAACTTTCTTCTGCCGTTGACATCTGATCTTCTACCAAGAACCGGAGCAATGATTGCCAGAACAACACCAGCTATCGCTGTTGCCCAACCGATGGCTTGATCTGGGTTCTGAGCTGCAGTTGCAACAGCGCTAGCTAGATAGACCGGGAAGATGAAGGTCTGCATGATGGTCGGGTAAGGCTGCTCCGCCCAGTCCCATAGCATCCATGAGAAAGTCTTGAGTCTTGAACTTGGTTTAGTCATGTTCAATAGTTTGACGGTTTGGCAGGCCTAAAACCTTCTCATTCGAGCACTTTTTCACAACGATTAGCCAAATGTTAGCTCAAAGCGAACTTGAGCCACTTCACATCAAGTTTTCAGGGTATTTGCTTGACATAATGCTTGGGATTTGTGAAACTTGAGTCAACAAGGCTCAAGTTCGAGTTTTGAGACACAAAAGCTGCGGCCCAGTAAGGGCGAGCACTAATAAGGAGAACAACCACATGGCACGTGCAGTAGGTATTGACCTAGGTACAACAAACAGCGCAGTAAGCGTATTGGAAGGTGGAGAGCCGACCGTTATCGCTAACGCAGAGGGGTTTCGTACTACCCCTTCGATCGTTGCATTCACTAAGGACGGCGAAGTGCTTGTCGGTGAAACCGCTAAGCGCCAGGCAGTCACAAACGTGGATAGAACTATCGCTTCGGTGAAGCGTCACATGGGTACCACTTGGAACTTCGATGTTGACGGTAAGAAATACACCGCCCAAGAAATTTCAGCTCGTATCTTAGGAAAACTTAAGAGAGATGCTGAGACCTATTTAGGTGAGCCAGTAACAGATGCAGTTATTACTGTTCCTGCTTACTTCAATGACGCCCAGCGTCAAGCAACCAAAGAAGCAGGTGAGATTGCTGGCCTTAACGTTCTAAGAATTATCAACGAGCCA
>JAULUM010000072.1:0-2819 GCA_032111565.1 Rhodoluna sp. | reverse complement strand
CCCCAAAACCCCAAAACCCCAAAACCCCGAGTGGTTTTAGCAGTGAGTATATGAGATAAAGAGTCGTCGGCGTCTTGCCGAGTACTGCGACTGAAACCGTGCGCATGCGAGTGCAACTCTTTAAAACTGAGATTTCGGTAGGCGCAACGATCCTCCCGGTGGGCGTTACTGGGTTCGGTTTTCTCAACTTGCTTAAGGAGTCTCCTCACCGCGCGCTTCCCAGGCTGACTCGCACCTCAGCACCGGGGAAATGGTCCGGTGCTCGAGCTGCAAGCTCAAGACTTGGGCAGCACGACGCTTGACTTTGGGATGGCAGACCACTTGTGCTCAGGGATGTTGTAGCAATGAACGTATACATCATTCCCGTAAGCATACAAGTTGTTGTTGAAAACAAGAGGCGTATTCATGAATGAGCAGGGATTAATAAGGCTTCCCCGTTCCTTGATCTCCATCTTTTCAACGTCGAAGACAAAACATCCGTTGAAAATCTGGAAAGTGATCGCGCTCTTGCCACCGAACAGAATGATCTCGTTGTCGGTGATCTAGTAGGCCAGGCCCATGTAGGCTGGCACCCACTTAGTCTTGTTCACTTAGGATGAGTCGATTTCTTGCCACACATTGCGAGAGATGTCGTACACTTCAATAGTATCGACAATCCGCTTTTGGTCTACGCGCCCACCAAACGCAAAGATGTAGTTGTTCTTGAAAGAGCAGAGCGACACGCCGGTTCTTGGCACGCGCATGTCGTCGATTTGCTTCCACTTGTCTTTTTGCGTATCGTAGACCTCACACCAGCCGTAGACCTGGTTGTTGACGAACGTGCCGACCACGTAAATGAAGCCTTGGACTGAGCAGACTGAGTGATCAGCGTGTGGATAGTTCATCTGCGCAACGGGTTGTAAAATGCCGAAGATTTCATCGTATCGGTGGCAGCTCTTCAGGTAGATGTTCGCTTGCTTGATGAACCCACCGATCAGGTAAATAGTACCCGTCTCAGTTGCGATGCTTCTCGAGTACAGAGGCACTTCGTACTGCATTTGCACAGGCTTCTTTTCGAACTAACCCGTCTTAATTCGGTAGATCTGCGAGCACCGCTGATTCCATTGGAACGAGTGCAGTCGCTGCGGCAAGTGGGGACCAAAGCTGTTCTTGATGTTGTAGTCAACACGCATGTTGCGGTCGACCAAGTCGTTAAAGTCGTCCACAATCTCGTTTGCGTCTTTGTCGAGCAACCTCTGCAACTTGGACATCTTCTCGTAGTCGTTGAAGTACTTTTCGTACTCTGCGTCGAGCTCGTTGAAAATCTTGTAATAGTGCTGCAGAGTCTGGATCAACTCTTCCGCGCCCTTTTACTGAGCTAAGTTTGAGGCCTGCTGCAATTAACTATACTTCTGAACGAGACGCTGATAGAACTACGGCAACTTGGTTTTCATGTCGTCCTGGATGTTCTTCTGCTAATTGCGCACGATCTGGAATATTTTGTTCTTGAAACGAGCCTCAGCCTGCTTGACGAGCTCTTCTAGCTTTTCGAACATCGAGTTCATAAGGGGTGGCAGCTGCTCGAGGTATTCCTTTGATTGGTCCTCACGCTGTTTGATATCCTCCTGCATATTTCGAAGATCGCGTTTGAACATGTTCAGCCTTTCTAGCGACCTACTGATCTGCGACTTCTCAGTCTGGAACATATTAAGCGCGAGGCTATTCAGGCCGAGCATTCGAGCAGTTTAAATGGTTTGCAGGCTCGGCTGGTTCGTTTTGCTCCAATTGCTGTCAGTCTTGCCAAACTTCGATGCAACTTATTCTGGTATGCACTTTTTGCATTTGGGACCGTCCATAAATAGGATAATTGGTTCAGGGAAGTGCTTTTGGCACAAATTCTTTGAGGCAGTCTGGCCAAACATATTCAAAGGCCCAGCCATCATAAAAGGCTAGAATTATTAAGGCATGCCTTGAAGGGGCTGTGGTTTTAGCTAGCTGGACTGTTCAGACTGATACGTTGGCTCCTTTTCCGTTTTGAGTGGAGGCACATCGATTCCGGCTGCTATCAGGTCGGCAGCAGTCAGATCAACAGCTGCGGGTTAATCGTCCGAGTCCCTTCGTTTTGGCACGTAAGAAGGCTTCGGCATGAATGTTTGACCGGCTTGAGGGAACTGACTCTGATTAAAGGGCATTTGCATATCTGTCCGGGTCTGCCCGCGATAGCCCTGACGCTTGTCTGGTTGCTAGTCAAACGTGGCTGGGAAGTCACGTGGGTTTCCAAAAGGCTAATATCGTTCACCTGGAGCTGGAATGCCTCCGCGTCCAGATTATTGCTGACCACCTCTTCCTCCGCGACCACTCTAAACGCGCTGTTAAGGAGGTTGGTTTCCAGGTGTACTTCCTGCATTAAGTATATCGCCTCCGAATTTGTCAATGAGTGACAGCACCAGCGATTCTAGTTCAACTTAGTCCATTTACTGCAGATTAGCAAGATGGGGCAGCATGCTGGGCACTTGTGCCAGCATTTACGGCGTGATGCCACCGAGCTCTTTGGCAAGGATTGTGTTCTGGATGTGCTAGTTGGGTCCATGTCCGGGTCGTGCGCCGGGTTTGTTTTAGCCTCTGTTATAATAGTCGTCTTTGTACTGCTAGTTTGGTCGAGTCTGCCCGCTATGCTGAGCTGACTACGGCTTCTTGGAGTACTGCTATTAAAACTGAGTGCTCTGACCGGATTCCTTGGTTGAATCTTTGGGAACAAATTATTTGGCAGGCTACATGTCACCTTCTCGGGCGTAATTCGCTGTTTCACTGCGGTCCAGCTGTTGGTCCGCAGTTGCGCC
>JAULUM010000071.1:0-3509 GCA_032111565.1 Rhodoluna sp. | reverse complement strand
CCCCAAAACCCCAAAACCCCGCGTGAGTTATTCGCAAATTTAAATTAAAAAAGAAATGAGTGTCAGTTCCAAGGACCCAGGGACCATGCCTGCGAATAAAAATAATCAAGCAAGAACAACTAATGACTAGCTACTCTTTAAACCATCCCCGAACCCACGCAGTTCAGACCAGGAGGCAAGTGCCGCTCAATTTATGAGCTTAAAAGTATCGCTGCCTGGCAAGTTCAGTCATCTGCCGATCAACCGAGACCCCAGTGACCCGGATGGACAAACAAAGGTGGGTACAGCTACCGCTATCCAACAGCTGCTCAACAAGGTGCAGCAAAAGGCCACTTCAAAGCACGCGAAAGCCGAAAACGATATCGCTCATCTCAAGACACAGAGAGAACATAGCTTCCTGCCTCATGACTCTGAGCCGTTGTTCAAAACAGTGCGCCAGCAGTCAGACCGGAGGGAACACTACGGTGTGCAGCAGTCAAATTCAAACAGCAGGCTTTCCGCGAATAATGGATAAAGCTTCGGCGCTCAGTCGAATGGCAACTCTAATAGCTCGCTTTCGATGGGTAATGAAGGTTCTGCGCAGATCAAGCCATTGACCAGAGAGTTCAAAACGCATTGTAAAGTCAACGTGGGCCTAAATAATGACAAAGCAACGCCACCCAGCAATCTTGGAGGGATCTAGCCCATAGCTGCTGGAACAGCAAAGATGATTAAAAAACAGATCAACACCCACCACAAGCTTCTCTAGCCTGACGAACCTGCCTTGTCCGATGCCTTGCCCACGAAGCCCAGTAAGATCTCAGCGCGTTCACCGCGCGAAAAGCCTAAACTTGCAGTGAAAAGTCCTAATTTGTTCAGTGTAGGCAGCACCGTACCAAAGCTAGGAAAGTAAGTGATGACGGCACGGAGTGGCGCTGGCAAGACTCCGAAACTAGATCAAACAAGGGTCAATTTGCAGTTGCAATCTCCAGAGGAGCCCAGACGCACTGAATCGATGATACGGCAATCCAGCGACGATGATGAACACGTAATCAATCATCACTCAGCAACCAGGCCTAAGGCAGAGTCTGAAGAAGGCAATCGAGAAGACAAAAACGAAGAACTCATGAGCTTGCTGGCTTGTTTGAATGAATAGGCAATCAACGAGATAAACACCCAGCAGGACAAAGACATCGAGACAGGTCAGTAGCGGCTACTCAAGGCTTATAAAATCATGGTGGAGACCAAGAACTAGAACAGCTTCGATGCGAACTACAAGGCAATCATCTGCTACAACCTTGCGTGTTGCTGCCAGATGCAGGGGGAGCTTCAGGATTGTTCGAAGTATCTGACCAAAGCAATTGAATTCGTAAACCTGAAACTCGACGGGATCAAGCACAATACAATAGCCCAGTTCTAGGCCTTGAACATGGCCAACCACAGCGCGGGTTCTAATTCTTAAATCGATCATAGTGCATTTGAACTGCAGCATTCCATGACTTTCACCAGCTCCACTATCTCGACTTCCAACGCGCCACAGAAAACTACTGTACATGAAATAGCACGGCCAAGCCGGTACGAGACAGCTTACAGCAACATGACGAAACCTGGCAAGATGCGCAAGCCCTCGCGCAATCCGTCTATCAAAGGAGCAGTCTCAACCAGCAATATGATGTATAAATCGCCGCCTTAGAAAGGGTACCAGGCAATCGGCTTCACATCATCCTCTTCAACGCTTTTCTTCGACTCTCACTGGACGAAACCTAAAGCTCGCTAGGTCACCACCAGGGATAAGTTCAATGCCACAACCAAGAGCTAGTTCAGGCTAAACCCGGCCGCGACGAAACCTAAGTCTGCAATGCACCAGAGCACCAGCTAGACACGTCCAAAATAGCCGGTCAAGGGCAAGAGCTAGGTTGCCATGAAAGGAATAGTAGCGACAGGTCCTATAAAGGGAGTTAAACCAAAGGTCGTAATCAACGTGTAAAACTGGCTAGAGTGCTACTCGACGCTGCCTTTTTCCTCATCACAGCGTCCTTCACGTGAACTGCTGGAGCGTGCGATCCACCTGACCCGCCACTACTGCAGGTTTGTGCTGTAGTTATGTGCAGTACTATCATAGCTCAATGAACATGAGCAGGCGCTACATTATTCAAAAGAAGCGTCCTATCTCGCTCGTGACCTATGCTCGATGACTGAGATCCTCCTCAAAGACGAGCTCCGTTCTCAAAAGACAGAGATTTCGCAGATTTCAAACAACTCGGCAGCTATCAACGTCTCGGGACATAGTGCAAGCAGGAAACGGCGGAAGAGCCAGGGTAAGGATAGCTTTGAACCGTACACATCATTGTCGAAGCAGAAGACGACTGTTAGTGCAGGCCAGAACAGCCGCAGCAACAACAGCAGTCTTGTGCAGAGTCATCTCAATGCGACCAAGGATTATAAGCTGCCAAGAAACGATGCTTCTATTAGTGCTATGATTGCGCAGAGTAACTCTAGTGTCAATACTTACTTCGCCGCCCAAGACCAGATTAAGATCGAACGCGAGTCACTGGAACGCATCCACACCTTCAGTCTTAAAGAGACAAATGACGACCTTGATCACAGTACAGAAAACATAACCGCCCAGCTTACAAAACGCATCCCCGTGGAAGGCGCACTCGGCGAGATACCTACGAGTAAGAAGGAACGGGAAGGGGCAAGGAATTAAAACATCAAGCGACCCTAGCAGCACAATTCTCAGAATGTGAGTTGTGAGTCCGACAGCGCTCGCAGTGGCCGTAACCGCAACGCCTCGGTGGGCAGCCGCCAAAGTTCAGCCTCATCGAACAGGAGCTGCTCGCACTACGTGCCTGAGAAAGTCCAGATATTCACGAAGCAAATGAGACAAAACTACACTATGGTCCATGAGCTGATCACTATTCAGACTGAGTTCGGAAGGATCTGTGAGCTATCGTTCAAAGACCGTCGAGACTACTTCGAGGACCGTATGGCTGAGAAGAAGCACTTGAAGATCTCGTTCCAGACTTTTGAAGAGATGAACAAGCTCCAGATGGAGGAAAGATTCAAGATCAAAGCGAGGTCAAATCTTGGGCTCAAGAACTACGGGAACGAGGACTGGATCTTTAGCTTTAACATCGGCAACATAATGCACCTACAGACACTCAGCTTCGATGAACTCAGCAATGCCAAGATTGTCTCGTAACAGAGAAATGCAAACGAGTCAATGTCCACTCCACAAGGGTAAAAACTACAGGCAGCAGTCGTGCTTAAACAGGACACATCAAGGAAAAGCGGCCTGGTAGATACGAGCAATCTGACGCACGACATCAAACAGCAGCAGGCAATCAGGCAGTACTTGATTCAAGAGGTGAGCAAGGATCAGTTGCTATACAAGGTTCTATACGTTATCGTTTCCTACTTCTGCATCGGTACGGAGCTGCGTTTCCTGGCAGTATTGAACCCGTCGAAGTATTGTCTGAAAGACAGCGAGATCTGGCACGCCAAGGCCATCCACATAGCCAGCTATT
>JAULUM010000070.1:0-3117 GCA_032111565.1 Rhodoluna sp. | reverse complement strand
CCACCATATAGTTGCAGACAATAGGAACGAAAGTGCAATGAAAGCTTCAAAGTTGCCGCTGCTACAGAACCAATTCGTCACCAGAAGTAAGTTTCATCTCTCTGAAGCATTTAGCGAGTGAAATCAAGACCGTCACTGACACCAAGAGCTAGATGATGCACTCGCTGATCAGCCGTGCCGGTGACCTGCAGAAGAACAACGATCGACTCAAGTTTGCATTGATTCGCATCCAGTTCCCGCAGGCGTACGACGAAGAGCAGTAAGTGACTTGGACGACTAATAACCAACTTCAGAGCTAAGCTCGGCCACCCGACCCCTTTCTTGAAGTGCATGCACTACGCACTGTTTCACTCATCACAGCCCGTCAAGAATCATCTATATGAAAACGGTGTTGACCGTGACACAATTCATTTGAATGACCTTAAGTTCTTCAAGGCGGTTGTCTTCATCTTGGTAAGTTACATTTTGAGTCTGACATGGTAGGCCAACTTCTTCCAGTACAAGTGCCTAATTACGCCAGAGTAGTTCTTCAAGTATGGATTCGCTGAAGCCAAGATGCTCCTCTGCTGTGATATTATCAACCTTGTGCGCCGCAAGCACAAGCACCTGGGCATCCAAAGGAGCCTTAGCGCCAAACGCGTGAACATATCTCGCAACAGCCAGAGCGGCACCATCAGCATGCTCAATCATGGCCAGGGCAAGTAGAGCTCGTTCTACTACGAGCGGGACACCAGCAACAAGAAAGTCAACTTGAAAGCAATGGGCTCTGACTTCCAGCACAGTTGCCGTCATAGCCGCAAGAGCTCGATGCAGAAATCAGGGCAAGACCGATGCAAGCAGCATGGAAAGGAATTTAAGCCCACGGAAAGCAATATGAGTAGATTCAGCCAGCGGACCCGCAGCTTGGAGGTCTCTGAACGCCTCACAGGCAGCCCGGCCTTCCAGATGCCCAACCGCCATCGTCACCGCAAAGACATGACCAACCAGAATACTGAATGCAAGGTCAATGAGAACCACGAGCAGCAAGTCTCTGTGATTGAGACCGAAGCGCAAGAAGGCAACCAGGCTGAGGCCCCAGCATTTACCCCAGTCTTTAGATTCAGAGATGATAAGATAGACTCAAAGGACCCGGAGCCATGCGTTGCTAAGGAAAAATCAAAGGGTGGGAACAAGCACAGTGGCATCATATTGCCCGACAACCACCGCAACACGAACAATCGCCATAACACAAGCGCCTACCCTCGGTGCAGCAAGTATGAGACCACCAAGCACAACGAGAACCATGACACCAGGCAAGTCACGGAAAAGCAATTTGTCCACCGCTAGGCTGAAAGCAAGGAGTAAACTGGGCTTCCCGCCGATTTGGTTCTGCTACTCCGTGAGAGCATTATGAACCTTAATCAGAAGTTCGACAGCTTCAACAACACCATGACTGAGAAGATCACACGCATCGAACGAAACTATGATGAATTGTCTGTCAAGATGAGCTCAATCAGATAGATTCGTGGTCATTCGCACAACAGCCACCATTCTCACTGTGCAATTCACTGCCAGGCCCACTGTGCTCATGTTTGAAATCACTTTAACTTTGCGCTTTAAATTTAAAATAATTCATAACTTTAAATTTAATAAAAGCAATGCACAACCCGCATAAGACCGAACCCCCAAGGCTCACCATGAGTTTTGCCCAGTTCCATCAAGTACAAAGAGAACTCCAGCAGGCATCTGTCTGCTATAAGAATCAGCTGCCACTTGTTTCATCGATGTTAAGAATGGACCACCGCACCTTCCACGCTATCATCAGGCCGTAGCACCATAGCTCTTTCCCTACACCGACCAAGAGGAAACCACTGGATCCTGAGATGCAACTTGCCAGCTCTGTCCTCTTCAACCATGGTCCATCGGAGCTCAAAGTCACAGGACAAGCTCCATAAACTATGATTACGCCATCACAGGATCACAAGCGAAGTATCGCAGAAATTCAAGCTGGCATCACAAAACCAAACATTCCTGAAGTAAACATAGGTAAGTAGCTTTAAGATTTCAATCCAACTTTTTTATCTAGGAGCGACTTAAAGTTAAAACGCAAATGAAATAAAATAATAAGAGCGCGTCAATTCTGAATCCAGGTTAGAACCTGTGCAATTAGACCAGATAAGGGAAAAGACGGTCAACGGAAATGCCCTTGAAGCTCCCCGTAAGCGACCTTGTTCGGATCGAATCAAGGACTCAATGGAGAGTCAGAACTCTCAAGAAGAAAAAAGCAGCTCGTCAGATATTGATATCGGCGGCAACTTCAAGGACTTATTTGAGTCGGCGGACCGGTACCGTATCTGTAAGTATGTTCTTGACTGAGCGCTTTTTTAGTTGATTAGTGGGTGAACAATATCAACTACAAGTACCTGATCCAGATGTCGAAGATGCATAACCAGAAGCTCAAACACTACGTAAGTCAGGATAATCAAATTAAAGCTGTAGATCTCCTTGACCGAACTCGAAATCGATCAACTTCGACAGCGGACGAAGCGCATAGATAGGTGCTTGCGTGAGAGCAATCTGCCAACAGGCAATCAGGAGATCAATCACGGCTCTGAAGTGCACGCAGTGGAAAAGAATTCAAAAACTCCAGTCTAGGAAAACGAAGGCAAGACTCCGCAGCAGTCAGAGCCAGTCGAAGTGTGCAAATTCTTGAGTTTAGATCGGAGAGCGGATAGTGGGCTCATGATTAGGAGCGGTCAGATGTACGAAGAGACACCCATAGCTCATGTCTCGCTCGACGGCAACGACGCGGATTACTTGTCCGAAGACGACGAAAATTTACACGTGACACCATAGTTCCGCCAGGTTCCTGATGGAGCCTTTTCAAAGCAGAAGAAACCGCGCCGGTCTGCCATCATGATCGAGCGAGCATACTTATGTACGGTATGCGGAAAAGGCTATGGACAACTAAATACACTTCGGCAGCACACTCGAATGAAGCATACTGTAGAAGCCGATATGCTTTTCCCTCGACCATTTTAATTTAGTACACCTAAGTCCGACTTGTATAAGCCTGAACATCGTCCTATTTGAACTTAAATTCACCACCCGGGGTTTTGGGGTTTTGGGGTTTTGGGG
>JAULUM010000069.1:0-2561 GCA_032111565.1 Rhodoluna sp. | reverse complement strand
CGGCAGCCTGCCCGGTCTGGGCAATGAAGACGATGAAGAGTCCACGTTCAACAAGAACACATCTAACACCACCCATCCCCACAGCCTCTACAGCGAACAACGCCCCATCAAGGCCGCACATCTCAATATGTCTTCTGATGACAAGTAGTAAGTACCCTTGAAGAAAATGAACTCTAACGGTCCCTCAAACGTGCAACTTAAGCAGCAGCGCAACTCGTAGCAGGTTATCCCGCTCAAACCGCCCGCCCAGAGCCAGTATTCAGCTTTCACGGAACTGCAGCGGAGTGGCAGCAACATCCAGCCCGAAGACCTTTCATAGTAATCTATTGACTATCAGCACCCGAACCTGACCCAAGAGCGCATACTTATGCCAACGCGCCAAACTTCATAACCTCTTGGAATGAGCTACTCAGAGAAGAAACCGCCGATAGCATCCAAATTTGAAAACTTGCCGTCAGGCCTGACGAACGGAGAAGTCAACTATGATATGAAGGACGAACCCCTACTGAACCCAGAGAAGCAGATCCGTGAGGCACTGGATAACCTGAAAAGCACCGACTGGTCCAAGCAGTTCGAAGCATGCAACACACTCAAGCGCGCGGTGACTTACCACAAAACCTTTTTCGAAGCGTCGGGGAGCAACATCAGCACGCTGTTCAAGGACATCACGAAGGTCGTGGATTCACTGCGTTCGCAAGTCGCGAAGAACGCATGCATGGCTCTGAGTGTCACCTTCGGTGAATTGCCACCTAGAGACACCGATGCTCAAATCGAGTTGGTGATGCCTGTGCTGCTCAAGCGAGCCACAGACACGAACCATTTTATTTCTTCAGAAGCCGAAAAGACTTTAATTTCTATATGCAACAACTGTACTGAGACAAGAGTGTTTGCAGCACTCCAAGCACAAACTTTAAAGAGTAACGCATACAAGGAAGAGATCTGCATATGCTACTCGGTTCTGATCGAACGCCTGGGTGACAAGGTTAAGCAATTTAGAGACGTCGAACGCCTTGTGCAAACAGTTGTCCGTTTCTTGAGCGAATCAGCTGTCGAGGTTCGCAATTAGGCTAAATATGCAGTTCTTACTCTCCAGAACATGCTTGGTTCGGACCGTGAGCTCAATGGGCTCCTGCTCAGATGCCGACTCAACGAGGGTTAGATGGAAAAGGTTCGCAACGTGCTCGAAAAAGAAGATTTCGAGTCACTTAGCAACTATGCAAACACGCGGTATGGTGGATCTATGCGCGCTAGTCCGCTTGGTGGTGCCCGCCACACGCAGTATGGAATTACGAGCTCTAACAGCGAACACAAGCCAATAAGCTCTGGAATTGCAGGCAGTGATGGGTTCAAGCGGAACACGATAAACAACATGCAGCACACTTTCATGTCTGGCGGTGTAGTCAGCTCCTAGATGGACAGCATGAGTGCGGCTGGAAGCGCAATTGGAAGCCAGCAGCTGAACGTAAATTACCAGCGCCAAACTCAGGCGAGGAGCGTAAATGGGGGTGTTGAAGACACGTTAGGACACTCTCAGGGCACATTTAAAAAGCGAACGACTTCTGTGAGCAAGCCAGTCGACAAAAACTTGATGGAATAATTTAAAAACTTGGTTGACTAGTGCGCCACGACGGCATGGGAAAAGCGCCTTAAGGCAATAGAAAGCTTACAGGACTTCGCTGAGACGAATTCAAAGGTGATCAAGAACACTGCTGCGTCAAACTTTATCAAACTAGTAGACACGTTTAGCAATTGCCTTTAGGATAATAATTTGAAGGTGCAAACAAAGTCACAAATGAGTTTTGAGGCACTTCTGCTTAACCCAGATCTAAGTGCGCTCTGGAATTCAAATCTGACGATGATCTGCCAGGCCCTCACGCAGAACATTTGTTCGACAAACGGAGCAGTAAAACAACAAGGAGACAGACTGTTAGACTTGCTCGAAGAAGTTGTCATGGCAGAGTCGCGCGGGAGTGTGAGCAATCTGCTGCAGCCTCTTGTGAGCCAGCTGAACCAAAACTCAAACAAGGCAGGCAAACCATTCATCGTGGACCGCCTGTGCAGTAAGTACGCAATTACCAACAGTTTTTGATAGATCTAATTGAACGTGTGGACAAGCCAAGTCTTTTGGAGCGCTACTTGCAACCGTTGATCCAGCCAAGCAGCAAATTAGCACAAGAGGCGAATCAAAATGTGCAACTGAAGTAGGCATTAATACGACTGTAGAGCGAGCTAGCAAATGCAGATATCGGCCTCGGCATTAGCTTAAAATGAAATGACAACTCGGATGCCCGCGAAACTTAAATGGCGGGTGTCCATTCCCGACAACCGAGTGGGGTCTGAATGCGAAGAAGGGTACCGCCATGAGACCGGAAGCAATGGGCCCAGCAAGAAAGAGCAAGACAATTTTAACAGTTCAAACTGAGGTCTTAGAGATTGCTAGGATCTGCAAACGAGACAAACAGCAACCTGATTTGGGTTTCGACGTTGTTAGTATAAAACTTTTGCATAGGAATTCAATTATACACTCACTCAAGGGGTTTTGGGGTTTTGGGGTTTTGGGG
>JAULUM010000068.1:0-5969 GCA_032111565.1 Rhodoluna sp. | reverse complement strand
GTGCGTGAACGGATAGAACCGGCAACGCTCAGCACTTCTCTAACTTCTGGAGTTAGGTGTTTGCTAATAGCTGCGAACTCAACATCGGAAACCTCATTGAGGTCCAGGTCCTTGCTCTCAGCAAATGCAACAAGTTTGCCAGTGATTTCGTGTGCTTCTTTAAATGGAACTCTCTGCTTGACCAACCACTCGGCAACATCTGTTGCCAATGAGTATCCAGCTGAAGACAGCTCTTCCATTCTTGCAACATTGAACTCCATGGTTGCAACCATGCCTGTGAAGGCAGGCAAAATCAAAAGCAGATTATCTGCGATATCAAATACTGGTTCTTTGTCTTCTTGAAGATCTCTGTTGTATGAAAGTGGCAGCGCTTTCAAAGTTGAAAGCAGACCTGTAAGGTCACCAATCATGCGACCAGCTTTACCTCTTGCTAACTCTGCAACATCAGGATTTTTCTTCTGCGGCATGATCGATGATCCAGTTGAAAAAGCATCGGCCAGTTTCACGTAGTTAAACTCAGCACTAGCCCAAATGATGATTTCCTCTGCAAAGCGAGAGAGATTGATTCCCATCATCGTTCCAATGAATGCAAACTCAGCAACAACATCTCTCGATGAAGTTGCATCCATTGAGTTAGCCATCGGAGCAGTAAGGCCAAGTGCCTGAGAAACAATATTTGGATCTAGCTCGAGTGAAGTTCCAGCTAGAGCACCTGCACCATATGGAGAGAATGATGCACGCTCACGCCACTGCGCCAAACGCTCAAGGTCTCTTACAAGAGGCCAAGCATGAGCTAGGAGGTGGTGCGAAAGCAACACTGGTTGAGCATGCTGGAAGTGTGTTCGTCCAGGCATTGGTTCACTTAGGTGCTCCTGGGCCAAAGTGGTCAATACATCAATCAATTGCATGACTTCAGATCTGATGAGGGCTGCCTGATCTAGAAGATAGATGCGAATCAGTGTCGCAATCTGGTCGTTTCTTGATCTACCGGCTCTAACTTTTCCACCTAGTTCGGGACCTACCATTTCAATGAGTCCACGCTCAAGAGCGCTGTGAACATCTTCATCGGTTGGCTTAGCAACAAACATCCCGGAAGAAACTCTCTTTTCAAGTTCAACCAAAGACTTATCAAGTTTCTCTAGCTCTGCTTCAGCTAGGTAACCTGCAGCACGAAGAGCTAACAAATGAGCTCTAGTCCCCTTGATGTCGTATGGAGCTAGTCGCCAGTCAAAGTGAACAGAACGACTAAGTGCGGCTACCGCCTCATTGGTCTCTCCCGAAAACCTTCCGCCCCATAGTGACGATGATTCAGTCATGACTACTTCTTATCCCTATTCGAATCTCTTCTTGAGGCAATCTTGCTAGGCAAAGCCCATAGTTCGATGAATCCCTTAGCCAACGATTGGTCAAATGTGTCACCAGTGTCATAGGTTGCCAAACTAAAGTCATACAAAGACTCATCAGAACGACGACCAGTAACAACTGCTCGACCACCCTGCATCTTCATACGAACATCACCAGTTACATGTTCTTGAGTGTGGTCGATGAACACATCCAAAGACCTCTTCAAGCCAGAGAACCATAGACCTTCGTAGACAAGATCAGCCCAACGAGCTTCAATTCCTCGCTTGAATCTATTAACATCACGCTCAAGGGTGAGATTCTCAAGTTCCTCGTGAGCAGCGATAAGCGCGATACCAGCTGGAGACTCATAAATCTCACGACTCTTAATGCCTACCAGTCTGTCTTCAACGATGTCGATACGACCAACTCCATGAGCTCCAGCTAGGTCATTCATCTTCTGAATCAACTCAATGGCTGAGTAACGAACACCATCAATCGCAACTGGAATACCCGCCTCGAAACTGATAGTTACCTCGGTTGCTTCTCGATAAACATCTGGGTCTTGGGTGTATGAGTAAAGGTCTTCAATTGGTGCATTCCAAGGATCTTCTAGGAATCCCGTCTCAACTGCTCTTCCCCATACGTTCTGGTCAACAGAATATGGGGACTTCTTGTTTTGAGCAATTGGAAGATTATTCTTTTCAGCAAACTCAATCGCCTTATCTCTGGTCAAAGCCAAGTCACGTATAGGCGCAATTGACCTTAGTTCTGGAGCAATCGCAGCTACCGCTGCCTCGAAACGGACCTGGTCATTCCCTTTACCTGTGCAGCCGTGAGCTACGCTATCAGCACCAAGTTTTCTAGCAACACTAGCCAAGTGTTTACCAATTAGAGGTCGAGAAAGTGCAGATACCAATGGGTATCTCTTCTGATACAGGGCATTCGCCTTTAAAGCTGGCATCAGGTAGTCATCTGCAAACTCAGACTTGGCATCGATTACGATCGCCTCGATTGCTCCACAATCCAACGCACGCTGACGAATAACGTCCATGTCTTCACCACCCTGGCCGACATCGATAGCTAGAGCAACAACTTCTTTACCGGTAGCTTCTTTCAACCAACCAATACCAACGGATGTATCCAAACCACCTGAATAGGCAAGCACTACGCGTTCTGACATCATTACTCCTTAAATGCTCTCGATGAATGTCGTCATCGGGATTAGTTTGATTTTACTTGGCACTTTCATCTAGCCAAACCATTAGTGCCTTCTGGGCATGAAGACGGTTCTCAGCCTCATCCCAGATCACAGCCTGTTTACCATCCAATACCTCTGAACTAATTTCATAGCCTCGGTATGCAGGTAGACAATGCAAAACTATCGCATCACCTTTGGCCAAACTCAATAGTTCAGAATCAATGGTGAACCCAGCAAAATCACTAACTCTTTGAGCCTTCTCTGCCTCTTGACCCATAGACACCCAAGTATCAGTTGCCAATACGTCAGCGCCTTCAACTGCTGCAGCTGGATTGTGACTTACTAAAACAGTACCTCCAGTAGTAGAGGCTATTTGAGTTGCCTTTGCCACAACATCTTTTGCTGGCGAATACTTTTCTGGAGTAACAACAACCACATGCATTCCTGCCATCGCGCAAGCAATGAGATAAGAGTTAGCCATGTTGTTGCCATCACCGATGTATACAAGTTTCAAGCCAGCAAGGTTTCCCTTGTGCTCTTTGATGGTCAGCAGATCTGCAAGCAACTGACATGGGTGGAACTCATCGCTCAGAGCATTTATAACCGGAACTTTAGAGTTAGCGGCCATTTCTTCTAAACCTGATTGAGCGTAGGTACGCCAAACAATCTGTGCTACCTGGCGTTCTAAAACTTTTGCTGTGTCACTGACTGATTCTTTTGCACCCATCTGACTACCTTGAGCATCGATGATTAGTGGCACACCACCTAGATCACTAATTCCAACAGCAAAAGAAACTCTAGTTCTAGTTGAGGTCTTGTCGAAGATAACCGCTACGGTCTTAGGACCTTGGAAGACCTTGCGGGAGTAAGGATTAGCTTTTAGTTCCAGCGCTAGCTGAAGAATATCTTCCTGCTCAGTAGGTGAAATATCATCGTCGCGCAAAAAGTGTCTAGTCATAATCTCATCTTCCTCTTTATTGCCCTAAGGCAAAACTAAAGTTCCTATGCCCGATGGAGTAAATACCTCAAGTAAGACACTGTGTGAAACTCTTCCATCAATGATGTGGGCCCTTGATACTCCCCCACGAACTGCATTCAAACAAGCCTGCATCTTTGGAATCATTCCTGATTCAAGATCAGGTAACAGTTCTTCTAGTTCTGATGCATTTAGTTCACTTACCAGTGAGTCTCTATCTGGCCAATCGATATACAAAACCGGCACATCGGTAAGCACAACCAACTTCTCAGATCCAAGAGCAATCGCCAAAGAAGCAGCAGCCAAGTCTGCATTCACATTGACCAGTTGCCCTGAACTATCCGGTGCGACAGTTGAAATCACTGGAATTAGATTAGCTTCGAGAGCTTTATTGATAACCCCAGCATCAACAGAGACAACTTCACCAACTAGCCCTAAGTCTGAGCGGGTAACTGCTGCCGTGAAAAGATCTTCTGTCGCTCCGTTATAGACAACTGCCTTAGCCCCAGCATTTTCGACCATCAAAGCCAGAGGTGCACTAATCTCGTTCATCAGGACATCACGGATTACATCTATGGCTTCAGGCGAAGTGACCCTTAGCCCATCTACGAACTCACTTTTAATTCCAAGCTCGGATAACCGTGAAGTGATCTGCGGGCCACCACCGTGCACAATAACTGCTTTGACACCAACTAGATTCAAGAACGCAATGTCTGAGGCGAATGCTTGCTGAAGTTTCTCATCAACCATGGCATTGCCACCAAACTTAACCACAAATACCTTGCCTTGAAACTTTCTAATCCAAGGAGAAGCTTCAATGAGGGTCTGCGCTTTGATGCGAGCAAGATCAAGATTTGTGCCATCAGCTTTCTGCATTAGCTATTCCCCTCAACTATGCCAGTGTTCTCACTAAGACCAAGTGCTAAGTTCATGCTCTGGATAGCGGCACCAGCAGTGCCCTTCACTAAGTTATCGATGGCACTTATAATAATCACTCGACCTGATGCCTCATCAAGAGCAATACCTATTTGGACTTTGTTGTTGAACTCAACAGCCGAGGTGTCGGGGAATGTGCCTGCAGGTAAGAGCTCAATGAACTCCTCCCCTGCATAAGCATCAGTAAATGCCTTCCTTACCGATTCAAGATTCACACCAGGCAATGCCTTCGCGGTGTTGACTGCCAGAATTCCTCTGAACATTGGAACAAGAACGGGTGTAAAGGTCAGAGAAACTCTCGAGCCTGAAACCTTCTCTAGATTCTGCTGAACCTCTGGAATGTGACGATGAATACCACCAACTTGGTAAGCAAAAGCAGATGCTAACGCTTCGCCCTGATTGACTTCCGCGTTGCGACCAGCACCACTAGTTCCAACCGAAAGAGTTGAAACGAGATCAGCTGTCTCGATTAGTCCACTTCGAAGGAGTGGTGCAAAAGCTAATGTGATTGCCGTTGCATTACAGCCAGGAACTGCGATGCGTTTCTTGCCGCCAAGCACTTCTCTTTGCTTAGAGCTCCCCTCTAAAAGTAACTCTGGCATGCCGTAGGCCCAGGTTCCAGCGTGCTTGGTTTTATAGAACCTCTCGAACTCTTCCGCAGACTCTAATCTAAAATCTGCTCCACAATCCAAAACCAGAACGTCTTCTTCAAGCCATGTTGCAACTTCAGCTGAGTGAGTGTGAGGCAGAGCTAGGAAAACAACATCGTGACCTAGAAGGTTATCTTTATTGTTTTCAACGAAAACCAGTCCAGAGTATTTCTTCAACTCAGGATTTAGTGAACCAAGTGTTTCACCAACACTTGAGTTACCTGTAACAGTTACTAGCTTTAGATTTGGGTGATCTTCAATTACGCGCGCTAACTCACCGCCAACGTAACCGCTGGCTCCTGCTATGGCAACCTTAAGTTTCATTTGATCTCCTTAGAGAATCTTTAGGCTCTGATTGTTGCGCCGAATTTGGCATTAGCTGCTGAGACTGCGTTGTCTCTAGCTTGGCTTGCCTCTAACTGTGTCAAAGTTCTGTCGTTAGCTCTGAAGCGAAGTGCAAAGCAGCTGCCCTTGGGTCTGCAACAGCGCCGAGCTCAGCCTGACGATCTCGGCCTCCATGGAGGATACCTGTTGCTGCAGTTCAGCGATCTCTTCCTGCGCATCTTCCAAGTCCAGCTCGCAGGCAAACAACTGGCGGATCGGGTACCGGTAAATGTGGTATTCGGTCGCGGCGGTCTGGTCGAAGTCGCTCAGTAGCGGGGTTCCCCAGATCCATTTCGCGTTCGGGCTGATTGCAGATAGGGTGCCCCAGGGGCCCGACCCGTGAGGCACCGAGTGCGTAACCGGTTGCCAGTCCGCGTCCGCTAGTTCGGCGACAAGCTCCGCCGCAGTCGGAACGTGGGCAGGTTGGATGCCCGTGAAATGCACTTCCCAGTTGGCCGTGTTGGTGAGCACCGTGCGGTCG
>JAULUM010000067.1:12794-20760 GCA_032111565.1 Rhodoluna sp. | reverse complement strand
CCACCACTAACCAAGGATGCAATCGCGGGACGAATCCGACGTTTGCTGGCTTTAGCAGATAAAGTTGCAGGAGAGCGTGGAATTCCAAACACTGAACTTGAAACTCAAGAGAACGACTAAAGGAGCTAATCATGAGCAAATACGTATTGCCAGACCTGAGTTACGACTACGGAGCTCTAGAGCCGAACATCTCTGGAAAGATCATGGAATTGCACCACGATAAGCACCACTTGGCTTACGTAAACGGTGCGAACTCAGCACTTGACGCTCTAGCTGAGGCTAGAGAAAAGAACGACCTAACTATGGTGAACAAGTTCCAGAAGGATCTTGCTTTCAACTTAGCTGGTCACGTCAACCACACAGTTTTCTGGAAGAACATGTCTCCAGAAGGTGGCGACAAGCCAACCGGTGAACTAGCTGCAGCTATTGACGAATACTTTGGTTCATTTGATGCCTTCAAGGCTCACTTCAGCGCGAGCGCACTAGGTATCCAGGGCTCAGGATGGTCTATCTTGGTCTGGGACATCTTGGGGCAGAAGCTCATCATTGAGCAGCTTTACGACCACCAGGGCAACCTTTCAGTGGGCTCAATCCCTCTACTGATGCTGGACATGTGGGAGCACGCGTTCTACCTGGACTACCAGAACGTGAAGCCAGAGTATGTAAAGGCCTTCTGGAACATCGTTAACTGGGCAGATGTTCAGGACCGTTTCCTAGAGGCTAGCAAGAACACATCTACTCTTCTGCTACCCTAAGAAGTAGGTATCCCACCCGACGTTGAGTGGTTAGAAGCCAATACACCCCTCAAAATGCACCTTTTGTGGTGCCAGAAATAACGGAGTAAAAGAATGACCACACGCGTTGGAATCAATGGTTTTGGACGTATCGGAAGAAACTTCCTGAGAGCAGAACTAGCAAAAGGAACAGACCTAGAGATCGTTGCTGTAAACGACCTAAGCGACCCTAAGGGACTTGCTCACCTTTTGAAGTATGACTCTGTTACAGGTCGCCTAAACATGGATGTCCAGGTCGATGGCCAGAACATCATCGTTGGTGGAACAACCATCAAGGTTCTTGCCGAGCGTGACCCAGCAAACCTTGGTTGGGGAGATCTAGGCGTAGACATCGTTATCGAATCAACCGGTCGTTTCACAGACGCTAAGGATGCCATCAAGCACATCGAAGCAGGTGCAAAGAAGGTAATCATCTCTGCTCCAGCAACTGGTGAAGATGCAACATTCGTAATGGGTGTGAACGAGCACCTATACGACCCAGCAAACCACCACATCATCTCAAACGCTTCTTGTACAACCAACTGTCTAGCTCCGTTGGCCAAGGTCTTCAACGACACCTTCGGTATCGTAAACGGTTTGATGACTACAGTTCACGCTTACACAGCAGACCAGAACCTACAGGATGGTCCACACAGCGATCTACGTCGTGCACGTGCAGCTGCAATCAACATCGTTCCTTCATCAACTGGAGCTGCTAAGGCTCTTGGTCTAGTTCTTCCAGAACTAAAGGGTAAATTGGATGGTTTCGCCCTTCGTGTTCCAGTTCCAACTGGTTCAATTACAGACCTAACACTTGTATCAAAGGTTGAAGTAACAATTGATGAAGTCAAGGCAGCATACAAGGCTGCTGCAGCAGGAGCCATGAAGGGCATCTTGATGTATACAGAGGACGAGATCGTTTCAAGCGACATCGTCACCGACCCACACTCATCAATCTTCGATGCCGGACTGGTTCGTGTTATCGGTGGAACAACTGTCAAGCTTTCTTCTTGGTACGACAACGAGTGGGGATACTCAAACCGCCTAGTTGATCTGACCGAACTTGTTGCTGCAAAGCTCTAAAACAATAGATGCGCACACTAGCTGACCTTCCAGATCTAAAGTCAAAGCGGGTAATCATTCGCTGTGATCTCAACGTTCCACTTGATGGCTCGAGGATCACAGACGATGGAAGAATTATTGCCTCCATACCTACTTTGAACTACTTGCTTGAGCGAGGTGCCAAGGTAGTTGTTATCAGCCACCTGGGTCGTCCAGACGGTGCTCCAGACAGCAAGTATTCACTTGAGCCTGTAGCCAAGCGTCTTGGCGAATTGCTATCAACCACTGTGTCATTCAGTTCAACAACTGTTGGTCCTGAGGCAACAGAAGCCGTAGCGAATCTAGAAGATGGTCAAGTGCTTGTTCTCGAAAACCTTAGATTCAATGCAGGGGAGACCGCCAAAGACGAAGCTTCAAGAAATGCTTTTGCGTCTGAACTTGCTAGCTTCGGTGACTTCTTTGTGAGCGATGGCTTTGGTGTTGTGCACCGTAAGCAAGCTTCTGTTTACGAACTAGCTGGATTGCTACCGAGTGCAGCAGGACTTCTAATCGAAAAAGAACTAGAGGTTCTAACCAGGCTCACACAAAACCCTGATAGACCTTACGCAGTTGTTCTTGGTGGATCCAAAGTGTCAGACAAGCTTGGTGTTATAGACCATCTACTTCCACACGTGAATCAGTTGCTAATCGGTGGAGGAATGGTGTTTACAGTCCTTGCTGCTCTTGGCCACAAGGTTGGTTCAAGTCTCTTGGAAGTTGATCAGATAGACACAGTTAAGGGTTATCTAAAGAGAGCCCAAGAACTTGGTGTTGAAGTTGTGTTGCCGACAGACATAGTAGTTGCAAGTAAGTTCGGTGCTGATGCTGAAGTCGCAATCACAAGAGCATCTGAGATTGAAGAGACACCTTTCGGTGACAAGGGTCTTGGTTTAGACATCGGTCCTGAAAGCGCACTTGCTTTTGCCGATGTCATCCGCTCTGCAAAGACTGTCTTCTGGAACGGTCCTATGGGTGTGTTCGAGATTGAAGCGTTCGCTAATGGAACCAAGAAAGTTGCTCAGGCTCTAAGTGAAGTTGATGGCCTTTCTGTTGTTGGTGGTGGAGATTCTGCCGCTGCGGTTCGAATTCTCGGTTTCGAGGATTCTGCTTTCTCACACATCTCAACAGGTGGCGGGGCCAGTTTAGAATTTTTAGAGGGCAAGCAAATGCCAGGATTAGAGGTTTTGAAGTGAGTGTAGAGAGAGTTCCATTCATTGCAGGTAACTGGAAGATGAATCTGGATCACCAGCAGGCTATTGCTCTAGTTCAGAAGCTTTCTTGGACGCTTGCCGATGCAAATCACGACTACACCAAGACAGAAGTTGCTGTATTCCCACCTTTCACAGACCTGAGAAGCATCCAGACCCTTATCAGCGCTGAAAAGTATTCAATCTCTCTTGGAGCTCAAGATCTAAGCCAGCACGATTCAGGTGCTTACACCGGAGACATTTCTGGAGCATTCCTAAAGAAGCTTGATGTTCAGTATGTATTGATAGGTCACAGCGAGAGACGAAGTTACCACAACGAAGACGACGCAATGGTTCAGGCTAAGGTCGGTGCAGCATTCAAGCACGGCCTAATCCCAGTAATCTGCGTTGGTGAGACTCTTGAAGAACTTGAAACCGAAGGTCAGAGCGCAGTCCCAGTTCGTCAGATTCTGGCAGCACTCTCAGGTCACGCTAAGGTGGGCGAGTTCATCGTTGCATACGAGCCTGTTTGGGCTATTGGCACCGGCCAAGTAGCAACCCCGGAGCAGGCAGCTAGCGTGGCAGCCAAGATCCGTGAGGCTATAGAAGGCCTGCTAGGCCCAGAAGTGGCCCAAAGCACCAGGATTCTATATGGTGGCTCAGTAAAGGCCGCAAATGTGGCTGGATTCCTTAGAAGCCCTGAAGTTGACGGGGTATTAGTGGGTGGAGCTAGCCTTGACGTAGACGAGTTCGCTGGCATATCTCGCTTCCTAAAGCACCTAACCTTATAATTTACAAGGGAGATAACCTCTCTCCAAGAAACGAAAGAACAGATAAATGAACGGTATTATCATCGCCCTAAACATCCTGTTAGGCGTTACCAGCTTGCTACTAACCCTTCTAATCCTTCTTCACAAGGGACGCGGTGGTGGTCTGAGCGACATGTTCGGTGGTGGAATCAACAACACAATGGGTTCATCAGGTGTTGCTGAGCGTAACCTAAACCGAATCACTATCATTCTTGGTCTTGTCTGGGTTATCACAGTAATCATCCTTGGGCTTGCATCGACTTATTCTTGGGTCTAATCAATGAGCGGAAATACAGCAGCGATTAGAGGTTCCCGAGTCGGAGCCGGCCCAATGGGCGAGCAGGACAATGGCTTCCAAGCCGAACGAATCCAGATCAGTTTTTACTGCTGCAACAACCACAGCTTCACATCATCATTCGCATCTTCAGTAGACAAAGCAGAACTTCCAGTTGAACTGGACTGTCCTCACTGTGGACTTCCTGCAGGTCAGGACAAAGACAACCCACCTCAGATCGCTAAGCACGAGCCATACAAAACTCACCTTGCTTACGTAAAAGAAAGAAGAACAGCTCAAGAAGCAAAAGAGCTTCTTGATGAGGCTGTTGCTCTAGTTAGAGAACGTCGTATTCGTCTTCTAGCAGAGGCAAAGGCTGAAGCTAAGGCTCAAGCTAAGAAGGATGCTAAAGCTAAGAAGTAATTAGCTAACAGCTCCAAAACGCAGCACCTGCTGCTTCATCAATAATCCAAAGTGTTTGACCCTTAGCGGAAACTTTAGCTGCTGTTAGATCACATTCAGGGTTCTGGTGCACAGATTCAATGGCTTCTGCCTTATCAATACCCGAGACAACAAAAATAATCTTTTCTGATCTGTTGATTAGCTCCATGCTCATGCTTAGACGTTGTGCTGGAGGCTTTGGAGAATCAGGCACGGCAACCACAAGCTCGCCTGGATGAGAATGACCTGGGAAAAGAGATGCTACGTGGCCATCAGGACCCATACCTAAGATTGTTAGATCCATGGCTGCTGAGGTGTTATGGAATACTTTGTCCAGGTGCTCAGCAAACTGCATCTTGGCAACGTTGAGTTCCAAGCCATCATCTGAAGCTGGGAATTCGTGAATGTTCTCACTCGGAACGTCAATTGAGTTTAGAAGTGCTCTTCTTGCCTGAAGAGCATTTCTATCTGCTGAATCTCTTGCAACGAATCTTTCATCTCCCCACCAGAAGTGAACTTTGGAAAAATCTGTCTTTCTCTCAGCAATCGCCTTGGCGAGAACTTCAAGGGTCAGGACGCCTACTGTGCCGCCGGTTAGTGCTACGTGTGCTGCATCTTTCTTGGAAAGAACCTCAGCGATAGTGTCGAGAATTTCATTGGATGCTTGTGTAGCCACATCAACTGCGTTGACTGCTTTTCTAATTTCGACAGACTGCATTTGGATGCCTTCCTTTGCTACCGCTACTTCTTTGACTTGAAGCCTGAGAGAATCAAGTTTCCGAAAGCATCATCACTATCGAGACGACGAAGGTCTTCGATCAAGCAATCACGAAGTGATCTTCTAGGCAGGTTGATGTCTCTTGTCGGTTGAGAAGGTTGAATTAATGTAGCTACATCAGGAACATTTCTAACAATCTCAACCTCACCTGACTCGCGCTCAAGCTTGACGCCCTTTATTCCAGAAACAGCTTTGCCACGAACGGTACGAACTAGTTCAACTTCAACTTCAAGTTTTTGCTCAAGCCAAGCAGCCAGTAGATCAGTACTAGGGGAGTCAACAGCACCAGTCACAACAACTCGAGTGATTGGGTCATAAGGAGGTTGGTCCAAAATTGCGGCTAGTTGCGCACGCCATAGTGTAAGTCTTGTCCAAGCAAAGTCGCTGTCACCTGGTTCGTAGTTGTTTGCAAGAGAAACTAACCAAGCGTGAGGATCTGCCTGACTTGCGGCATCTGTGATTCTTCGCTGAGCGATTCTTCCAATTGCAGAAGTTGATGGCTTGATTGGTGCTTCACCTGGCCACCAAGCAACAACGGGTGCATCTGGCAGTAATAAGCCAGTTACAAGACTCTCAGGGTCACTAGCAGCCTCGCCGTAAGCTCTGAGCACGATAACTTCAGATGCTCCTGCGTCACCACCGACTCTGATTTCTGCATCAAGTCTTGGTTCTGCATCGCTTCGAGTATCTTCGTCAGCTAGAACAATGATTCGACATGGGTGCGCACGTGATGCTTCGTTCGCGGCAAGGATTGCTTCCTCGATGCCTGAGAACTTGGTTTGAACTAGAAGAGTAAGAACTCTTCCCAAAGCAACAGCGCCACCTTCTTCACGAATGGTAACTAGTTCTCTAGAGATTAGGGAGGTTGTAGTGTTCGTAAGATTCTTAATCACGGGCGTCTCCAAACTCTGCCATCTTCAGCCATCATTCTGTCTGCGGAGTCCGGTCCCCAAGTACCGGGCCTGTAAGGCTCAGGTTTCCCATTCTTTGCCCAATACTCCTCAATCGGGTCAAGAATCATCCACGAAAGTTCAACTTCTTCGTGGCGAGGGAATAGCGGTGGATCACCAAGTAACACATCAAGAATTAGACGCTCATATGCTTCAGGACTTGCCTCAGTGAAGGCGTGACCGTAACCAAAGTCCATGGTCACATCACGAACCTGCATACCAACACCTGGAACCTTAGAGCCAAATCTGATTGTCACACCCTCATCAGGCTGAACACGGATAACTAAAGCGTTCTGCCCAAGAGCAGAGGTTTGACTTGCCCCAAAGATTTGCTGAGGTGCACGCTTGAATACAACAGCGATTTCAGTCACTCGACGGCCAAGACGCTTGCCAGCTCGAAGGTAGAAAGGAACACCTGCCCAACGACGTGTGTTAATGTCTAGCCTCATTGCTGCGAAGGTTTCAGTAACTGACTCAGGGTTCATGCCTTCTTCATCAAGGAATCCTGTGACTTTTTCGCCACCTTGCCAGCCTCCAACGTACTGGCCACGTGCAGTGTGTTTGCCTAAATCCTCAGGAAGACGAACAGCAGATAGAACCTTTTCTTTTTCAGCTCTTAGATCTGCAGCATCAAATGATACTGGTTCTTCCATAGCTGTAAGAGCTAGTAGTTGGAGCAAGTGGTTCTGAATGACGTCTCTTGCTGCACCAATACCGTCGTAGTAACCAGCACGACCACCAACACCGATATCTTCAGCCATGGTGATCTGAACGTGGTCGATGTAGTTGTTGTTCCATAGTGGTTCATACAACTGGTTAGCGAATCTAAGTGCCAAGATGTTCTGGACAGTTTCTTTACCTAGGTAGTGGTCAATTCTGAAGATTGAATCAGCAGGGAAGACAGACTCCACAACTTCATTTAGCTCACGAGCAGACTGTAGGTCGTGACCGAAAGGCTTTTCGATAACTACTCTTCTGAACTGATCAGGCTTTGGATCAGCAAGTCCAGACCTAGAAAGTTGTTGAGTAACAAGAGGGAATGCCTTAGGAGGAATGCTCAGGTAGAACGCATGGTTACCGTTGGTTCCACGTTCTGCATCTAAAGTCTCGATAGTTTCACGAAGTTTGTCGAAGGCTGCATCGTCACCAAACTCACCAGAGACAAAGCGGATACCCCGAGAAAGCTGCTCCCAGATTTCTTCGCTCCAAGGTGTTCTTGCATACTGTTTTACAGCGTCCTTGACAACCTGCCCGAAGTCTTGGTCTTCCCAATCTCTTCTTGCAAAACCAACAAGTGAGAAACCCGGTGGAAGTAGTCCTCGGTTAGCTAAATCATAAACAGCAGGCATGAGTTTCTTGCGAGAAAGGTCTCCAGTAACACCAAAGATGATTAGTCCTGAAGGACCTGCAATACGGTTGAGTCTTCGATCGAGTGGGTCTCTAAGAGGATTTACACCTGGACCTAACTTCACTTCACTCATTGAGTTATTTCTCCTTAGCCGATTGCTCGCAAAATAGTATTGAAATCTTCAACTGGGTTACCCAATGTGAGAGTAAGAACTGGTCGTCCTAGATCTGCGAGCACCTTTGCATCTCCTGCTGCCTGAGAAGCCATTAGTTCACCGAATGTGAATTCTCTTCCAGGAACCGGGA
>JAULUM010000067.1:0-12763 GCA_032111565.1 Rhodoluna sp. | reverse complement strand
GCCCAACCAAAAGTAGTTGGCCTATCAGTAACAGAAGACAGGGCATCACGAAGAGCTTCAGCGCTTACTGGAGCTGTTCTATCCATGTAGGCGTGAACCGAGATGTAGCCATCCGAAGATAGCTCTGAGAGGAGCTTCACTAGGGCTGTTGGAACACCTGTAACACCGTCAAGGTTGATTCCCAAGGCGCTAACTCCAATTGAATCGAAAGTGTGCTGGCTTGAGGTAGCAGCAGATCTTTGTTCAAGCATTCCACGAGCAGCAATCTTTGCTGATTCAACATCAGGCTGGTCGAATGGGTTAATTCCAATCAAACGGCTTGCTACTACAGTTGCAAATTCCCACAGTAGAAACTGCTCACCTAGGGGAGCCACGATGCTTACTCCGTCATCCATGACTGAGTGATTAGTTGCAGAAATCTTGATAAGCAACATGTCATTCAGGTCAGCGAAAGTTTCGTAACTTGAGCTTTGAAGAACTACAGGTAGAACACCCTTTGAGTGCTTTCCTGTCGATTCAGCCACTAACTGTTCAATCCAATCGCCGAAACCAGGAAGGCTCTGATCTGATAGAAGACCAATCTTGTCCTTGAAAGAAACTCCGTTTACAGATCTAGCAATTGCTGCGCCGAGAATCAAACCTGCGTTAGTTGAATCATCGGCACTAAGAGTCTCTACAGCCTGAACTCCTTGGTCGAGTAAGTCTTGAATGTCCACACCAGCAAGTCCAGATGGCACTAGACCGAAAGCAGTTAGAGCAGAGTAACGTCCACCAACCGTTGGATCTGCGTTGAATATCTTGTAACCATCTGCCTTGGCAGCTGCTTCCATTGGAGAACCTGGGTCAGTGACAACGACGATGCGTTCGGTCTTATCGATTCCAGCGTCTGTGAAAGCCTTCTCAAAGATTCTCTTTTGTGAATCTGTTTCAACCGTAGAACCAGATTTAGAAGAAACTATGATCGCAGTTCTCTCGATACTCTCCGCAACAATAGAACGTACCTGATCTGGGGAAGTGGAATCTAGAACAACCAACTCAACGCCGTACTTATTGGTAATCACCTCGGGAGCTAGAGATGAGCCGCCCATTCCACAAAGAACGAATCTGTTGATTCCACCAGCCTTGAATGAATCTCTAAGTTCCAAGATTTCAGTTACTAGAGGCTGTGAATCCTTAGCAGAAGTAACCCAACCTAATCTGATTGAAGACTCTGCTTCTGCATCTTTACCCCAAAGAGTGAAGTCCTTTGCTGCAATGCGACTTGCTACCTTGTCGGCAACCAGAGTTCCGATAGTTTCTTCAACAGCAGCACTTGCTGATCCGAAGGCTCTAACGCTGATGGTCATTACTTTGAAGCCTTTAGAGCTGCGTCAACTGATTCGATAAGTTCGTTCCAAGAAATGATGAACTTATCAACACCTTCTTTTTCAAGAAGTTCAGTAACTTCGTCGTATGAAATACCCATAGCTCCGATGGTGTGAAGAACTAGCTTCGATTCTTCATACTTACCGGAAATACTGTTAGCTGGTACAACTCCGTGATCAAATACGGCTTCCATAGTTTTTTCAGGCATGGTGTTCACAAGTTCTGGAGCAATCAACTCGGTTACGTAAAGAGTGTCGCTCAACGCTGGGTCCTTGACACCGGTAGACGCCATCAATGGACGCTGCTTGTTTGCACCAGTCGCAGCAAAGGTGTTCCAGTCGTCCTTAGCAAACTCGATTTCAAATACTTCATAGGCAAGTCTTGCGTTAGCAAGAGCAGCTTTACTCTTCATCTGAAGGGCGTCAGCTGTTCCAACGGCAACTAAGCGCTTGTCGATCTCTGTGTCTACGCGAGAAACAAAGAATGAGGCAACTGAGTGAATCTTTGAAAGATCTTTACCCGCTGCGTGAGCAAGCGCAATCCCAGCTTTGTAAGCATCGATGACTTCACGGTATCGCTGAAGTGAGAAGATCAGAGTCACGTTTACGCTAATGCCATTAGCGATGACTTCAGTAATTGCTGCAAGACCTGCCTTGGTGGCTGGAATCTTGATCATGACGTTTTCACGGTTTACCTTGGCAAAGAGTTCCTTTGCCTGAGCAACTGTTCCTGCAGTGTCGTTGGCAAGACCAGGCTCAACTTCAATTGAGACTCGGCCATCAAACCCATTTGACTTTGCATAAACATCAGCAAATACGTCACAGGCGTCAGCAACATCCTTGGTAGTGATTTCGAAGATTGCTTCAGAAGCGGTTGCTCCTGCATGGGCCAGCTCAGTTACCTGAACTTCGTAGCCTTCACCTTTACCAATTGACTGAGCAAAGATGGTCGGGTTAGTAGTAACGCCAACAACGTTGCGAGAGTGAATGAGTTCGGCCAAAGCTCCGCTTGTGATTCTGGTTCTTGAAAGATCGTCAAGCCAGATGCTGACTCCGTTTGCTGCTACCTGAGCTAGGGGACTAGTCATAGTTATTCTCCTGTTGGTTTCTAGTTACTCAATGATTTGTGGGCAGCTGCAACAACTGCATCTGTGGTCATGCCGAACTCTCTAAATAGAGTCTTGTAGTCAGCTGAAGCTCCGAAGTGTTCAATAGAAACACTTTCGCCTGAACGACCGACATACTTACTCCAGCCAAGTGCGAGGCCTGCTTCGACTGAAACTCTTGCTGAAACAGATGAAGGAAGTACTGATTCTTTGTAAGAATCTGATTGCTCGTCAAACCATTCAACGCAAGGTGCTGAAACAACTCGTGTCTTGATTCCTTCTTCTTCTAGCTTGAGTCTTGCCTCAACTGCTAGTTGAACCTCTGATCCAGTTGCAATAAGAATTAGTTCTGGCTTTCCATTTGATGCGTCGACAAGTGTGTACGCACCTTTGCCAGTGTGCTCAGCAGATGCAATTACTGTTCCTGTTGAATCTGCTTCTCCGCGCTTGAATACTGGAATGTTCTGTCTAGTAAGAGCGATACCTGCTGGATTTTCGCGACGCTCCAAAATTGTCTTCCATGCGTAAGCAACTTCGTTGGCATCTCCAGGTCGAACCATGTCTAGTCCTGGAATAGCCCGAAGAGTTGACAGCTGTTCAACTGGCTGGTGAGTAGGGCCATCTTCACCAAGAGCTACACTGTCGTGTGTCCAAACGAAGATTGATGGAACTTTCATCAAGGCAGCCAAACGAACCGCTGGTCTCATGTAGTCGCTGAAGATTAGGAAGGTTCCACCGAATACACGTGTATTTCCGTGCAATACGATTCCGTTCAGGATGGCACCCATAGCGTGCTCACGAATACCAAAGTGAAGAACTCGACCGTATTCGTTGCCTGACCATTCATGGGTTGACCATTCTGCAGGAACAAAAGACTTTGCCCCTTCGATGGTTGTGTTGTTTGATTCAGCAAGGTCAGCGGATCCACCCCAAAGTTCAGGCATTACCTTAGCGATAGCGTTGATAACTTTTCCGCTTGCTGAACGAGTTGAAACTTCTGTTCCACCTTCGAACACTGGTAGTGCTGATGCAAGTTCTGCAGGAGTTTCACCAGATTGAACTCTGTCAAAAAGTTTCTTCTTATCTGGGTTTGCTGCTGCCCAAGCATCAAACTTTGCTTGCCATGCTGCTCGAGCCACAGCTGCACGGTTGGCTGCATTAGATCTAGTGTGGTTGATTACATCATCGTGAACTTCGAAAGTTTTTTCTGGATTAAAACCAAGGGCAGTTTTTAGTCCTGCAAGTTCTTCTGCGCCAAGAGCAGAACCGTGAATCTTTCCAGTGTTCTGCTTCTTTGGCGATGGCCAACCGATGATTGTTCTTAGTGTAATTAGTGAAGGCTTTGTAGTTTCAGCCTTAGCCTTTTCTATCGCTACGTAAAGTTCTTGAATGTCTTCTACGTAGTTTCCTGTTTTCTTCCAGTCGACGGTTTGTGTGTGCCAACCGTATGCTTCGTATCTCGCAGTCAAGTCTTCAGTGAAAGCAATGTTGGTGTCATCTTCAATAGAAATCTGGTTGGAGTCATAGATCACAACTAGATTTCCAAGTTGCTGGTGACCAGCAAGTGATGCTGCTTCGCTAGTAACACCTTCCTGCATATCACCATCACCTGCGATGACGTAAATGAAGTGATCAAAAGCACTTTGGCCCTTTGGAGTTTCTGGATCAAATAGTCCACGTTCGAATCTCGCGGCGTATGCAAAACCAGTTGCAGATGCCAGACCTTGTCCCAGGGGACCGGTAGTAATCTCAACGCCCTTGGTGTGTCCATACTCTGGGTGACCAGGGGTAGCAGAACCCCAAGTTCTCAATGCCTTGATGTCATCAAGTTCAAGTCCGTAACCGGCTAAGTAAAGCTGGTTGTAAATAGTTAGTGATGAGTGGCCAACACTCAAGATGAAACGGTCTCTTCCTGACCATTTTTCGTCAGCAGGATCATGTCTCATGACCTTGTGGAATAGGAGATAGGCGACAGGGGCAAGGGAAATAGCGGTTCCAGGGTGGCCGTTTCCGACTTTTTCTACGGCGTCTGCAGCAAGAACACGAGCTGTGTCCACTGACTTTGAATCGATGTTGTCCCAGATTAGTGACACAGCACTGTCTCCTTCAGGTTTTTGAGATTATCAAGATTGGCATCTTTGCCGTATTCGCAATAAAAAGCCTTAGAACTAGGCGTTCCTTGACTTGCTTTCTATGCCTTTGAAGTCTATACCCGTGACCCATTTGATTACGGATATGTAACGGAAGAGTCTAATTCGCTTAGACTAGAGGCAATGACTTCCATTAAATCCGACACTCCAGTAGCCCCAAAGGACCGTATTTCCTTTGGTCGAAAGGCAGCTGCTTATTTGGCTTTAACTAAGCCAAGAGTCATTGAATTACTGCTTATTACGACCGTTCCGGTCATGATTTTGGCTCAGCAAGGCCTCCCTGATCTTTGGCTAGTCCTAGCCACTTTGGTAGGTGGAGCTCTAAGTGCTGGCTCAGCGAACGCCTTTAATTGCATTATTGACACCGATATCGACAAAATCATGGGTAGAACTCAGAAAAGACCCCTAGTTACAGGGGAATTGAACAATTTAGAGGCAAAAATCTTTGCTTTTGCGATCGGAATCATCTCTGTTTTGTGGCTAGGGCTACTAGTTAATTGGCTAAGTGCGGCTTTGGCCCTCTCAGCCCAGCTTTTCTACATCTTCATCTACACTCTTCTTCTAAAGCGTAGAACCTCTCAAAACATCGTCTGGGGAGGCGCAGCAGGGGCAATGCCTGTGCTAATTGGCTTCAGTTCAGTCACTGGGACTGTGACCTGGTCAGCAGCGGTACTGTTTTTGATGATTTTCCTTTGGACTCCGCCTCATTACTGGCCTTTGTCTATCAAGTACTTAGACGATTACAAGGCTGCTGGGGTGCCAATGTTGCCTGTAGTTGCAGATAAGGACAAGGTCGCCAGCCAAATCGTGATTTATAGCTATGCGATGGTTGCCTCCACCTTGCTATTGATCCCAGTTCACCCGATGGGCCTGATTTACACGCTGGCAGCCGTTATTGGTGGAATCTGGTTCATTGTTGAGGCTCACTTGCTCCAAAAAAAGACAAGAGCTGGTCAAGTCAAGAACCCGATGAAACTCTTCCACTTCTCAATCACTTACCTAACGGTCCTTTTTATTGCCATTGGTGTGGACCCGCTGGTGTTTATCAAGCTCTTCTAAGAGACTTTTATCTCTTCCAGTCTCGCGAGCGATTCGTTTCGTTCAGTCGTGTGATCAACAATCTGAACTGGATATCCATCTGAATAACCATCAAAAACTTCCCATGGCTCATGAGCTGATGAACCTTCAAGATGTCTAAGCTCAGGAACATACTTGCGAACGTAATCGCCGTTAGGGTCAAACTTTAGGCCCTGAAGAATTGGGTTGAAGATTCGGTAGTATGGGGATGCGTCCGTTCCACAACCCGCTGTCCACTGCCAACCATGGGAATTAGACGCAGGATCAAAATCACTTAGGTGTTTTTCAAAATGTTCAGCACCAAGAGTCCATTCAAGGTGCAGGTCTTTGACTAAGAATGATGCAACAATCATGCGAACTCGGTTATGCATCCAACCTTCCTGAAGTAACTGCCTCATGCCAGCATCAACCATTGGGAAACCAGTTTCGCCCTTGCACCAAGCTTCAAACTTGGAATCTGCATCAGCACCTGTGTCATAGCGAAGTTTCTTGAACCTAGGTTCGTAATAATCGTCCACGGTGTGCGGGTAATGAAAGAGAACATCGGCATAGAACTCTCGCCAAGCAATTTCTTTTCTAAAGACTTCGTGAGCTGGAGAGTCGCCTAGTTCAGCGAGCAAAGTTCTAGGGTGAATCTCACCATGAGTTAAGGCATGAGAAAGATGCGATGTTCCGCTTAGATCCGCCCTATTTCGCATCTGGTCGTATTCATCCAAAGCGCGCTTTTGAAATCTTTGGAAAGTTCTCAGAGCAAAAGATTCACCAGCTTTGACCTTGATGGGTGAATCCTTGGTTGGAGTTGGAACAGCCTTGTTTTTATCTACTTCTAGCCAGGTTGGGTTTTTAGGAAGTTGCTTGGGTAAGACATCTGCAAGATGGACCCAAGCCTTATAAAACGGGGTATAAACACGGTAGTTTGTGCCATCTGGCTTTCTGACTGTGCCAGGGCGAACTGCATAGTTTGAGCCAACCAAATGCAGTGAAATCCCTTTAGATTCAAGGAACTTAGCAACAAAAACTTGCTCAGCCATGCCTTTTGGATCAAAGGATTCAGTTACAAAGACCTGCATTGCTTCGATGGCGATGCAGGCATCGAAAAGCTCTTTGGCAAACTGCTCGGTCGAGTCAACTTCGATGATGTGCAGCTTGCCTTCGATATCTTGGCTCAGCGCTCGCAGAGCTTCAGTTAGGCTGTGCTGCCTAATTCCTTCAAGTTGAAGGTATTCAGCCTTATTGAACATGTAGAGCGCTAGAACTCCATTGGATTCGCTAGCAGCAAAAGCAGCGGTCAGCGCCTCATTGTCTTTGAGTCTTAGATCTCTTCGGAACCAGAAGACAGCGCTCATTTACTTCCGGTCCACGCTTTGTTTAGAAGTGCTTGGTAGGTAGTCATGCTTGCAAGCACAGAGGCTCCGAGCATGTGCAGTCCAACTAGGAAAATTGGAAGTCCGGTCCAGGTTTGCACCAGACCCAGCACTGCTTGGGATGAAATCACTGCAACGTATGCGATTGAATACTTGGCTGATTTAGAACCGGTGAGGCGGTATCTCAAGACCACATGAAGCAGAGCAAGTGCCAGTAGCAGATAAGCAGGGTAGGAGTGGTAGTGAGACCATAGTTCTGAATCTAAGCCGTTTCTGGGAGTGTCTGAATCTCCAGCATGCGGACCTGAACCGGTTAGAACAACACCGATGATGATTACTGCGATTGATGTAGGAACGATTAGAAGAGATAGACGGGAGAGGGCTCTTTTAGCTTCAAGCCTTCTTCGACCTCTTGAATACCAAAGTAGGAAAGTGGCAACAGAAATTAGAACCATAGAGACCAAGAAGTGAGCTCCAACAATCCAAGAGTTCAGTCCTGTAAGAACCGTTACTCCACCCAGCAGAGCTTGCACGATGATTCCAAGACCCAGGCAAAGTGAGGTCCAGAACAGGCCCTTTCGGTGACCCTTTTTGAGCCTCATCACTGTGATGAATGTTCCTAGAGCTATAAATAGAAGTAGGAAAGTGAGTAGGCGGTTACCGAACTCGATTACACCGTGAATGCCTTGTTCAGGTACATTCACGATAGATCCCGGCTCACACTCTGGCCAAGTTGGGCAGCCTAGACCTGAACCGGTTAGACGAACAGCACCGCCTGTCACAACAATAAGAATCTGACTAATCAGCGATAGCCACGCATACATACGAATTCTTTGACTGCCAAACAATCTGTCGATCAAGACATGCTCTTTCTTACTCGCGAGTGGGGTTACGCTTTAGGTAACGTTTAGATAAACTTAGACTAGTCCCGAAAGCATAGAAGAGCCTGAGAAGCGCAACGCTTTTGTAAAAACATATTCTTCAAGTGCTGCACAATGGTTTTTCCAACACCTTAAGAAAGAGGTCGCAATGCCAGATTCCGCCATCGAACGTCCAGAGCTAGACAGCCTTGGAATTTACGAGTTTGGTTGGTCTGACACTGACGCTGCTGGTCAAAGTGCCAGAAGAGGAATCAACACTGAGGTCGTTTCAGACATTTCAAACTTGAAGTCTGAGCCTCAGTGGATGTTGGACATGAGACTCAAAGGTTTCTCATACTTCCAGAAGAAGCCAATGCCAACTTGGGGTTCAGATCTCAGTGGCATCGACTTTGACAACATCAAGTACTTCGTCCGTTCAACTGAGAAGCAAGCGGGAACCTGGGAAGAACTACCTGAGGAAATTAAGAACACCTACGAGAAGCTAGGTATCCCTGAAGCTGAACGTCAGAGGCTAGTTGCTGGTGTTGCCGCTCAATACGAGTCTGAGGTTGTTTACCACCAGATCAATGAGGAACTAGAACGCCAAGGCGTTATCTTCATGGACACTGACACCGCTTTGAAGGAACACCCAGAAATCTTCCAGGAGTATTTCGGAACTGTAATCCCAGCAGGGGATAACAAGTTTGCTGCTCTAAACACCGCTGTTTGGTCAGGTGGCTCTTTTGTATACGTTCCAAAGGGTGTTCACGTTGAGATCCCACTTCAGGCTTATTTCCGAATCAACACTGAGAACATGGGACAGTTCGAAAGAACACTAATCATTGCGGACGAAGGCTCTTACGTTCACTACATCGAAGGATGTACAGCTCCTATTTACAAGAGCGACTCATTGCACTCAGCTGTTGTAGAAATCATTGTGAAGAAGAATGCTCGAGTTCGCTACACAACAATTCAGAACTGGTCAAACAACGTATACAACCTTGTTACCAAGAGAGCAGTAGCTCACGAAGGTGCAACCATGGAATGGATTGATGGCAACATTGGTTCAAAGGTAACCATGAAGTACCCAGCCGTAATTCTTGCCGGTGAGCACGCTAGAGGAGAAACTCTCTCTGTTGCTTTCGCTGGTGAAGGTCAGCACCAAGATGCTGGAGCGAAGATGATTCACCTTGCTCCGTACACATCATCCTCAATCGTTTCTAAGTCAATTGCTCGTGCCGGTGGTAGAACTTCTTACCGAGGTGAGATCAGGGTTAACCCTGGAGCGCATCACTCAGCAAACACTGTTCGTTGTGATGCACTGCTTATTGACACCATTTCAAGAAGCGATACCTATCCTGCTGTTGATGTTCGTGAAGATGATGTTTCAATGGGTCACGAGGCAACTGTTTCGAGAGTTAGCGATGAGCAGCTGTTCTACCTTCAATCAAGAGGACTTGCTGAAGATGAAGCAATGGCGATGATTGTTCGTGGATTCATTGAGCCAATCTCTAAAGAGCTCCCAATGGAATACGCACTAGAACTAAACAAACTTATTGAAATGCAAATGGAAGGCGCTGTCGGTTAATGTCAGATTCACCAAAAACCGCGCAGCACGGACTTGCTGAACATACGCACGGTTCTTTCGTTCCACTGCAAATTAGAAGCGATAGACCAAGATCAAAATCTGTTTCAGATTTTGACGCTGTCTCTCCACTTCAAGATTTGTGGCGCTATCTGCAACCAGAACAGCTAAAGGGTCTTGATGCAGATGTTCTAGGAGAGTATGAAGTAGAAGTTGGCTTCGCTTCATCTTCAGCAGTGAGTATTTCTTGGATTGAGAGTACAGACCCAAGAGTTGGATCTATCGGAGTTCCGGAAGACAAGGTTGCTGCAGCTGCATACACAAACGCAAGCAAGACCTTGCTTGTGGAGATTGCGAAAAATGCAGAAGTATCCGAACCCGTTGTGATCACCATCAAGGGTTCAGGTTCAACTCCTTCGGCACTGCACGTTCTAGTCGTTGCTAAAAAGTTCAGCAACACAACTCTGGTATTTGAACACTCAGGTTTGGGAGTTCTTGCCGAGATCATTGAAGTTGATGTCCACGATGAAGCAAAGCTAAACCTAGTTTCAGTTCAGAACTGGGACAAAGGTTCAGCTCACGTATCAGCGCACTTCTCGAAGCTTGGAAGAAACTCTTACCTAAAGCACTCTGTTGCTTCATTCGGTGGCGACTTGGTCCGCATCACACCGGTGACAACATTCACGGGCCCTGGTGCTGAAGTCGAGATGAACGGTGTTTACTTTGCTGATGCAGGTCAGCACATCGAGAACAGACCATTCGTTGATCACGCAGCGCCTAACTGTAAGTCCAGAGTTACCTACAAGGGCGCTCTGCAGGGTAACAAGGCTCACACAGTTTGGATTGGCGACGTTCTGATACGTGTTGTTGCTGAGGGCACTGACACATACGAACTAAACAGAAACCTGTTGCTAACCGACGGCGCTCGCGCTGACTCGGTTCCTAACTTGGAAATTGAAACAGGTGAAATTGAAGGAGCAGGTCACGCATCTGCATCAGGTCGCTTTGATGACGAACAGCTTTTTTACTTACAAGCACGAGGCATCTCGGCTGACGAAGCAAGACGCCTTGTTGTTCTAGGGTTCTTGGTCGACATCCTGCAGCGAACTCAAGTCGATGAGCTTGTTGAACGCCTTACAAATGTTTTAGAAGAAAAACTAGGGAGCAAATAATGGCAATTAGAATCTGCGGCGTTGATGACATCAAGCCAGGTCGGGCACTTCGTGTGAAGATCGGTGATCATGCAATTGCGATTGTGAAGACTCCTAATGGCGAATTCCACGCTATGGATGACAAGTGTTCACACGGTGAGATTTCTCTTAGCGAAGGTTTCGTTGATAACGAAACTATCGAGTGCTGGGCTCACGGAGCCAAGTTCTCGCTTGAGACAGGCGCACCTCTTTCACTGCCTGCATACGAACCAGTTGCAGTTTATGAAGTACTAGTCGAAAACGGCGAAGTGTTTATCGAATACGAACAGGCTTAGGACAAAAGGAAAATCATGGCAACTTTAGAAGTAAAGAACTTACACGTAACTGTTGAAACAGATCAGGGCACTAAGGAAATCCTTAAGGGTGTTGACCTAACCATCAAGAGTGGTGAAATCCACGCGGTAATGGGACCTAACGGTTCAGGTAAATCAACATTGGCTTACTCAATCGCGGGTCACCCTAAGTACACAGTTACCCAAGGTGAGATTCTTTTTGATGGTGAAAACGTTCTAGAGATGAGCGTTGACGAAAGAGCAAAAGCAGGATTATTCCTAGCAATGCAGTACCCGGTGGAGATTCCTGGCGTATCAGTTTCAAACTTCCTAAGAACAGCAAAGACTGCTGTTGCTGGTGAAGCTCCTGCTCTTAGAACTTGGATCAAAGACGTTCGCGAAGCAATGGCTGGTCTAAAGATTGACTCAACATTCTCAGAGCGTAACGTCAATGAAGGTTTCTCAGGTGGAGAAAAGAAACGTCACGAAATCTTGCAGCTTGAACTTCTAAAGCCTAAATTCGCAATCTTGGATGAGACCGACTCAGGTCTTGACGTTGACGCTCTAAAGATTGTTTCTGAAGGTGTGAACCGCGCACACAAGGAAAATGATCTTGGAGTCCTCATGATCACTCACTACACAAGAATCTTGAAATACATCAAGCCTGACTTTGTGCACGTTTTTGTTGATGGAAAAGTAGCCGAGCAGGGTGGAGCAGAACTTGCTGACCAGCTTGAAGCTCAGGGTTACGACCGCTACGTGAAAGCCTAAGTCTTGACTGAACTAGATCTAACGCCTGAGAAGTACGACCAAGTACTGGAAGCAATCAAAGAGGTCATTGACCCTGAGATTGGTGTAAACATTGTTGACCTTGGTCTTATCTATGACTTAAAGAAGTCAGAAGATGATGCGCTTTTGATTCACATGACTCTTACTTCAGCAGGATGCCCACTAACAGATGTCATTGAAGAGCAGATGGGTATGGCACTGGATGGAGTTGTTGAAGCTTTCAGAATTAACTGGGTATGGATGCCGCCATGGGGTCCAGAACTAATTACTGATGACGGCAAAGAGCAAATGCGCGCGATTGGATTCGCGATCTAACTACTTTTTGATTGATTTCACTACAGCCCAAGTTGTAGGAAGTAATGCTCCAGCAATCAAAGCCTTTACTGCATCCCAAACCATGAATGGAACCATTGCAGCTGTAGCTGCGAATAGATCTGCAGAGAAAACAAACATCGCCAACACTGGGATACCCATAGCGTAAATAACGAGAGACCCTAGAACATAGCTAGTTGTCATCTTTGCGAAATTGGAACTCCACTTAAGTTCTGCCATACGGCCAACTAGAGCTGCGGCAAAAATGAATCCAATAATGAATCCGCCACGAGCACCAAAAAGTGCTGCAATACCGCTAGAAGCTCCTGCGAAGACTGGAGCACCTAGAACACCAACCAGTGCGTAGGTGGCCATGGTTATAGCACCTCGAGCAGCACCGTAGGTTGCTCCAATAAGTAGGACTGCAAGAGTCTGAAGAGTGAAAGGAACTGGAACTGCTGGGATCTGAGCTTGAGCTGCAAGAGCGGTGACAAGAACACCAACAGAAACTAGAGCTATGTCAGAAACTCTTGAACGTGAGATAACTGTGTCAATAAGGGTTAGGTTTCTTGATTGTGCAATGCTCACTTGTTGGCCTTTCATGCCTCTTTGTTTTTCTTAATTGTAGGGTAGTACATGGAGCCAAATTCGGCTTCTTCAAAATCAACCACCA
>JAULUM010000066.1:0-5223 GCA_032111565.1 Rhodoluna sp. | reverse complement strand
TCTCTGATGTTGCTGCTTGGTCAGCTAACACCGAGTACACATTGGCAGCTATCTTCCCTGACTTCCTAGTTGCTCCTGCAGCCGAACCATTGGCTTACTATGTAGACAACTTCGGGGTCAACGGAGCCAAGACTCCTGACATTGCAGTTCCTGCTACTGTCTACAACGCTCGTCTTGCAGACTGGAACGCTTCTAACTCATTCGATGGAACCAAGATCTGGGGTGACGCAGGAATTGGTCAAGGCTGGTTCGACATACACACCCGCTACTTCGCAAAGTACGTTGCAGCTGGTTCAACCTTCGAACTTCGCTACAAAGTTACAAACGCAGACACTGGTGCTAACGCTCCAGATGGAACCGTTGTTACTTTGAGCCTTGGAGCTGCATGGTCTAACTCAAACGCTAAGTTCACTGCTGGAAACACTGTCGTTGATGGTGCGACCAAGTGGGGTGCTAATGGTCAAGAAGACATGGCGACTGTTACTGCAACAGTTACTAATGGTTTTGCAACAGTGTCTCTGACATCAAACGACACAGTTGCTGATGCCAGTGCAAACCCAGGTAACGCAAGAACTAACCCAGATGGTCTAAACCCTCGTTTCATGCAGGTGAAGATCAAGGTTGAAGGTAACAACACTGTTACTCGTCAAGACTGGGTAAACATCATTGCAACCAAGCCTTCTGCGGCTCCTACAGTAACTTCTGTTACTGCGAGAAACGCTAGAGCTGGCCAGGCAGTGGACATCATCGGAACCAACTTGGGTGACGCACTTGCTCACTCTGTAGCATTGCTCTCACCTGCTACAGCTAAGTTGCCTGAAGTTCTAACACCGGTAACAGTTGTATCTGTTAGCGCAGACAGAACCCGCATGACTGTTCTTTCTCCTGAGCTATCTCAGAAGGGTACCTTCGTGGTGACTAACTCTGGTGGTTCTGCCAACACAACCGCATTTGCATCAAGCGTGGCAGTGACCTCAAAGCCAACAATCTCAATGCCTGTTTCTTTGGTAAGAGAAGTTGGTTCAACGATCACACTGACTGGTAACAACCTTGGTTCAGTATCATCCGTAACCATTGGAGAGGTGGAAGCTGCATTCACAGTATTGAGTGCAACTTCTATCGTTGTTACCGTTCCTGCCGGAGTTGTTTCTGGTTCAAAGATCAATGCAACTAACGCTGGTGGAACTACAACCACAAGCAAGTTCATCTACCAGGCAGCTGTGATTGAAAACCTAACAACCGCAGCTAAGGTTGGCGAGACTGTCACCCTAACTGGTAAGGCTCTAAAGGCCAGAAGCATTGTGTTTGGTGGTAACAAGGGAGCGAAGCCAGTGATCAACGAGAACGGCACAGTTACCGTAGTTGTTCCAAATGGTGCTCTAACTGGTCCAATCAGAATCACAACCAGTGCTGGTGTTTACTTCACCAAGTCATTCACAGTTACTCCGCCAGCTCCAACAGTTTCATCATTCTCACCTGCTACAGGTAAGAACGGTGTAACAGTTGTGACAGTGAGAGGAACAGCTCTAAGAGGTGCAACTGCGACTGTTGGTTCAACAGCAGTAACAGTTCTACCAGGAGCTAACTCAACCTCCTTCAAGTTCGTAATCCCAGCTGGTTCAACTAGCGGAAAGATTACAGTAACTACACCTGGTGGTTCAGTTGAATCGGCTAACTCACTGAACATCAACTAGTCATAAATAAAAAAAGAACTGCCCCGTCCTAATGGATGGGGCAGTTCTTTTATTAGTGGATGTTAGAAAGGAACAACTGCTTTGAACTCTGTTCTTTGGGTTGTTTCGTTCCAGTTCAAAGTTCTTTCTAAGCAGATTGCATCCAGCATTCTAGATCCAACACTTTCAATCTTCTCTTGGGTTGGTTTTAGCCCATCATTTGTAACAAAGACCAAAAGGTCGTTTGGGTCTAAGAGCTGAATGTTCGCCTCAATTGAATTAGCTTGTCCATGGCGAACTCCGTTGCTAATTACTTCTTTAAGAATTTCATTTAGAACTTGACTAACTACTAAGTTGTTAGCAGCAATCTCCTGAACCTCTTTAGAGATTGTGCACTGAATCTCACAAATCCCACGCCAGACGGAACTTATTTCAGACACGCTTTGATCTAGTGATTGATTCTGTGAATGTCCTTGCTGGAGGGCATCCAATGCACGCTGCAGGTCCTCGATGACATGATCCCTAATCTGTGGAGTCAATTCATCTGCACTGCCCACTCTTATGGATGCTGAGGTAAGGGCAGGTTGAACTACCCCGTGGAGCAATAGGTACCAGCCGTGACGCGCTAGCCAAGTCTTCTGTTGGTAGAGCTTGTTTTCGCGCGCCAATTCATCGATAACAGTAGTCAGCTGCTCTTCGATCATGGATTGCTTCAAGTCAAGAATATGGGCCTGGGAAGCAGCTATTGTTGACCATCCTTGTATGACTATAAATGTCAGTAACAGTTCAGGAACCCCCTCATCGTTAGGGATTTGATAGAGGTGAAAATAGCCAGGAATACTGGAAACAAAGCTCATTATCGTTATGAGGACAAATGCTGGGACAACCTTAAGATCAGGTAGCCGCAGAGTTAGACCCTTTAGGGCAAATAGAATCGCAACAAACATTCCCACTACAAAGAGGATGTCTAAAGCAGTTGCTTTAGGAACAATGAAGATAGACAGCAGGTAGATCACAATGGGCACTGGAAGAAGGCTGTTCCAAACACGAATCGATTTGGAGATGTTGACCATAACCATAGGTTCGTAATCGCGATGTCTATCTTGGGCAGCTGAATTTCGAGACAGGGTTACCGCTTCTAGGGACAGCTTTTCACTAAACGGACGTAACTCAAGTCGGATGAAGTCTTTCATTTTGCTGGCCAAGGTAACAATGTCTTTTGATTCAGCCACTGTCTTCTGCAAGTCCTCTAGTTGAGGAGACAAGACATTAAGAGTTTTGAGAGCGGCTTCTCTGTTCTCTTCCTCTAGCTGCTCAAATGCAGCTTCCCTAAAGGCCAGAAGATCAACCTCGGTTTCCCTGAGTTTCGCTAAGGATGCTTCTCTATCTAATCTATTGCCAGCAACGTTTGCGTAAAGAGCTAGGACAGAGAAGCCAGTAATCAGCCCACCTATGAATCTGTAGGCGGGTATTCCGTCTTCAACAATTCCAAAAAGAGGCGTGATGAAAAGCATCGCTAGGTTTTTTAACCCAAAGAACAAAGTACAGAAGATGATGTTGAACCATGGCTGTTGCTTGCCAGCGGTATTCTTGCGTCGCTTTATAAGTAGGGCAGGAAGCAAAGGTGTCAGAGCGATAAACGCTCCTAAAATGTTGATTGGAATCCATAGCCATGTGTAGTTGCCTAGACGGACAGCATCAAAAGCAAAGCTCAACATCACAATAAATATGAAGGCCATGATGTATAAGCCTCGGCCAATTGCATTTGGGTGACCTAGTCGGTTCCAGAATCTTTTTGAGGAAAAGCTGAAATTCATTTAGGCCCACAATCGCTAAGTGTTCCTATAAAGTCTAGTTTTTGAGGTCCTTGAAAGCACCTAGGGGAGTTACTGTTGCTATGGGTTTGGATCTTCCGTCTCGAAGTCTTGGTCCTCTAGGGCTGAACTTAGCGATATCCCAAGGATGTCTGCAGAAGATGATGGTAGCTCTAGATCTTCAACTTTGCTCAGTGCCTTGTTGACGGCCCTAGTTCTGGTTCCAGCCTGACTGACTGTCTTTTGAGCAGTTTCAAGTTGTCTTGCCAGAGTGTCCATAACTCCTGAGTACTTGCCGAACTCAGTCTTAGCTGCACTGAGAACCTTCCAAACGTCAGACGCACTCTTCTCAATGGCAAGAGTCTTGAATCCCATTTGGAGGCTGTTCAGAAGCGACATCAGGGTTGTCGGACCGGTTACCAAGACACGATAGGTATTCTGCAATTCGCTAGTAAGCCCTGGTCTTCTGACTACTTCGGCAAATAGGCCTTCGGTTGGCAGGTACATAATCGCAAAGTCAGTACTCACTGGAACGTGAAGATACTTCTCTGAGATCTTCTTTGCTTGAGCCTTGATAGCGTTTTCAACAGCCTTAGCTGTATTCGCGACATCTTCAGCAGAACCGGTTTCTTGGGCGTTCTGAAGTTTTTCATAGTCTTCGTGAGGGAACTTGCTGTCGATAGGAAGGTAGACGTATTCGCCATCTGCTCTGCCTGGAAGCTTCACAGCAAACTCAACCAGATCATTTGAGCCTGGTTTGATCTTGACGTTTTTCTCGTACTGACTTGGAGCCAAGACATCTTCTAGCTGACGTTCTAGTTGAACCTCACCCCAACCTCCACGAGACTTAACATTGGTCAGAACTTTCTGCAAGCTTCCAACATCGTTTGCTAGGTTCTTCATTTCACCGATACCTCTGGCAACAGCTTCAAGATTTTCGCTTACTAGTTTGAAGGATTCACCCAGACGCCTTTCAAGAGTTCCTTGAAGTTTTTCATCTACGGTTTCACGCATCTTTTCAAGCTTTTCTTCATTACCCTTGCTCATCTTCTCGATTTCGGTTTGCAGGGTAATCTGCATTTGCTGCTGCTTCTTGGCATTTGATTCGGTTAGTTCGGCAATCTTGATTTCAATGTTTCTAAGTGAGTCACTTAGGGATTTCTGGAGTTCAACTCTTGAGTTGCCAGCTTCATCACGCTGTAGCTTTGCTGAGTTCTGGGACGCTTCGCTAAAGGCAGTCAAGCGCTTTTCGACGATGTCGTGATTGGCAGCGATAGCTGAGCGAAGTTCATCTCTGTGGATCTGAAGGTCTTTACTGACATCCAGAGAGACAGAGGAAGATTTACGGGTTAGCCAGATCACAGTTAGGACAATTACCGCAACTAGGTTGAGGGCAACTAATAAAGTCAAGATTTCCATGAGGCTCCGATTCTAGGATTTGGTCTCTATAAAAACAATAAGTGTTACGAGTGACAAACTATTCCCGCAAGTAAGGGCAACGCCCCACACCTGCTAACAGCAAAAATGGGGCGTCAGGTTAGCTTGACTTAGAGCCTAGCTTCTACCTTTGCCTTTGTGGCTTCAAAGCGGTTCTTCAGCAAGACATACTCAGGCTTCCAAGGCTTAGCTGGTCCTGCCCAGTGAATGATCTTCGGACTAGCGTTGAAGTCCTGAGAAGGAACGTGGTTCCATTCTGAATCGATCTCTAGTACGCGGTCTCTTGAGTAAATGTTGAA
>JAULUM010000065.1:0-4903 GCA_032111565.1 Rhodoluna sp. | reverse complement strand
CAAGACCCTCATGGCACTAGCTACACCATTACAGTTGATGCTGCCGCGCGTGAGGCAACGGGTGTGTCAGCTAGCGATCGAGCACTTACTGCTAGAACCCTCGCCAGTGAATCATCAGGTCCTGAATCTCTGATTAGACCGGGTCACATCATTCCACTACGTGCTCACCCGCACGGTGTGCACGGTCGTCCTGGTCACACTGAGGCAACTGTAGATCTACTAAAGCTCGCAGGTCTTATTCCTGTAGGCATCATCGGTGAGATGGTTACAGCCAATGGTTCAATGATGCGTTTACCTGAGCTAATTGAAGTTGGTGAGAAAGAGGACCTTCCTGTTATCACTATCGCTCAACTGGTTGCGTACCTAAAGGAACACAACATCACCCACGTGCACCGTGATAACAACAGAATCAGATTTGAAGCGGAAGCTAACATTCCAACTATCCATGGTGATTTTAGAGTTCGTGGTTATTACGACATCAAGACTGGTGCCGATCACGTAGCCATAATCAAGGGCAACCCAACTGGTGATGATGTTCTAGTTCGTATGCACTCAGAATGTATTACCGGTGAAGCATTTGGTTCATTGAAGTGTGAATGTGGACCTCAGCTGCAGTATGCATTGGACATGATTGAAGCAGACCCTAAGGGTGGAATTGTTATTTACCTAAGAGGGCAAGAAGGTCGCGGTATCGGACTACTAAACAAGCTCAAGGCATATGCTCTTCAGGAACAAGGTCTAGACACAGTTGAAGCAAACCTTGCTCTTGGTCTTCCTAGCGAAGCTAGAGAGTATGGAGCAGCCTCCTCTATCCTTCGTGAACTAGGTGTGAAGAGTGTTCGTCTAATGACTAACAACCCAGCTAAGGCTAACTTCCTAACCGATGACGGTATCCCAGTGAACTCATACGTCCCAGTAATCGTTGGTGAAGCATTGCAGAACCTAGGTTACCTAGAAGCTAAGAGATCAAAGATGGGTCACCGTCTTCCAGAAATAATCGCAGAAATGGACAAGTAAATGGCAGGCCACGCACCAAAACTAGAAATCGACGCAAGTGATCTAGCGGTAACCATCTTGGTTACTAGCTGGCACACAGAAATTACCGATGCTCTTCTTGCTGGAGCAGAACGCTCTCTTAAGAATGCTGGTAACGATGTCTACACGATCGTTCGAGTGCCAGGAGCATTTGAATTACCCCTAGCTGCTAAATGGGCTGCTGAAGATCAAGCTGATGTAATCATCGCTCTGGGTGTTGTCATCCAAGGAGACACCCCTCACTTTGATTACGTCTGTGATGCAGCTACCCAAGGGCTAACTCAGGTTCAACTTGAGTATGGTGTTCCTATTGGCTTTGGTTTACTAACCGTTGACAATGCTCAGCAGGCATTAGATAGAGCCGGTTTACCGAACAGCAAAGAAGACAAAGGTGCTGAAGCAGTTGAGGCTGCAGTGATGATGGCTCGCCTTCGCTAGAGTGGAATTACTTTCTACCAAAGGAGAATCATGGACGTGTCACCACCAGAGCTAATTATTCGCTTCTTTCTTGTCCTGCACTTTCTGGGTATCGCAGCTCTACTAGCTGGCTTCTTTACTTCTATGAAGGACATGAAGGCCGGTATGAAAGTTAACGCTGGAGTATTCCACGGTGCTTACCTGATGCTAATCACAGGTCTCGTAATGGCTGGAGTTAATAGGCCTGAAGACCTGAACGTAATTGTTATTGCTCTGAAGAGCATTGCACTCACCGCAATCTTCTTTGTTGCATATACCTATAGGAAGAAAGAAGTCACTCCTGTTTGGGCTGTACCAACAATCTTCCTGCTAACAACATTCAACATCGTGCTAGCGGTGTTCGTTGGAGCAGGTCAATAATTATTTAGCGCAGGAACAGTGCTGTTAGTCGGCGGGTTGTGAAATATAGCCCGCCGATTATCATTACTACGAAATACAGCACGTGACCTAGCATGGCCCAGTTCATGATTCCTAGAGTTAGCCCTCTGATCAATTCAATGGCCTGCCATAGCGGAAGAGCTTGAATAAACCATTGAATAGGTTCAGGGTATATGTCTAGTGGGAAGAATGTTCCAGAGAATAGGAACATCGGAAGCATAACCAGCTGAATGTATTGCATCTGCTGACGGTGCTTCAAATAACTTGTAATTCCCATACCCACAGCTGCAAAGCCAAAAGCCACCAATACTGAAGCTGGTATTGCTAGTAAGCCCCACCAAGATGGCACAAGGCCAAGTGGTGTGACGATAGCCATGAAACCAATCGCATAAGCAAGACCTCTAAGTAGGGCCCAGCTAATCTCTCCAAGAGCAACATCTAAGGTTCCCATGGATGTTGAAAGCATGCCGTTGTATATCCTGCCGAAATGCATCTTGAAGAACACATTCCAGGTTGAGTCATAGATAGCACCGTTCATAGCGCTAGTAGCTAAAAGAGCAGGAGCGATGAACTGAGCATAGGAAATAGGATTTCCATTACCATCAACCACGCCATCAATAAACTGCCCAATTCCATAACCAAAGGCAACTAAATAAATCAGTGGCTCAACAAATCCTGAAGCAACAACCATCCAGGTTGAAGACTTAAGGGCAAAGTAACCACGCTCAAGAACTACTCTTGCTCGTCCTGAGTAAACTCCAGATCCGAACTTGCCTTTTCTTCTTTCAGCAATCTCAATGGCTGACTCAGCTTTGATGTTCATCGAACTCATGAGGCCAACCTCTTCTCAAATACTCGGTGGGCCCAAACCATGCCTACGAAAGTCATACCAAGCATCACTGCCCAGTGAATAAGGCCTAGCCATAGCTCGATAGGCATGCCATACGACATCGCTCTACCTAGGTTGGTTGCATGCCACTGTGGCGAAATCCAACCAATCCACTGTAAGTAAAGAGGCATTGAAGTTATTGGGTAGAAAGTTCCAGAGAACATAAACATCGGGGTAACAATAAATCTGCCAACCAGAGCGAAGACACCATCATCTTCTTTGATGGTTCCGGCAAAGCCCAACATAACCGCAGCAAAGCCGAGACCTGCTGTGCTGGAAACCAAGATGAGTATTGGCAGTGTTGCCCAAGTAACAGCACCAAAAGCCAATAGGCACAGACCATAGAGAGTAACCTGCAGAACAGCTCTTGCTGTTGCTGCTAGCAGGATTCCATTCACTATCTGCTTACCTGTGATAGCAGTGGCATTCATTGAGAAGAATGTCTTATCCCAGTTGAAGCCTTGAAGAGTCGGCCAAGTAACCTCGTCCATAGCACCCTGAATACCAGCGGTTGCTAGTAGTGCAGGAGCTAGGAAGGTTAGATAACTAACCCCATCAATTGCGTTAGGCCCCAATGATGAATCAACGAGAGATCCAACACCAATACCGATAGATAGTAAGTACAGTGTTGGGTTACCTAGACCAAAGGCAATAATGGATTTCCACCACTTAGCCATGTTCAAAAGACGGTTCTCTGCAATATACAAAGCACCGCGCTTCATGCTCACCTTAGGGTCAACTAATTTAGCTGCTCCAGTCCAAGTCATCGCGACTTTAGATTCAACATCCATCGCCATTAGTCGACCAGTGTCCTACCGGTTAGACGAAGGAACACATCTTCTAGTGAAGATCTTCTAACTAGAGATGTAACAGGGTGAAGACCCTTCTTGATGATCTGCTCAAGACACTTCTCACCGTTTTCTGCATAAACCAGAATTCGGTCTGGAAGAATTTCTAATCTTTCACCAATGCCTTCAAGATCTTTAGCGACCTGAGCGTTGTTATCGCTACCAAAACGAACTTCAAGAACTTCCTTTGAGGAATACTTCTTGATCAGTTCAGCAGGAGAACCTTCGGCCATGATCTTGCCCTTATCCATAACCATCAGGCGATCACAGAGCTGCTCAGCTTCATCCATATAATGGGTGGTGATAACCAGGGTCACACCCTGTTCCTTTAGTCTGAACAGTCTGTCCCAAAGAATATGTCTAGCCTGTGGGTCAAGACCTGTGGTTGGTTCATCAAGCATCAAGATCTCAGGTTCATTAACTAGGCCTCGAGCGATAGTAAGTCTTCTCTTCATACCACCAGAGAGTTCTTCGGTCTTGTTGTTTCTCTTGTCCGCTAGCTGAGCAAAGTCTAGAAGCTCTTCAATCTTGACCTTTAGCCACTTGCGGCTTAGGCCGAAGTAGCGACCATAAATCATTAGGTTTTCCCAAACCTTTAGTTCACGGTCCAGGTTGTCTTGCTGCGGAACAACACCTAGGTGTGCTCTGATCTCAGGACCTAGCTCGTTAGGGTCTTTCCCCAAAATTAAGAGTTCGCCGCCGCTTCTTTGACTGGTAGCTGCAATCATCTTCATGGTTGTTGACTTACCAGCTCCATTAGGACCTAGAAGTCCGAAGGATTCACCCCTAGTAACTGTGAAATCAATACCATCAACCGCTCTGAAATCCCCATAAACCTTTGTTAGCCCTTTGGCGACAATCATTGCCTCAGGTGTTTCGCTCTTTTTAGCCAAAATTCGTGTCTTCCTGCTTAGGTGTTCAACCTTACAAGTGTATTCAGTGGGAGTGATATCCTTATGAGCATGACCCCCGCCCAAAGCGACAAGGTTCGCCCTGGTAACCGCAGGGTGACTGGCAAGGAACAGTTCTATACCCCTGAAGATTTGGCCCTCAAGCTAACCCAGAAAATTAGTTCCCTAGTTGGTGGACTATCAGGGAAACAGGTCATTGAGCCAGCCGGAGGCACAGGTGCCTTTATAAAGGCAGCCACAGAACTAGGGGCCACCAAAGTAATCAGTTACGACATTGAACCCAAAACTATAGGTATCCAGCTAGGTGATTTTCTACTTGCTGACCTAACTGGGATAAATGGTGCAGTAACCATCTCTAATCCCCC
>JAULUM010000064.1:30027-35244 GCA_032111565.1 Rhodoluna sp. | reverse complement strand
TGCAGCGGGTGTATTCACCTCACCAGCTTTCGTGGACGCTTTCACCTACAACGGAGATGATCTCGGAAACACTTACTCGGCTGCCAAGACCGACTTTAGAGTTTGGGCGCCAACTGCTAGTGCCGTTTCATTGGTTACTTATGCCAGCGCAACCACACCGAAAGCCGAGGGTGTTGTTACTCCAATGACTTCAAGTGAAAAGGGAACTTGGACAGCTTCACTTTCTGGAGACAGACATGGTCAGGTTTACATGTATCGAGTAACCGTCGGTGGAAACACTGAGGATGCAGTCGACCCGTATGTTCGATCAGTTACTATCGATGGTGATCGGGGCGTGGTGGTTGACCTTGCGAAGACAAACCCTACTGGCTGGTTGTCTCAAAAGAAGCCTGACTTCTCAGGGCGCTCTGTCGACTCAGTCATGTACGAACTTCACGTTAGAGACGCGACAATCGATGCTAACAGCGGTGTCAAGCCAGAGAACAGAGGAAAGTTCCGTGGCCTTGCTCAACTTGGAACAACAATTGGTTCTGGAAAGAGCAAAGCGACAACTGGTCTTTCCTTCTTCAAGGAATTAGGTGTTACTCACGTTCAGCTTCTTCCTATGTATGACTTCGCTTCCGGAGGCCTCGAGAGCAACCCAACATACAACTGGGGTTATGACCCAGAGCACTTCAACGTTCCTGAAGGACAGTACTCAAGCGACCCAACCAACCCGGTCGCAAGAATTCGTGAACTGAAAGAAGCTATTCAGGCATTCCACAAAAACGGAATTCGCGTAACAATGGACGTCGTTCACGGTCACGTGGCCAGCGCTACTGAATTCAGCCAAGCGATTATCGTCCCTGGCTACTGGTTCAGAAAAGATGCCAACGGGAACCTGACCAACAGATCTGGTTGTGGAAATGACACTGCAACTGAACGTCCAATGGTTCGTAAGTTCATTGTCGACTCATTCAAGTACTGGACCAAAGAGTACAAGCTCGATGGATACAGAATTGACCAGATGGGTCTCTGGGATGTGAAGACTGTAAATGATTCAGCTGCGGCAATCCGCGCGATTGAGCCAAAAGCAACAATCCTTGGTGAAGCTTGGAGCATGGGCGGAGACAGCGGTCTTCCTCAAGGTAACCAAAGCCAACTTCTGAACATGCCTAGGATTGGCGCATTCAACGATGGAATTCGTAACGGTGTGAAGGGTTCCCCTGATGGCACCTCAGACGGTGGTTACGTCAACGGAAACCCTGGAGCGATCAATGCTGTGAAGGCAGGAATTATTGGCCACACAAGTGCTGACAAAATCCTTGTTCCATGGTTGACATCTGACGCGGGTCAGTCAATCAACTACGCTGAAGCGCACGACAATATGACACTGTTCGACAAGCTGTGGGCTGTTAACAACCAGAGGTCTATGGCGGCAGTTACCAAGCAGCAAAGACAGATTGGTGCATTAATCATTCTCGCTCAGGGAACACCATTTATCCACGCAGGCCAAGAGTTTATGAGAAGTAAGGGTGGCGATCACAACAGCTACCGCTCACCAGATTCTGTGAACAGCATGAAGTGGGCAGAGCGTGTGAAGCACAGAACAACTGTTGACTATCACAAGGGATTAATTGCCCTTCGCAAAGCTCACCCTGCGTTCAGAATGAGCGCACCGTCTGCAATCTCAGCAAACCTAAAGTTCTTGAAAGCACCGGACGATGTCTTGGCTTACTCCCTAAACGGTAAAGCCGTGAAGGACAAGTGGTCCACCATCGTAGTTATGTCCAACCCATACTCAGTATCAAAGAAGGTAACTCTTCCTGCTACTGGTAACTGGAACGTAGTTGTTAACGGTGAAAAAGCCGGAGTAACCACGCTTGCAGTTCTGAAGAAGACAAAGGTAGCTACAGTTGCACCAAACAGCACCCTAGTGGTGTGGAAGTAAGTTTCGAAACTGCCTCATTCGAGTCAGCAAAGTTGAATATAAACAAAGGATAGAGAAAATGAAGACAACAACTAGAAAAGTGGTTGGTTTATTCACAGCACTCACCGTGCTAGGTGGGGGACTGACCGTTGCATCACCAGCTTCCGCAGCATCGGAGCTCGTAATCTGGGCTGACAAGGGAACACTAGACACGATTAAGGGTCGCGTCGCGGCTTGGGATACAGCAAACCCTGAGTTCACAGCGAAGCTTGTCGAAAAGGACTTCGGAACTGTTCGTGAAGTTCTAAAGACCGCTGTTCCTGGTGGAACTGGCCCAGACATTTTGGCAGGAGCTGCTCACGACTGGATCGGTAACCTAGCAGCAGCAAACGTTCTGTCTCCAATTGACCAGTACTTGCCGGCTAACTTCAAGGACGACTTTGTTCCTGGAGCGTTGCAGGCCATGAAGTACAACGGAAAGTTTTATGGAACTCCTGGTTGGACTGAAAATATCGCAATCCTTCGTAACGTCAAGAAGGCTCCTAAGCCGCTGAAGTCAGTCAATGACATAAAGGATGGTGAACTAGGTGTTAACTATGACGCAACAAATTCAGACCCGTACCACCTCTACCCATTCCAGACCATGTTCAATGCTCCTGTGTTCTCTGTTGACAGCCGAGGCGACTGGACTAACAAGGTAGGCATGGGCGGAGCTAATGGTGCAGCCTTCGCTAAGTGGCTAAAACTAAAGGGAACAAAGTTCTTTGGTCCACCATCCAACGCAAAAATTCTTTGTGACTTCTTGAACCCAACCAAGACAACCACAGTTAAGGGTAAAAAAGTCACAACCGGAGCAATCAAGTACTGGGTCACTGGCGCATGGAACATCAACGCTATTGAATCAGGTGCTGGTGGTTGTAAGACAGGTCTAAAGATTGGTAGCGGCTACGCAATCGATCCATTCCCGACTGGTCCGACTTCTGCAAAGCTGAAGCCAAAGCAATTCCTTGGTATCCGTGGTTATTTGATGATGGCTTCTAAGCCTGGAAACGTAACCAACGTACCTGCTGCTGTAGATCTAATGCGTTGGATGTCTTCTGAAAGCGTACAGTTCAACCTGTATGACAACTTCAACAAGACCCCTGCTAACAAGGCGGCTCTAAACCGTGCAAAGGCTAACCCAGTAGTCGCTGGTTTCGCTAATGCCGCTAACACAGTCCCAATGCCAAACTCACCTGCTATGGCGGCTGCGTGGACAATCTGGGGTAAAGCTCAGACTCGCATCATTCAGGGCAAAGAGGCTAAGCCAGACGTAGCGTGGGCTGCAATGGTTAAAGCGCTTCAAACAACAATCGATAAATCAACTAAGTAGTAATCCAGCGTAGGGTGGGTGATTTCTGTTGAAGGAAATCACCCACCCTTCCGCTGCGTTTAGATTCAAAATCTTTGTACAAGAAAAGGTAACTAAATGGCTGGCAAGAAGATAAGAAGCTGGGGCGAGTCAGGCCCAAGCGTGACTGGAACACTTTGGAAATTAGGTGTTCTTGGCACAGTTGATGCCATCGCAGTGACCATGATCATGGTGCTCTTGGCGCAAGAGCTAATGATGCAAGCAATCATCAGCATCGTGGTTCTTATCTTTGTTAACTGGATATATCTTAGAAAAGGGGGACTGCCAGCGAAGTACCTAACACCAGGTGTACTTTTTCTAATTGTCTTTCAGCTTTATGTTCTTCTCTTCAGCGGTTACACAGCATTCACAAACTACGGTTCTGCCCACAACGGTGACAAAGCGCTTGCAATTCAAACAATCAAAAACGCTGCGTATCGAATCGTAGATGGTCCGGACTACACCATCAACTTGGTTAAAGATGACGCGGATGGTTCTCGAGCTTTCTTGATGACCAACAACGTCGACGGGAAAGTGTATATCGGTAAAGATGGTGAACTTCCTATCCCACTATCGCAGAACATGTACACACTCAGCGAAGAGTGTGCTGACAAATACGCTGAAGATCAAGAAACTTGTGCCAAAGCAGCACTAAGGGCTGTTGGGTACACCACGCAAGATCCCAACAATCTATCTTTTGTAGACAAATCTAGGTATCTAGACATTCGAGTAGTCACTGACCCAGCGAACCCTAACGTTGGTTTGAGGACTTCAGAATTCACAATCGCACTGCCTTCGGAATCCACCCTTGCTTATGACGAGACTGCCGATACATTCACTGCTCTGGTTGATGACGATTATGGCGTGTACTACGCAGGCGATGTATTCAAGCCTGCTGAAGATGGTTTCTACAGACTCGACGGTGTCTTAGAAAATGCGAAGCTCGATGGTGGGTGGCGTGTTGAGGTCGGGTTGAAGAACTTTGAAACTATTTTCACAGATGTTCAACTGAGAGAGCCTCTAGTTAAGGTCATATCCTGGACATTTGTATTTGCCATCTCAACAGTTTTGACTACCTTCATTCTCGGTTTGTTTATTGCTCTCGTGTTCAACCACGACAAACTTCGCGGGAAGAAGTTCTATCGTGTCATCATGATTTTGCCGTATGCGTTCCCTGGATTCCTCTCGGCTTACGTCTGGGTAGGTCTTCTAAATCGTGAGAACGGGTTCATAAATACCGTTATTTTTGGCCAGACGCCTGGTTCAGAAGCTAACTTTCCTTGGCTCTTGGAGGAGGGTCCGGCACGCATTGCCGTGTTGCTTGTTAACTTGTGGCTTGGTTTCCCGTACATGTTCTTGATCACAACAGGCGCTCTTCAGGCAATTCCTTCAGAGCTAAATGAAGCAGCCGAAATTGACGGTGCAACTGGCTGGCAGAACTTCAGATTGATCAAGCTCCCTTTGCTTTTGATTTCAATCGCCCCACTGTTGATTGCATCATTTGCCTTCAACTTCAATAACTTCACGATTATTTATCTACTCACGAAAGGTGGGCCCGCAGATTCGGGAATCACCGACTATGACGTAGGCGGTACAGACATTCTGATTACCTTCGTGTATAAAATTGCGTTCTCTGGTACCGGTCAGAATTTTGGTTTGGCGAGCGCCTTCTCAATCCTGATCTTTATTGTTGTCGCAACAATTTCACTAATCAGCTTTAGAAGAACTAAGAAGTTTGAGGAGATCGTCTAATGAGCGTTGCAATAAAGAGTAAGAAGAGGCCATTCAACATCTTTAGATGGTTCTTCTCCACTGGCTGGAGGCATGTAGTCGGACTCGCTGTATGTACATTCGCGATCTTCCCAATTCTGTATATTTTGTCAACATCTCTCTATCCAAACAATGACATCAACAACAC
>JAULUM010000064.1:23359-30017 GCA_032111565.1 Rhodoluna sp. | reverse complement strand
AGTGTTAGTCGCGGCGCAGTCGTCGTTTCTCGCCCGCACCAAAGCAAAAAAAACAACACAACAGCTTTGTTTGCAGAAATCTCTCCAGCTAACTACATTTCGTTGTTTGATCAAGAATCAAGACCTTTCGGCCGCTGGTACCTGAACACCGTCTACATAGGTATTGTGACATCAGTAGGTTCAGTGTTCCTTAGCGCTCTAGCGGCATTCGCATTCTCAAGACTTCGATTCAAGGGCCGCAGACCAGGACTTTTGTCATTGATCCTTATGCAAATGTTCCCTTCAATCTTGGGTCTAGTAGCTATCTACAGCCTGCTATCTGATGTTGGACGTGTATTTCCAATCCTTGGTCTAAACAGCCAACTGGGTCTAATGATGGTGTACTTGGGTGGGTCTCTAGGCGCTGGAACTTATCTGATGTATGGATTCTTCAACACCGTTCCTAAGGAAATTGATGAGGCTGCAACCATTGATGGTGCGAGCCATGCTCGTATCTTCTTCTCAATCATCTTGAGACTGGTAGCTCCAATTCTCGCTGTTCAAATGCTGCTTAGTTACATCGGTGTGACAAGCGACTTCATTCTCGCATCTATCCTCCTGAGCGATCCAAACAGCTTGACCTTAGCAACAGGTCTGCAACAGTTCATTAGTGATCCATACTCGAAGGACTGGTCTATGTTCGCTGCTGGTGCTGTGCTGTCCGCTCTACCTAGCGTTGCACTGTTCTTAGGACTGCAGAAGTACATCACCTCAGGTCTTACCGGTGGGGCTGTAAAGGGCTAATACTCTAAAGAGCTTTGTTATCCGCGTTCGTTTAGGTAGCAAACTCCACAAAGTGACTCGTAGGTTACTTCGACGCCATCAATTGCGACTTGGTCACCTTCGAAGATGAATTCGCCGTCAAACTTGCGACCGTTGAACATGGCTTTGCGTCCGCAGCGGCAGATAGTCTTGAGCTCTTCAAGTGAGTGGGCAAGTTCCATAAGTCTGATTGATCCTGGGAAACCAATGGTTAGGAAGTCTGTTCTAATTCCATAGGCAAGAACAGGGACACCGTCTAAGACGGCAAGTTCAAATGCTTGGTCAACTTGTTCACGGGTCAGGAACTGAGCTTCATCGATCAGCAAACAAGCTAGATTCTTGATGCCAGGGATGATTAGACCGTTGTTCGCATACTCGTGAGCTAACTCGCGTAGGTTCTGATCTGGGGTGACTAGAAAATCTACGTGTCTATCAACACCAAGTCTTGAAACGATAGTGGCGTCACCTTTGGTGTCCACAGCTGGTTTGGCAATCAGAATCTGCTGGCTGCGCTCTTCGTAGTTGTGGGCCACTTGCAGTAGGGCAGTACTTTTACCGCTGTTCATTGCTCCGTAGCGGAAATACAACTTAGCCATCTTCGGCCTTTCTGGGTCTTCACGTCTCTATAACAATGCTAGCCAGACTGCGCCTAGGAATTGCGCTAATTGGCCTGCAGTCGTAATCTAGAACTCTCTGAATTGCCAGGACGTTGGGGAAGACGCACCTAGCTCAAGATTCGGAGGTTTGTTATGCGTAGAGGTCGGTATGTCTTGACCCTAGCTATTCACGCCTGCCCGAGGGCACTAGTGGCTCAAATAGACGCTCTGTTAGCCTCGCATTCCATTACTTCAAATTGGATTGAGCAAGAGCTCATTCCGGATAATCTCTCTGCAGAACACTCGTTCAAGCTATCTGAAGATGAAGCTGCCGAACTAGCGTCGCAGATTGATGCCTTAGGTCCGATCTATTTTGAGCTGAACCAGCGACTTGGTAGAACTGGAGTTCTGTTCATGGGAGTTCCTGGTCTTGGCATTTATCGAGGCGAACTCAACGAGTCAGGTTCGATCGTGCTCAGTGAGGACAGAATCAACCAGATGGTTGATACCTCTGCGGGTAATCACAGAGAGTTCATGAGATTGTTGAGGGTCAGCTTGGGTCAATCTTGGGATGACATCATCGAGCCATTCAGGGGAGCGAAGTTCAGCAACAACGTTGTGTTGCTAACTAAAGCTGGCTAGTTATTTGTTGTATGAACGGAAAGCCACAACAGCGTTGTGTCCACCAAAACCGAATGAGTTTGAGATAGCCAGAATGTTTTCGCCTAAGTCTCTAGGAGAGGTAACAACATCAAGTTCGATAGCAGGATCTGGGTCATCAAGGTTGATTGTTGGTGGAGCAGTTCTAGTTTGAACAGCAAGCACCGTGAAGATTGCTTCAATGGCCCCAGCGCCACCTAATAGGTGACCAGTACTGGACTTGGTTGCAGAAACTGCAATGTTCTTTAGGTGGTCACCGAAAACGCGCTTCAGAGCTGTGTATTCAGCTATGTCTCCAACCGGTGTGCTGGTCGCGTGAGCGTTGATGTGGTTCACATCGGTAACTTCTGCATTTGCCATCTTTAGCGCTCCAATGACGGCTCTTGCGGCTGCGGCACCTTCTGGATCAGGGGCAGTGATGTGGTGGGCGTCGCTGGTTACGTAGCCACCGGCTAGTTCAGCATAAATCTTTGCTCCACGAGCAATAGCGTGTTCTTCCGTTTCAAGAACAAGGGCTCCAGCACCTTCACCCATGACAAAGCCATCACGGTTGATGTCGTATGGACGACTTGCTTTTGCAGGTTCATCATTACGCCTTGAGAGTGCATGCATAGAAGCGAAAGCAGCTATAGGTAGCGGATGCATAGCAGCTTCACAGCCACCTGCTACAACGATGTCAATCTCGCCAGAGCGTAGCCTGGTAATAGCGTTAGCGATAGCTTCAGTGCCTGAAGCACAAGCGGAAACTGAGGTTCTAACGCCACCTCTAGCAGATATGTCCATGCCGATAGCAGCTGCTGGTCCGTTAGGCATCAGCATTGGAACTGTCATTGGTAGAACTCTGCGCGGACCCTTTTCTTTTAGAGTTTCAAAAGCATCAAGAAGAGTCCAAACTCCACCAATTCCGGTGGCGAACTCAACTGAAAGTCTTTCGGGGTCAAACTTTGTAATACCAGCGTCAGCCCAAGCTTCTCTAGCTGAGATTAGGGCAAACTGGCTGGATGGATCTAATCTTTTAATTTCCTGAAGAGTAAGGACATCGGCAGCATTTATCTTTGCTTGACCTGCAAATGTAACCGGCAATTCATAGCGGGCAACCCAGTCTTGCTCCATGGTGCTAATGCCAGATTCACCGGCTAGGAGAGCTTTCCAAGTTGATTGGGCGTCGCCACCGAGAGGCGTGGTAGCGCCTATCCCGGTGACAACGATTTTTCCGCTCAAGAGTATTTAGCCCTGTGCTTGGGTGATGAAGTTAACAGCGTCACCAACAGTAATAAGGTTCTTTACCTCGTCATCTGGGATCTTTACGCTGAACTTCTCTTCTGCGTTTACAACGATGGTCATCATTGAAATTGAGTCAATGTCTAGGTCGTCAACAAAAGACTTCTCCATCTTCACTGATTCAGTGTCGATACCGGTCTCTTCGTTTACGATTTCTGCCAATCCTGCTAGAACTTCGTTCTGTGAAAGTGCCATTAGTTGCTCCTTGATTGTTTGATTTACTAGGTAAAGTTTAGGGCAGAACTACGACCTGAGCCGCGAAGGCAAGGCCTGCTCCGAAGCCAATCTGTAAGGCTAAACCGCCAGATTTGACTAATCCGTCTTGTAGAATCTGGTCCATAGCCAAAGGTACGCTGGCTGCTGACGTGTTTCCAGTGTTGATGATGTCTCTTGCAACCACAACGTTCTCCGGCAGTTGGAGCTGCTTGACGAGCTCATCGATAATGCGAATGTTTGCCTGGTGGGTAACTAGAGCAGAGAGATCCTCAGCTTTTACACCAGCAACCTCGAGTGCTTCCTTGGCTACCTTTACCATCTCCCAAACAGCCCACTTGAAGACTGTAAGTCCGTCTTGGCGAAGCGTTGGCCAACTGACGAGCCCGTCTCTGAAGTCAAGCAGAGAGTCTGTCATGCTCACAGACTCCCATTTGGAGCCATCTGAACCCCAAACTGTAGGGGAAATACCAGGGGTGTCTGAAGGACCAACGATTGCAGCTCCTGCACCATCTGCTAGAAGAAAGGAGATTGAGCGGTCGGTTGGGTCAATGAAATCACTTAGCTTTTCGCCACCAACAACAAGCACGTACTTTGCAACACCGGATCTAACGAGAGCATCTGCTTGAGCAATGCCGTAGCAGTAACCTGCGCACGCTGCTGAGATGTCAAAAGCAGGTGCCGGATTCGCTCCAATCTTGTCGGCCAGCATTGTTGCGGCTGATGGAGTTTGATAAGGGTGAGAGATTGTGCTGAAGATTACAGCGCCAATTTCGTTAGGGTCGATGCCAGCTCGCTCGATTGCTTGATTAGAAGCTTCAACAGCCATGTCCATAAGCGACTGGTCTTTGCTTGCTCTTCTTCTAGTAATGATTCCTGTACGTTGACGAATCCATTCATCACTTGAATCAATGGGACCTGCGATGTCATCGTTTGTAACAACTAGATCTCCGCGAGATGCTCCAATGGAGTAGATGCGACTGAACTGCGTAGTTTTGTATTGATTCAGAATTGGTTGCATCGTTACGCCTTCTTTGTTGAGCGGTTCAGTAAATCTTGAGCTGCTTCTAAATCTTTAGGTTCCTTGAGAGCCACTATTTCAACTCCAGGCATACCTCGTTTAGCAAGCCCTGCCAATGTACCAGCTGGGGAGACTTCAATAAGAGCAGTGACACCCGCCTTGACCATCGAGTCCATGCAGAGATCCCAGCGCACTGAGTTCGCTACTTGACCAACAAGAAGATTTACGAATTCCGTGCCTTCAGAAACAAGTTGCCCGTTCTGGTTTGACCACAGCTTTATTTCAGGGTCAGTGATGTCCAGTGAAGAAGTAAATGATGCAAGTTCGCTAACTGCAGGAAGCATGTAAGAAGTGTGGAAGGCTCCAGCAACGCTCAGTGGGATTACTTTGCTTCCCGAAGGTCCTTCAGCAACTAGCTGGTCTATTCCAGCTTTTGACCCAGCAGCAACTATCTGACCTGCTCCGTTGTAGTTGGCAGCCGAAAGACCGAGTTCATTGAGTCTTGAGATAACTGTTTCAATTTCTCCACCAAGAACGGCAGCCATGCTGGTAGCTTCACTTGATGCTGCTGCTTGAGCCATGGCCTTTGCTCGGACGTCAACTAGTTGCATTGCTTGTGTGTCAGTTAATACATTTGCAATAGCTGCAGCAGAAACTTCACCGACAGAGTGACCGGCAACACCAGAAAGATTGGCAGTGTTAAGAAGCGCTGCTGTTGCGATGCTTGCGCTAACAATAAGTGGTTGAGCAATAGCGGTGTCACGAATAGTCTCTTCATCGCTAAGTGTTCCGTGCTTAATTAGATCAAGAGAGATAGCATCTGAGAACTCTTCTAGCTTTGATCTGAATACTGGTAGCTCTAACCAACTCGACATGAAGCCAGGCTTTTGTGAGCCTTGACCTGGAGCGAGAATGACCAACATGTTTAGGCGTCACCACCGGCGTTACCAGATGTTCCTGCCGTCACATCCAAGAGACGATACTTATCGATTGCAAGTTGAGGAATGTGTGCTGCTACATCTCCTCTTGATGCAAGTTGCTCTAGAACACGAACAACGATTGAAGGACCATCAATTTTGAATGCTCTTCTAGCGGCTGCTCTTGTGTCAGAGAATCCGAAACCATCAGCACCGAGAGTTGCGTACTCACCTGGAATCCACTTGCGGACCTGATCTGGAACCTGGTGCATGTAATCAGAAACACCTAGGAATGGACCAGGAGCACCAGCAAGTTTGTTGGTGATGTATGGAAGTGGACTTACTTCACTTGGGTATAGGAACTTCTTTTCGTCGCATGCAAGAGCATCACGACGAAGTTCCGTCCATGAAGTAACTGACCATATGTCTGCCGAGATGTTCCAGTCATCCTGAAGTAGTCTCTGCGCTTCGTAAGCCCATGGAACAGCAACACCTGACGCAAGAATCTGAGCTTTCTTACCTGCACCAGTTCCAACGCTGATTCGGTGAATTCCACGGATGATTCCATCAACGTCGACGTTCTCAGGTTCAGCTGGCTGCACGATTGGTTCGTTGTAGACAGTGATGTAGAACACAACGTTTGGATCTTGGTGAACGCCACCGTACATGCGCTCGATACCAGCCTTGATGATGTGTCCGATTTCGTAACCGTAAGCAGGGTCGTAACTGATAACCCCTGTGTTGGTAGCAGCAATGATTGGAGAATGCCCGTCAGCATGCTGAAGTCCTTCACCGGTAAGAGTTGTTCTACCAGCGGTAGCTCCAATCATGAATCCTCTAGAAAGCTGATCAGTAGCAGCCCAGATAGCATCGGCTGTTCTCTGGAAACCAAACATTGAGTAGAAGACGTAGAACGGAATCAGTGGCTGACCCTGAGTTGCGTAAGAGGTTGCAATCGCAGTGAAGGCAGCCATCGAACCAGCCTCGTTGATTCCAGTGTGCAGAATCTGACCAGCTTCTGATTCCTTGTATGAAAGAAGAAGTTCACGGTCTACTGAGATGTAGTGCTGACCTCGTGGGTTGTAAATCTTTGCAGTAGGGAAGAAAGCGTCCATACCAAAAGTTCTTGCTTCATCAGGAATGATAGGAACAATTCGTGGTCCAAGTTC
>JAULUM010000064.1:0-23349 GCA_032111565.1 Rhodoluna sp. | reverse complement strand
AGAAGATCCTTCATTAGACGAACAAACGCCATGGTTGTTGAGATTTCTTGAGTACCTGATCCACCTTTTGAAACTTCGTAGGCCTTGTCCTCTGGAAGTTCAAATGAAACGTACTTGCTCCGTCTCTCTGGAAGGTATCCACCAAGAGCGCGACGACGTTCATGCATATAATCAATTTCAGGAGTTCCTGGAGCAGGGCGGTAGTAAGGAGGTTGATACGGATCAACTTCAAGTTGCGCATCGGTTATTGGTATTTGCATGTCATCTCTGAATGACTTCAAGTTTTCCAAAGTAAGCTTCTTCATCTGGTGAGTAGCGTTTCTACCTTCGAACGCTTTACCAAGACCGTAACCCTTGATTGTCTTTGCAAGGATTACTGTTGGCTGACCCTTGTGTGCAAGTGCTGCCGCATAAGCTGCATAAATCTTTCTGTAGTCGTGACCACCACGCTTGAGCCCCCAGATTTGCTGGTCGGTCATGGACTCAACAAGTTTTGCTGTGCGTGGATCTCTTCCGAAGAAGTTCTCTCTGATGAATCCACCATCCATAGTTTTGTATGTCTGGAAATCTCCATCAGGAGTTGAGTTCATGAGATTGACCAATGCACCATCGGTGTCAGCTTGTAGAAGTGAATCCCATTCACGTCCCCAAACAACTTTGATTACATTCCAACCAGCACCACGGAAGAATGATTCAAGCTCTTGAATAATCTTTCCGTTTCCACGAACAGGTCCATCTAGTCTTTGCAGGTTACAGTTCACAACGAAGGTTAGGTTGTCTAGTCCATCGTTAGCTGCTAGTTGAAGTGCTCCACGTGATTCAACCTCATCCATTTCACCATCGCCTAGGAAGGCCCAAACGTGCTGCTCTGAAGTGTCCTTGAAGTTTCTGCCAGCAAGGTATCTGTTTGCCTGTGCTTGGTAGATCGCGTTGATTGGCCCTAGACCCATAGACACTGTTGGGAACTGCCAGAAGTCTGGCATGAGACGTGGGTGCGGGTATGAGGATAGTCCGCCACCAGCGTGAGACTTTTCCTGGCGGAATCCGTTTAGCTGATCTTCGCTTAGACGTCCCTCTAGGAATGCACGAGCGTAAGGACCAGGGCTTGCGTGTCCCTGAATGAAAATCTGGTCTCCACCTGAAGGGTGGTCTTGACCTTTGAAGAAGTGGTTGAAACCGACTTCATAAAGTGAGGCGGATGATGCGTAGGTTGAAATGTGTCCACCAACTGAAACGCCTGGACGCTGAGCTCTGTGAACTAGAACAGCGGCGTTCCATCTCATCCATGCACGGTAGGTTCTTTCAATTGCTTCATCACCAGGGAAGGTTGGTTCGTCTGTAGTTGCAATTGTGTTGATGTAGTCAGTGCTCTGCACCATTGGAACGTTTAGCTGGAGCTCACGTGAACGCTTTAGAAGGTTCAGCATGATTTCGCGAGCACGCTTAGGGCCATGAACTCTTGCTACTGCGTCAAGTGATTCAAGCCACTCTCGAGTTTCTTCTGGATCTTGATCTGGAGTGTTGTTGGCAAAGACATCCTGATTGTTGATGGACAAAGAATCCTCGTTTCGGCTCTAGCTAACACAGGGCAATTGTGGTGCCAAGTGTCAAAAGTAGTTAGGGGAGACCGTTTAGGTCCTCTATAAGTTTAGGCTTTGTTTAGAAGGCTTTATAGGATTAGAGCCAAGTCCAACCTAAGGAGTTTCAATGTCATTGATTATCGGAGATTTAGCACCAGATTTCACCCTTGCCAACCAGTTCGGCGAGAACGTCACATTGTCCGATTTCAGGGGCAAAAAGCCGGTTGTACTGGTCTTTTACCCGCTTTCCTTCTCTGGAGTCTGCACAGGCGAGCTATGCGAAATTAGAGACAATTTTGACAAATTTGCCTCAAGTGACGTTGAACTATTGGCAATCTCAGTGGACAGCAAGTACGTCCAGAAGGTTTTTGCCGAACACGAGGGCTATAAGTTCTCAGTTTTGGCTGATTTCTGGCCTCACGGGCAGGTTGCTCAGGACTACGGAGTGTTCCTAGAAGAGCATGGAATCGCTAACCGAGGCACCTTTGTTATTGATAAAGAGGGCATTTTGGTCTCAAAATTCGTGACTGCACCTGGTCAAGCTAGATCTTTGGACGAATATAGTCGCGCTTTGGCATCTTTGACCGCCTAGCCTGTTGTATAGTTTTACAAGCGCCACATGGCGTTGCAGTCAAGAGTCGGGCCTTTAGCTCAGTTGGTAGAGCGCCACGCTTACACCGTGGATGTCATCGGTTCGAGCCCGGTAGGGCCCACTTTTCGACTACCTCCACCTAGAGGCATGAGTTAAGACTCAACGGTAAGATTTGCCTATGGAATCCAGCAATTTTCAGCCACCGGTTCGCCGTTCCCTTTCCAACGAGGAACTCGAAGCTCGTGTAAATCAAGCCATGACCTCACACTCAGGTGTTGAGTCTGTTATGGAGCTTCTAGTGGCTCAAGAGGCCCTTAGAGCCCAAGAAGATAGAGATGAAGCGGCCTGGGTTGAAACCATGCGAGCTGACGGCTCGCCTCAAGCTTTAGCTGCTTTACAGGCTTTTCAGGGCTTCCCGCCAAGTCCTGTCCCTGAGCCTGAAGCAATCACTTCAGAACAGATCTCCATTGAACCTGTGAATGTAGTTGAGGAAGTCAATACTCCTGAGCCAGAGGTTGAACCAGTTGTCGTGCAGCCTCAAACAAACCCACCTGTCTTTACTTGGCTGAACCCAGCTCCTTCAGCACCCGTAGTTCCAGAAGTACCAGAAGTAGTTGCGGTTGAAATAGTGCCTGTAGAAGAAGTTCCTGAAACTGACGTAGAAAAATCTCAGCCTCAGCCATTTTCTTGGTTCACCAACAACGATGAACAGCAAGCACAATCCGTTATCGAGCCAGTTGTTGAAGAAGTGCAAGTTGTCGAAGAGTCAGAAATTGTCGAAGAGACCGTTGTTGAAGAAGTTCATGTCGATCTAGAACCTGTTGGGTCTGAATCTGAAACTGAGTTTGAAAAACTTTTGGCTGCTGCCGCAGCTGAGGAAGAACTTACTGCTCTTGAAGAAAAAGAAAGTAAAGCACTTCCAATTGAACCTTCGAGCAATGTCCTCATTCCTTCTGATGAACACAGGAACCGAGGCCCACTTTCACAACTTTGGGTTTGGTTAGGCCTGTCTGCAACAGTCGTGCCAGTACTTTTGGTTTACACATTGATTGGTTTTGGTCTAAACGCCACAACAATAGCAATTGTTCTTGCAGTGGGTTACCTGGGCTCAGGAGCTCTGATTGCAGTTGCTGCAATTGCGGGTAAGAGGAGTGGTCTCTCGACCGCTATTATTTCAAGATCTGTCTTTGGTGTATGGGGTAACTCAATTCCACTGGCTGTAATTTTCATATCACGTCTAGTAATCACAGCGGTCATATTAGGCAGCTTCACATTCCTGATGGATGGCGTAGAGGCAAGGCTTCCGGAGTTCAGCACTGTTCTTGCTAGCTTTGCAGGAGTTAACTTCACTGTCGGTTTGGTAGTTCAAGCTGCATTCGTAGTACTTCTTGCAGTTGGGGTATTAGTTCGTGGAAACGGATCAAGGGTTATTCAAGTTGGGCTGAGTCTTCTAGCTTTTGTTCTAGTTGCTGAAAGCTTTGTTGCTATTGCAGGTTCTGAGTTGAACTTTGTTGCAGCAGGAACCAGCGACATCTTCTCTCTTGAGGGACTAGCTGGTCTTTCTCTTGTGATCATGGCGAATCTCACACTGTTTTTTGCTCTTGCCCCGAATATCTCTAAGGCAATTCCAATGAAGGTTCGTGGAGCGAAGGTATTTTCTGCAGTTCTAGTTGCTAACTTCGTGGTTCCAGTTGTATTTGGTGTTTTGACCATTTTCTGGCTTGGTGCATTAAGCACTTCAGGTCTGATGGGTATTCAAGAGGCAGTTACCGTTTTGCCGGACTGGGCACAGGGAACTCTTGTCAGTGGTGCAGCTATAGCAATCATCTTCGGAAGCATGCTGTCTCTAAGAACAGCAACTCTAGACGCAATTTCACTGTTCAGATTCAAGTCAAGAGTCTCAGCGGTTCTGATCAGCTCTTTCTTGACTCTTGCAATTCTTATGCTGTTCGCCCAGCAACCTAAAGGTCAAGAAGTTGAGTATCTAGCAAATGTGTTTGTTGTAATAGGCGCATTAACTGCTGGCTGGATAGGAATCTTCGCAGCTGATGTTGCAATCAGAAGACAGGCATATCACGAGCTTTCACTTTCGAGATCCTATGGCCTTTACAAGAAGTTCAACATTCTTGCTCTAATCACCTGGGTTCTAACTCTCGTCTTTGCAGTTGCAGTGATGCCGGTGAACTTGCTTGGCTTTGACTTTATGGGATTCTTAGTTCCAATGATTGGTTTGGAAGCAAGTCTCGCAACAGCATCAGTAGGGTTCGTAGCGACTGTTGTTCTAGGTATGGTTTTGACTGTGGCTATAAGAATTCCACAGATTAGGAACCAGGAACGTGAAGTTCTGGCCCTTGAGTCTCGTCGTGAGCAGCTCAACGACATTTTCCTTGGCACCGAGTAATGACTAGTCCGCTTCGCCAAGTCATCGATACTTTTGAAACACTTTGGCCTTCCACACTTGCTGAAGAATGGGATGTTGTTGGTTTAGTTTCAGGTTCTCTAAACAAAGAGATCAAATCAGTTCTACTAACAGTTGATGTCACTCCAGAAGTTGTTGAACACGCTAAGCAGGTAGGTGCTGATCTGATCTTCGCGCACCATCCACTGTTACTAAAGGGTGTTACTTCGGTTGCTGAAAGCAACGCTAAAGGTTCTGTACTTATTGAACTAATCAGATCCGACATAGCTCTTTACTCAGCACACACCAACGCTGACTCTGTGGAGAGCGGAACCTCCGCTGTGCTAGCCAAGTTGCTCGGCCTTAAGGACAGCAAGCCTCTTTCACCGATCCTTGGAACGAGTTTAGGTATCGGCCAGATTGGTTCTCTCGCTAAGCCATTGACCTTGGGTGATCTAGCAGCCCTGTTGAATGATATCCTGCCCCCAACAGCAACTGGAGTTCGTGTTGCGGGTGGATTTGAAAAGGAAGTTTCAACTATTGCACTGTGTGCAGGAGCAGGGGATTCTTACCTTGAGCTAGCTCTTGATGCAGGGGCTGATGTTTACATCACTTCAGATCTTAGACACCACAGAGCCCAAGAGACTTTAGAACTCGCTAAAGCCAAGGGTGTTGATTTTGCGTTAGTCGACATCTCACACTGGGCAGCTGAGTTTGTATGGCTTGAAACGGCCAGTAAAGAATTGCAAGTGCAGTTACCTCAAATCAACTTTGAAGTTTGCGACATCAGAACCGATGTCTTCGAGTTTCTTATGAATAAACCGAAGGGTTCAAAATGAAGTTAGATAGAGCCGGACAATCCGCCTTATTGAAGTTAGCTCAAGTCGATCTTGAGATTGAGCAAATCAAGGTTGAGATTTCAAAAGCAATTGGATCTAAAGAACTATCCGATGCAAGTGCATTGCTTTCTCAATACTCGGGTGAGGTTATTGCTGCGAGGACTAAGTATGAGAATCTGAACATGGAATCTCGCAAAGCAGATGACAACTTGCACATGGTTGAAGAGCGTATCGCTCGTGACCTTGAAAGATTAAACCAAACTTCATCTCCTAAAGATGCCCAGGCCATGCAGTCTGAGATTGAATCCTTAACTCTCCGCAAAGCTGAACTTGAAGAAGTTGAACTCGAGATTCTCGAAAGACTTGAAGAAGCTCAATCAGAATTAGACGCGATCTCTGCCAAGAGGGAAGCAACAGCAAAAAACATTGAAGAGATACAGAACCGAATTCAAGTTCAAGTTGATGAACTAAAGTCTCGTGGACGTAAGCTGACCGCCGATAAAGAGATTCTTGTGTCTAAGATTCCAGCAGATGTTCTTGAGAAGTATAGAAACCTAGCAGCTAAGCAGATTGCCGTCGGGCAAGTTGAAGCGAGAGCTTGCTCTGCATGTCGTATGGGGTTAACAGCTAGCACCATTGATTCTCTTGCGGATCTTTCTGAAGACGAGATTGGCTCTTGCCCTGAGTGCCTAGCGATGATTGTTCGATGACAGAGAGAGTAATCATTGAAGCCGATGGAGGCTCCAGAGGCAATCCAGGTCCTGCTGGTTCCGGTGCAGTTCTGATTGATTCAGCTAATGGAAGTGTTCTAGCTGAGATTGCAATGTTTATCGGTGTTGCTACCAATAATGTTGCTGAGTACCGAGCAGTGCTAACTGCTATTGAGGTTGCTAACGAGATTGTTCCTAACGCCGACATTCTTGTTCGAATGGACAGCAAGCTTGTTGTGGAACAAATGACTGGACGTTGGAAAGTAAAGAACGAGGGTATGCAGGAGTTAGCGAAAGCTCTGCATGAAGTTATTGGTTCTCGAAAGGTTAATTTCGAATGGATTCCTCGCGAGCAGAACGGCAAAGCTGATGCCCTAGCCAATGAAGCCATGGATGCCGAGAAGAGCGTTGTTAGAAAGTATGTTGGTTCACCAGACACGTCAACAATCAGCGTTGTGACTTCGTCATCCAAAGTTGTAGCTGCAGATCTGGAATACAACCCTGAATTACCTAGCTCAGTAAGAGCACCGCGCAACATTTCTAAGAAACTAACTACAGTAATACTCGTTCGCCACGGTAGAACTCTGTTCACCGAGTCACATCGACTGTCAGGTAGAGGTGGAGAAGACCCACAACTATCAGAAGCTGGTAAGGCCGACGCTGAGGCTGCTGCGTTGGAGATTGCAAAGATTGGTCAAGTTGGTACCTACGCGAAGGTAGTCAGTCCAACAGTCGTTGTTAGTTCACCACTTGCAAGAACCCGAGAGACTGCATCAATCATTGCTAAAAAACTTGGTGTCACTGTTGATACACATGATGACATTGCTGAGATTTCTTTCGGTGATTGGGATGGTCACACCAATCAAGAGGTAGCGGCAACTTGGCCAGAACTTTATGATCAGTGGCGCGGTGATGTTCGAATATCTCCGCCTGGTGGTGGCGAGTCGTTAGAAGAGTTTGACCTTCGAGTCCAAAAAGGTATGGCCGAGATACTGGACAGGTATGAGGGTAAGACAGTTGTTGTGGTTTCCCATGTGATGCCGATTAGAGCTTTTCTCAAGAGCGCCTTGCAAGCCGAATGGCCTGCTTACTGGCGCATAAGTGTTGCACCTTGCTCGATCAGCATCGTTAGATGTTGGGGCGATCAAGCTTTTGAAGTCAGTGTCGTTAATCAAACCAATCATCTCTAAGGGTTTCCTCGCTAACCCTTCTCTATTACTCTTATTGAGGAAGGGTCGGCTAGACGGTCGCGGTAGCGAAAGCTAACGAGGAACGTCCGGGCTCCACATAGCAGAGTGGTGGGTAACACCCACTCGGTGTAAACCGCAAGAAAGTGCAACAGAGAGTAGACCGCCACGTAAGTGGTAAGGGTGAAACGGTGGTGTAAGAGACCACCAGCGTCTTAGGTAACTAGGGCGGCTAGGTAAACCTCGCTTGGAGCAAGGTCATACAGAAGGCGTTTGAGAGCAGCTAGTTCGAGTCTTCGGGTAGACCGCTTGATGGCATTGGTAACAATGTCGCTAGATAGATGGCCGTCACCGTAAGGTACAGAACCCGGCGTATCGGCCGACCCCTCCACTAATCAATAGAGTTCTTTTTGGCCCAGTGGGCTGCTCCTAGGATTCCAGCACTGTTTCTATTGGTTGCTGGAACAATCTTTGTCTTGAGCTTTAGTAGCGGCAGGAACATTTCATGCTCTTTAGAGACTCCACCACCAACGATAAACAGATCAGGGGTTAGGTAAGCCTCAAGCTTGCTGTAATAGGTTTGCAGACGCTTAGCCCATTGTTGCCAAGTTAGGTTCTCTCTTTCCTTTGCTGAGAAAGCAGCCATCGACTCGTAATCAATGCCATCAATCTCGAGGTGCCCAAGTTCAGCATTTGGAATTAGTTTCCCGTTGTATATCAACGCAGTTCCGATGCCTGTGCCAAGAGTTGTCATGACAACAAGGCCCTTAACATTCTTGGCTGCACCAAACTTTGCTTCAGCTAGTCCTGCAGCATCAGCATCGTTGAGGACGTGAACGGTTCTCTTCAGTTCTTTTTCAAATAGGCGGTCAGCGTCAAGGTCAATCCACTCTTTAGACACGTTTGCAGCGGATTTAGTTACACCATGCTTTACAACAGCAGGGAAGCAGATGCCAACAGGTAGACCATCGGCTTTAGGAAGTTTTGAGATTAGATCCTTCAAGGTGTTGGCGATTGCTTTTGGGGTTCCACCTTCAGGGGTTTCGTATCGGAGTCTCTCGCTCAACAACTTTCCCGATTTCACATCTACAAGAGCACCTTTAATTCCGGTCCCGCCAATGTCTATTCCAACAGCTTTTCTAGCCATTTAATCTCCTTATGCCAATGTCAAAATGTCAGCACCAGTTTCAGTGACGACGAGGGTGTGTTCAAACTGTGCGGTAATGCTTCTATCTTTTGTAACAACGGTCCAGCCATCCGCCCACATTTCCCACTGGTGCGTACCAAGTGTGAGCATAGGTTCGATGGTGAAGACCATGCCAACCTGCATTTCATCGGAATACATTGGTGCTGAATCGTAATGTGGGATTATCAGACCACTGTGAAAGGCTTCACCAACTCCGTGACCAGTGAAATCCCTTACGACTCCGTAATTGAATCTCTTGGCGTATGACTCGATAGCTCGACCAATCAGGTTCACTGATCGTCCAGGTGCTACTACTGAGATTCCTCTAGCTAAGGCCTCTTTTGTTCTCTCAACAAGGAGAGCGACCTCAGGCTTTACTTCTCCAACAAGAAAAGTTTGGTTGCTATCGCCGTGAAAGCCTTCGATGTAAGCAGTGATGTCGATGTTTAGAATGTCACCATCTTCTAGAACCGTGTCATCCGGGATTCCGTGGCAGATGACTTCATTAAGGGAAGAGCAAATGGACTTGGGATAACCTCGATAGCCAAGGGTTGAAGGATAGGCCCCGTTATCTATGAGGAACTGATGCGCAATCTTGTCGAGTTCATCTGTTGTCACGCCCGGCTTGGCATTCTGACCTACAAGCTCAATAGCTTGAGCGGCAATTTTTCCCGAATGCCTAATCTTTTCTATTTGTTCGGGAGTTTTGACATCTGTACCAGTGAACTTGGCAGGGGCTGGCCTACCCACATACTCTGGTCTAACAATTGATTTAGGAACATCGAGTTTGGGGGAGATGCGACCAGGAATTAGGTTTCCAGTTTGAGCATCTCTAGGCATAACTCCATACTAGGTACCTAGGCTCTGTATGCTCAGAAGTGAAACGCAAGAGGAGTCCACAAATTAGCGAAGAGCAGAGTACCGAATACTGGTTCAACACCAAGACCAAGGCTGTTGAGGTTGGCAAACAAGCGCTAGCGCTCTATCGCATAGGGCCTTTTGCTACAAGGGAAGAAGCTGAGAACGCCTTGGAGATTCTAAGGTCTAGATCTCAAGCCTGGGCTGAGGAAGAAGAGCAGGAGAGGGACTAAGCGCTCTGTCCGACACCAAAGAACACCAAAGCTACGGCAATACCGATAGCCCAAAGGGCAGTGCTGAGGGTTATGAGAATCGAAGCCCTAAGGGGCCTAATGCCAGCGGCAACAGCTATCGCAGCAGCAAACTGAGTACCAATTAAAACTGGGCCTAGCGCTGCAAGCCCGAAGATGCCGTAGCGATCAAAAAAGTCTTGAGCCTTAACGAATCTCTTCGATTCACCAACCTTGCCCGCTTCTTCACGTCTTTTACGTAAAGCTTCTCGAATCTGAGAACTTAGATAAGCGAAAGCGAAGATTGTTGTGGCGTTACCAACCACAGCACTTACAACTACCAGAACTGGGTCCAAACCAAAGAGAATTCCGACTGGGACTACCGCAATGGCTTCCATCCAAGGGATTGCTCCAGCAATAAAGATTCCTAAGAGTCCAAGTGTTTCTAAGTTCATGCTTTCCTATTCGTGAGAATTGTCTGCGGTTGGAAATACTGATTCGGCGACTTCTCTTCTATAGCTAGATGCCGCGTCAAGAAGTGTTTCTCTTAAGTTTGCATACTTTTTGACGAACTTGCGTGGTTTACCTGGGTACAGACCTGCGAAATCCGTCCATACAAGAATCTGTCCATCTGTTCCAGAACCAGCTCCAATTCCAATAGTTGGAATCTCTAGCATCCTGCTTACTTCAGTTGCCAAAGTTGCTGGGACAAGCTCCAACACGACAGCGAACGCGCCTGCTTCTTGAACCGCTAGCGCATCGTCAGTCAAAGCTTGAGCGCTGTCACCACGACCTTGAACCTTAGCGCCACTAAGTGAATGAACTGATTGGGGAGTGAAGCCAATGTGTGCCATTACAGGTATTCCAGCAGTTACTAGAGCCTTGATCTGTGTGACGCTGCGCACACCTCCCTCAAGTTTCACGGCACCTGCGCCAGATAGCTTCATAATCTTGATGGCATTCTGTAAAGCTTCTTCAGGGCCAGACTCGTAGCTTCCAAACGGCATGTCAACAACGACGAGGGCTCTTGAAGCGGCTCGTGAAACGGCTCTACCAAATGGAATCATTTCTTCTACTGTGATTGGCAGAGTTGTCTCGTACCCTAGAACGTTGTCAGCTGCCGAATCTCCGACAAGAAGAACATCAATACCTGCTTCATCAAAGATCCCACTAGTGAGTGAATCATAGGAAGTTAGAGCAGAGAACTTTCTACCGGCTTTCTTAAAATCAAGAAGGGTACCAGTTCTAACTACCTTTGGTGAAATATCGTGCATCAATTATCCCTTGTACTTGTTTGTAATCGGCAAGCGTCTGTCGCGACCGAAGGCCATGCCTGTAATCTTCGGGCCAATAGCAGACTGTCTTCTCTTCCACTCAGATCTGTCAACCAAAGTGAGAACCTTGTTCACTAGCTCCGCATCGAACCCAAAGGTTACTATCTCGGCAGAAGACTTACGTCTGTTTACGTAAGCGTCAAGAATTGCATCCAATACATCGTAAGGAGGTAAAGAATCCTGATCCACTTGGTTAGGTCTAAGTTCAGCTGATGGAGCTTTATCGATTGAGTTCTGAGGGATAGGTTCAACCTCTCCTCTTGATTTGGCATACTCATTACGCCATCTAGCCAATTGCCAAACCAAAGTCTTCTCAACATCTTTGAGGGGGTTATAGCCACCAACGGTGTCACCGTAAATCGTGGAGTAGCCAACTGCTAATTCTGTCTTATTTCCAGTTGTCAAAGTTAGATGTCCAAATTTGTTGCTCAGCGCCATAAGAATGACACCACGCACTCTTGCCTGCAGGTTCTCAACTGAAAGACCTTCAAGAGATAGTTGATTTTCGAAAGGTGCTACAAGGTTTGCAATCGGTTGAACCTGATAGTTTATGCCTCTGCGATTTGCGAGATCTTCGGCGTCATCCTTGGAATGTTCAGATGAGAAGTTACTTGGCATTGATACGCCATAGACGTTCTCTGCTCCGATGGCATCAGCAGCTATGGTTGCAACAATTGCTGAATCGATTCCACCGCTAAGACCTAATACAACTGATTTGAAGTTGTTCTTCTGGACGTAATCTCTAAGACCTAGGACAAGGGCGTTCCAGGTTTGCCAGTTGTCATTAGGTTTAGATAGGTGATGCTCGTCAACTACTTTGATGTCATCCTTGGCTTCGATGTCTAAGCATACTAGATCAGTTTTGAATTGCTTGAGACGAGCAACCATTCTTGCCTTGCTGTCAACCATGATGCTGTCTCCATCAAAGACCAAGTCATCCTGACCACCAACAAGATTCACGTAGGCTGCCGCACAATTGTGTTTCTTAGCTAAATCTGAAACAAGTTTGAGTCTTGTGTCGTCCTTATCAATCTCGAAAGGAGAACCGTTCAGTATTAGGACAACATCTGTGTTTGCTTGAGAAAGTTTTGAAACAGGTCCACCTGATTGCCAGATGTCTTCACAGATGACTGTTGAAAACTTGAGCCCATTGTGTTCAAAGTTTAGAAGCTCGTCTCCAGATACAAACGTTCTGTATTCATCAAAGACCGAGTAGTTCGGCAGGTGATGTTTGTTGTATCTGCCAAGCACTTTGCCATCGAGCAATACGGTTGCTGAGTTATGGGCAATAGCCCAAACCGTTTGATCTTGGGCTGAGGCCATTGATGGATGACCAATTACGACTGCAATGTGACCTAGGTTCTTCTTGACTAGGTCTCGGGCTAGCTCGCGAACAGCAAGCTCTGAATCGAGGATGAAGGATTCTCTGGTTGCTAGATCTTCAATCGGGTAGCCAGTGACTGCCATTTCGCCGAATACGACTAAATCAGCGCCTCTTTGGGCTGCTACTTCGATGGTTTCCAAGACATGAGCCATGTTGCTAGCGATCGCTCCAACCGTAGGGTTGGTTTGCGCTAGGGCTAGGCGAACGTTGGGCATAACCACTAGCCTAGTAGGAGGTAATTGAAAGGTTTTTTCATGGACAAGCAGCGCGATTTCGTACTTCGTACGATCGAGGAACGAAACGTCAAATTTGTAAGGCTTTGGTTCACTGACGTGGCTGGAACCCTCAAATCTGTGGCTATCGCGCCTGCTGAGATAGAAGGAGCCTTCGCTGAAGGTATCGGCTTCGATGGTTCAGCTATTGAGGGCCTATCCCGCTCGTACGAGGCCGATATGCTGGCCCAGCCTGACCCTTCAACCTTCCAGATTCTGCCTTGGCGTGGCGAAATAGAGCCAACTGCACGTATGTTCTGCGACATTACGACCCCAGACGGTATTCCTGCAGCTGCTGATCCTAGAAACGTTTTGAAAAGGGCCTTAGATAAGGCTGCCAGCATGGGCTTTTCGTTCTACATCCACCCAGAGATCGAGTTTTACCTCTTAAAGTCTTCTGAAATTGGTCCTGAACGAACAGTTCCTGTCGATAAGGCTTGATACTTCTACAACTTCCCAGGTGGGACAGCAAATGACTTCAGAAGAAGAGCCGTAAACATGCTTGAGCAGTTGGGCATCTCAGTTGAGTTCAGTCACCACGAAGGTGGTCCGGGTCAGAATGAGATTGATCTTCGATATGCGGACGCTCTTACTATGGCCGATAACATTATGACCTTTAGAACTGTCATCAAAGAAGTGGCTATTGAGCAGGGTGTTTACGCAACATTCATGCCGAAACCTTTTACCGAGCACCCAGGTTCAGGAATGCACACTCACATGTCACTCTTTGAAGGCGACACCAACGCTTTCTATGACCCTTCGAGTCAGTACCACATGTCCAAGACAGCCAAAGCTTTCATGGCAGGTATATTGCGTCACGCACCAGAGATCACTGCGGTGACTAATCAGTTCGTGAACTCATACAAGAGACTTTGGGGCGGAGGGGAAGCTCCTTCATTCGTTTGTTGGGGACATAACAACCGCTCTGCTCTGATACGCGTTCCGCTATACAAGCCGAACAAGGGTAACTCGGCTCGTATTGAGTATCGTGCGATTGATTCTGCAGCTAATCCATATCTTTCTTACGCATTGCTATTGTCGGCTGGACTCAAGGGTGTTGAAAACAACTACGAGCTACCTGCTGAAACAGAAGACAACGTTTGGGATCTTTCAGATTCAGAACGTCGCGCAATGGGAATTCAATCACTGCCACAAAGTCTTGACCACGCAATCAGATTGCTAGAAGACTCTGAGCTCGCAGCCGAGGTTCTGGGAGAGCAAGTGTTTAGCTATGTTCTCGCGAATAAACGCAAGGAGTGGAGCGATTACCGCTCACAGGTTACTCCTTACGAATTGAAGACAAACCTCGAAGTTCTCTAATGTCCACCTCAAGATCCAGTGGAGCTCTAGCTTCGCTTGCCAAGTATGGCTTTACAGATCTTGACGGTACGATTGCGAAACTCGATGAGTTGGTAGCTTTAGTCGGTGATGCAGGGAGGTCTTCCCTAGCCTCTATTAGTAAAAGCGCTAACCCTGACCAAGCTCTTGATTATCTGATTCGAATTTCGCGAGATGGCAAGACTGCAGTCAAGAAAGTCCTGTCAAAGGAAGAGTCAGCACTAAGGCTATGCAAACTCCTCGGGGCATCTTCAGCTCTTGCTGAGTACGTCCAGTTGAATCCCGCATTGCTATCTTTATTTGAAACAGACCCAATGCTATTGGACCGTGAGGGTTATGTGGCTCTGTTACTTTCATCAGTCAGCGACAACAAGCAGAGCAGTGCTCAGCAGATCACTAACTTGAGAAGGGCATATCGAACAGAGCTAGTAAAGATAGCGATTTTCGATTTGAGCGCTTCGAGTCCGATGTCTGTTCAGCCAAGAGTTTCTCTTGCTCTCGCGGATCTCGCGTCAGCTGCTTTGGAAGGTGGACTTGCCATTGCTCGTAGGGAACTTTTCTTCACATCCGATCACGGGTTGTTCAGTCAAGAAGAACTGATTTCTACAAGGCTCGCTGTAATCGGCATGGGTAAGGGTGGAGCGGGAGAGCTCAACTACATCAGTGACGTTGATGTGATTTTCGTGGCTGAAGCTCAAGATGAATCTATCGAGACATCAAGGATGCTTGAGATAGCAACTAAGCTCGCCACTCGAATGATGAGGGCGATGGATTCAACCAATCCAGAACCTCCACTTTGGCAAGTCGACGCAAATCTACGACCTGAAGGAAAAGCAGGTGCACTTGTAAGAACCTTAGATTCGCACATCAGCTATTACTCAAGGTGGGCTGAGAACTGGGAGTTCCAAGCATTGTTAAAGGCAAGGCCGATGGCAGGGGATAAGGAACTTGGTAAGGCTTACTTCGATGCCATCAATCCATTGGTATGGGAATCAACTCAACGAGAGAACTTCGTTGAATCTGTTCAGAAGATGCGAGAGAGAGTTAGCGGCAACATCCCTCAAGATGAAGTTGACCGTCAAATAAAGCTTGGCACTGGTGGTCTTCGAGACATTGAATTTACCGTTCAACTAATGCAGTTAGTTCACGGAAGAACTGACTCAAGCGTCACGGCTGCCGATACTCTGACAGCCATAGATCAGCTGTCAAGTGGCGGCTACATGGGCCGTGCTGAGGCCGCAGAGTTCTCTGGTCACTATAAGTTTCTGAGGGTCTTAGAGCATCGAATTCAGATGTCGAAGATGAGAAGAACCCATCTGATGCCAATCGAAGAGGATGAACAGCGTTCAATAGCAAGATCTGTAAATCTTGCTTGGACCGCAGAAGATCTTCAATCAGCATGGGCAGAAGTCAAGCTAGAAGTTAGAGCGCTACATCAGCGAATCTTCTATCGCCCGCTTCTGGCGGCAGTGTCAAAAGCTAGTGGCGATTTGGAACTTTCTAATGAACAGGCTTCCGACCGACTTCTTGCTATTGGTTACATGAACCCTTCAGGAGCGTTGCAACACATCAAGGCTCTAACATCTGGTTTGACACGCAGAGCTCAAATTCAACGACAACTGCTGCCGGTTCTTCTGCAGTGGTTCTCTGAGGGAACAGACCCAGACTCAGCTCTTCTTGCCTTTAGAAGGTTGAGCGAGAACCTTGGGGAGTCGCACTGGTATCTGAGGATGCTTAGAGACAGCTCTGGTGCTGCAGAGCGGCTCAGCGTCGCTTTGTCAAACAGCAGGTTAGCTACTTCTTTATTAGAACTCATTCCAGAAGGAGCTGCGTGGTTCGAAGATCCAGATTCGCTCAAGCCCACGAGCCTTGAGGGTCTGAATGAACAGTCTTCTTCACTTGCCTCAAGGCACGAAGATCTGGACGATTTTGCTAAAGCTGTCAGGCACATACGTAGACGAGAAACATTACGTCTGGCTTTAGGTGCGGTAGTAGGTGAACTCAACATAGTTGAGATCGCTGCTGGGTTATCGGATTTGACTGAGTGGTACCTGTCAACACTAACCTCAGCTATCAAAACGTCTTTGGAGATGGGTGGTGCCACCTCTGTTGACTTTGGCATCGTGGCCATGGGGCGCTTTGGTGGTCAGGAGCTCGGATTTGGTAGCGACGCTGATTTAATGTTTGTCTACAGGAATGCTGAAGCCAGCGAATCTGAAGGTTCTCAGAAGCAAGCGGAACGAATAATCTCTGAGCTTCATCGCCTAGTTACCGACCCCCAACTTGAGTTCCAGATAGACATGGATCTAAGGCCTGAGGGTAAGAACGGCTCAGTTGCTAGATCAATCGATTCCTATCGCGCTTACTACAGCCGCTGGGGGGACATCTGGGAGAACCAGGCGTTGCTTCGTGCTCGCATGATATACGGAAGCGAATCACTTGTTACAAAGTTCAATGAGGTAATTGACAAGTATCGCTACCCAGAAGAACTTTCTGAAAAGTCAATCATTGAAATACGTAGAATCAAGGCTCGAATGGAGACCGAACGTCTTCCACAGGGAGCCGACCCTAAACGCCATCTGAAACTTGGTCGAGGGTCACTATCAGACATCGAGTGGCTAGTTCAGCTACTTCAACTGAAGCACGGCAACGAGCATCCAGAAATCAGAACCCCTAAGACCTTAGACGCCCTCGATGCGCTGGTTGAGAGCAATTTGATTCAAGAACATGAGGCTAAGGTGCTCCGAGACGCCTGGATACTTACCAGCCGAGTTAGATCATCTGGAGTTCTATGGTCAAACAAGGTTTCAGACGTACTGTCTTTGGATAGAAGACAGCTTGAAGGAATGGCGAGAATCCTTGAGTATCCTCGCGGTTCGGCAAGTGCTTTAGAAGAGGACTACTTGGCTCACACCAGAAGATCGAGACAAGTATTTGAAAGAGTTTTCTACGCCTAGTTAAGGAAAAGCGGGCCACTAAACAAGTGACCCGCCGTTTCTTTAGAAACTAAACGCCGTAGTAGAGCTCGAACTCGTATGGGTGAGGTCTCTGAGCGAATGGCTTGATTTCCTTCTCGCGCTTGTAATCAATCCAGGTCTCAATTAGATCCTTGGTGAATACATCTCCTGCTAGCAGGTACTCGTGGTCGCTCTCAAGGGCCTTTAGGACTTCTTCTAGAGAACCAGGAACCTGAGGAATGTTCTTTGCTTCCTCTGGTGGCAACTCGTATAGATCCTTGTCCACTGGAGCGTGTGGCTCGATGCGGTTCTTGATTCCATCAAGCCCAGCCATCAACATCGCAGCGAATGCAAGGTACGAGTTTCCTGATGCGTCTGGTGCACGGAACTCGATGCGCTTGGCCTTCGGGTTGGTTCCAGTCATTGGAATACGAATAGCAGCTGATCTGTTACCTGCTGAGTAAACAAGGTTTACTGGAGCTTCGAATCCAGGAACTAGTCGACGGTAGCTGTTCACAGTTGGGTTGGTGAAAGCAAGCAAGCTAGGAGCGTGCTTTAGTAGACCACCAATGTACCAGCGTGCGATGTCTGATAGACCGCCGTAGCCGTTCTCGTCATAGAACAAAGGCTTTCCATCTTTCCAAAGTGACTGGTGAACGTGCATACCTGAACCGTTGTCACCCATAAGTGGCTTCGGCATGAAGGTAGCTGTCTTGTTGTAGTTGTATGCAGTGTTCTTGACGATGTACTTGAACTTTAGAACGTCATCTGCTGACTGAACTAGAGTGCTGAATCTGTAGTTGATTTCACACTGACCAGCGGTACCAACTTCGTGGTGGCTACGCTCAACAACTAGTCCAGCCTTCTCAAGGTTTAGAACAATCTCGTCACGAATGTCGGCTAGGTGATCAACTGGTGAAACAGGGAAGTAGCCACCCTTGTAAGGAGTCTTGTTACCTAGGTTACGACCCCCGTCTGATTCTGTTTCACGTGCTGAGTTCCATGCACCTTCGATTGAGTCAACAAAGTGGAAGGCAGTGTTCGACTTTGATTCGAAGCGAACCTCATCGAAGATAAAGAATTCAGCTTCTGGAGCGAAGAAAGCTGTATCAGCGATACCGGTTGAAGCAAGGTATGCCTCAGCTTTCTTGGCAACCTGGCGAGGATCACGGTGGTAGATCTCACCATTACGTGGGTTGTATATATCGAAGTTGATGATCAGAGTCTTCTCAACGCGGAATTCGTCAATGTAAGCAGTTGTCACATCTGGAATCAATTGCATGTCTGACTCGTGGATAGAAGCGAAGCCTCTAATAGATGATCCATCGAATAGCTGACCGTTGACGAAGAAGTCTTCGTCGATCTGGCTAACTGGAAGGTTGAAGTGTTGCTGGACACCAGGTAGATCAGTGAAGCGAACGTCTAGGAACTTGACGTTCTCATCTTTGATGTACTTGATGACCTCAGATGCTGATTTAAACATAGGGTTAGCCCTTCAAAGGTTTTGTGGGATCGAACGTTCCGTTACGTTCAACACAACTTTATAGGCCTGACGAGGCATAAAACGCCAATGAATGTTTCGGGATTGTAAAACCTTGGAAACTTACTGAATACGGCGTGTAGCCCTTACCTTCATAGGGTCAATACCCTTAGGAATTGGCAGTCCAGAGCGGTTATCAATAGAAGACAGGCGGTTCTGAACAGCCGTGATTTCGGCTCTGGTAAGGGTTCTCTTGAGTTTAGAAATCCTCTTGTGCAGCTGACCTAGAGGGACTCCTTCTCCGTCTTGAGCGCTGTAGAAGGTGTGAACTGTTACACCAGAGGCTAGTCTCTGGACCTTGCGACGTTCATCTTCTAGGAGGGCTCTAGCGCTAGTCTTCTGGCCTTCAGCCATGAGAACAACTCCAGCAGGTCCAACAATGCGGAAAACCATGTCTCTGGTTCTCGCGTTTATGGCAACTGGCTGGTTGGTTCCCTTCCAACGTCTGCGGGTGAGTGTGCCAACAGTGATTGATAGACGGCCCGGTTCATTTTCGTACTTTTTGAAAATTGCAGTGTTTGCTCTTCTAGTCAGAGTGAGGAGAACAGTTAGGTAACCTGTGACTATTGCCAAGATAACCCAGATCACCATTCCAAGGAATGCAAGGCCAGTCAAGATGACACCAACGGCAGTTATGAATACAAACATTAGGGAACCGAAGAGGATACCTAATGGAAGGGCCTTAGGGTCGGCTTCTTTCAGGAATGCAATCTGTTCTCTGAACTGAGAGAACATCCCTCTGCCCTTAGGTCTTTTGACCTTTTCCTGCTTAGGAGCTTTTTCTTTTTTCGCCATTTGATGTACCTTTTCGTCGTTCTTACTTTACTGCTTGGCTGAAGCCATCCTTGGCTGCAGCGTCAGCAAGATGTTGTAGGTGTTCTGGAATGGTTTCGCCACGCTTGATCATTGACTGAGCCCAGAGTCTTCCTGCTCGGTAACTGCTTCTGACTAGAGGTCCGCTTAGCACTCCGAGATAGCCCATGCCTTCGGCAATCTCTTTCAGCTCAACAAACTCTTGAGGCTTAACCCAGCGAGATACTGGATGGTGTCTAACAGTTGGCCTTAGATACTGGGTGATTGTGATGATGTCTGTACCAGCGTCGTAGAGATCCTGAAGCGCTTGAATCACTTCACTTATCTCTTCACCCATACCAAGAATCAAGTTGCTCTTGGTAACCATTCCTGCTTTACGACCCTGGGAGATAACATCTAGAGATCTGTCATAGGTAAAGGCAGGTCTAATTTGCTTGAAGATTCGAGGAACTGTTTCTACGTTATGTGCAAATACTTCAGGTTTCGCATCGAAGATCTTCTGAAGCAACTCGGGCTTTCCAGAGAAGTCTGGAATCAGAATCTCAACACCGGTACCAGGGGATTGCTTGTGAATCTGTCGAATTGTTTCTGCATACAGCCATGAACCTTCATCAGGTAGATCATCGCGAGCAACACCTGTGACAGTTGAGTAGCGAAGCTGCATCTTCTTTACAGACTCACCAACTCTTCTTGGCTCGTCAGGGTCTAGGTTTGCAGGCTTTCCAGTATCAATCTGGCAGAAGTCGCATCGTCTTGTGCATTGAGCACCACCAATTAGGAAGGTAGCTTCTCTGTCTTCCCAGCATTCGAAGATGTTTGGGCAGCCAGCTTCTTGGCAAACTGTGTGCAAGCTCTCTGTCTTTACAAGTGTGTGAAGGGCTTGGTACTCAGGACCCATCTTTGCCTTGGTCTTGATCCACTCTGGCTTACGCTCAATAGGGACTTCAGCATTACGGGCTTCAACCCGAAGCATTCGCTTTGGTGCTACTGGCTCTTCACTCAATTTGAGACCTTTTCTATTTCAACTAAACGTCTTTGAATAATCTCAGCAGCCATAGCTGGAGTCACCTCACGGTTTAGTAACTTGCTAATCGTACTTGTTTCAGCGTCTTTGATTCCGCAGGCAATGATGGTTTCATAGGCATCCAAAGAGTTGTTGCAGTTCAATGCGAAACCGTGCATGGTGACTTTTTCAGCAACACGAATGCCGATGGCAGCAATCTTCACATGTGTGTCTCCAACAGGTGCCCAAACTCCAGATCGTCCTTCAACACGTTCAGTGTGTAATCCAAGTTCAGCAATCGAGTCGATTAGCACTTGCTCCAACCATCTAACATAGCCAACAACATCTATAGGTTCCGGAAGTCTCATTATTGGATAGCCAACCAGTTGCCCTGGTCCATGCCAAGTTATCTTGCCACCGCGATCAACATCGATTACGGGAGTTCCATCAACAGGGCGCTCTTCATCTTCAGTTCTCTTGCCAGCCGTGTATACGCCATCATGCTCAAGTAAGAGTACGGTGTTGGGTCTCTCTCCGCTAACCACCTCGGCGTGGACTTTTCTTTGGATGTCCCAAGCCTGCTGATAATCGACAAAATTAGGCGCGAGACCTAGAACTTCGAAGATTGGCATGTCTCAATTCTAAATCCCATCCACAGACTCAAATGACTAACAGGTTATGAACAAAGCCCTTCAAACGTTCAGGCGTAACTTGTATCCAAGACACAATAAGGCATGTTCTCCTATCAGAAGCCTGCTCTTAGGCACTTTGCGGTCATCAAGAGAGTCAAGGTATGTCGCTTCGGCCATGTCTGGCTAGTCAAGGACAGGCGAGGTTTTGGGCTAGATCAACTCCTGCTCGTGCCAAGTAAACATAGAGTGTGGCCGCTGCTCTTGAGTGCGTTGTCTCAACACGATGCATCCCCAGTTCGTCTTCGCAGCACTCGAGTGGCAATACTCATAGGGTCAACAGAGATCAAGAGTGTGATGTCTGCTCTTCGATCGACTAAAAACGAATCAGTGGTACTGAACGCTTTGTCGGGGTTCGAACAAGGTAGAGCCAAGTTCAGCAGGAAGCCACTACTTGCTGTTGCAGGTGTGGCCGCGTTAGTTGTGAGCGTGAACCTCATTCCCAAAAGTGTTTCAACTCAAGCTGCTGTTGTTGAGGTTCAACCTGAAGTGAAGATCGTGAAGGCGTGCGGAGCTAGATTGAGCGAAGGCCAAGAAATATTTGGTACAACAAAGAGGCTTAAACGAGTAGTCATTGAGGAAACAGAATTCGTTGTCGCATCAAGCCAGAAACTCGGAGGACTAGTTCAACTAAAGCTCAAGCGTTCTTGTGACGACAAATACTTCAGAGTTGACGCTTGGTCCAATAAGAACCAAGTGTTGATAGCCAAGGTCTATTAGAAACCGAAGTTTCCCTGGAAGTTAGCTTCTTCAAGTCTGTTCTTTACTTCAACCAAGAATCTACTTGCGTCTGCACCATCGATAATTCTGTGATCGTAAGAAAGTGCTAGATAGACCATGCTTCTGATTGCAATGCTGTCTTGACCATTCTCATCAGTCACCACAACAGGACGCTTTGTAACAACACCTGTTCCAAGAATCGCTGATTGAGGTAGGAACACGACAGGAGTATCAAACAATGCGCCTCTTGAACCAGTGTTGGTCAATGTGAATGTTCCACCTGATAGCTCATCTGGCTTCAACTTGTTCTCACGAGTTCTAGCAGCCATGTCTGCAATCTGCTGGGCTATAACACCAAGGCTTAAAGATGCTGCGTCACGAATAACTGGAGTTAGCAGACCACGCTCTGTGTCAACAGCGAAGCTGATGTTCTCTGTTGCGTGGTAAACAATGTTCTCGCCATCGATTGCTGCGTTGATCTTAGGGTTCGTGCGAAGAGCCTCAGCCGCTGCTAGGAAGAAGAACGGCATGAAGTTGAGTTTTACGCCAGTCTTCGCAGTGAACTCTGCCTGGACCTTTGAACGAAGTTGAGCAATCTTTGTGACATCAACTTCAACCACTGTTGTTAGCTGGGCACTTGAAACCATTGAGGCAACTGCGCGCTCAGCAAGAACCTTACGAAGTCTTGACATCGGCTCAACTGTTCCGCGAAGCGCAGATGGAGTAGCAGTTGGAGCAGGAGTGTGAACTGCAGGAGCAGAAGAAGTTCCACTCGCTGCTGTTAGGACGTCTTCACGACGGATTCTTCCACCAACACCGGTACCTGCAACGCTTGAAAGGTTTACACCAGACTCAGCAGCCAACTTACGAACTAGAGGTGTTACATAGCTCGGGTCTGAACTTGTCCCTGCAGGAGTAACAGGAGCAGCAACAGGAGTTGAAACCTGAGGAGTAAAGACAGGAAGAGTTGGAGGTGTTACTACAGGTGCAGCAACTGGAGCTACTGGGGCCTGAACAACTGGTGGTGCAACTGGAGCTTCAACTACTGGAGGGGCAACAGGAGCGGCAACCGGGTCTGGAGCTTCGACAACAGGAGGAGCAGCTGCTGCAGGAGTGCTTGCAGCAACACCGTCACCGATGATTGCAAGAACTGCGCCTACAAGAGCGACTTCATCTTCCTGAACAAGGATCTGCTGCAAAACACCAGCGACTGGAGATGGAATCTCTGTGTCGACCTTGTCGGTTGATACCTCGACTAGTGCTTCATCGATCGCAACAGTGTCGCCAACCTTCTTTAGCCATCTAGTGATGGTTCCTTCAGTAACGCTTTCACCAAGCGCTGGAAGTTTAACTTCGCTCATTATTTACTCCTTGTGGGCAATTACTAGTTTAGGCGTGTGCGTGAAGTGGTTTACCAGCCAAGGCCATGTGGGCTTCACCGATAGCTTCGTTCATGGTCGGGTGGGCGTGAACAAGGGAAGCCACTTCCTCAGGGAAAGCTTCCCAGTTGACGATAAGTTGGGCTTCACCAATCTGTTCACCAACACGTGAACCAATCATGTGAATACCTACGATTGGACCGTTGTTCTTTCTGATCAACTTAATGAAACCTGCAGTACCTAGAATCTGGCTCTTACCGTTTCCACCCAAGTTGTATTCGTAAACAGAGATGTTGTCCTGGCCGTGAACTTCAGCAGCCTTTGCTTCGGTTAGCCCAAC
>JAULUM010000063.1:0-5127 GCA_032111565.1 Rhodoluna sp. | reverse complement strand
AGCCCACTTCAAGGTGATGTATGGACGCTGCTTCTTCATTGCAGTTAGCCAAATCACTGACTGTTCGTCAGCTTCCTTTTCAAGAACACCTTGGATAACTTCGATGCCAGCATCAGACAGAGTCTTAGCTCCATTTGCTGATACATCACCTGGGTCCTTACTTGCATAAACAACTCGAGAGATGCCAGCTTCAATCAAAGCAACTGCGCAAGGCCCAGTTCTGCCAGTGTGATTGCAAGGTTCAAGCGTGACAACTGCAGTTGCTCCAGCTGGAACTCCGTTAGGAAGTTTGCTCAGAGCATCAACTTCAGCGTGTGGAGTTCCAGCACCTTTATGCCAGCCTTCAGCAATTACATTCAAATCTTTATCGAGGATGATGGCTCCAACCTGAGGGTTAGCACCGTAGGCAGGTCCGAGTAGGGCAAGTTCAAGTGCCCGATGCATCATCGGTTCAAACTGCCTAGTATCGGTCATCCCGAGCCTTTCAATAAGGTGCCTCGGGGTAGGGTCGAATAGACGACCTAAGGTCAGGCCAAGATAGGCCAAACCTTATGTTCTTCTACCATCCGGACTTTAACCGTCGGTTCTGGAGTTTCACCAGATCAACCGCCAAACCATCTACCGAAGTATTTGTTGCCATTGAAGGCAGCTTGTCGGGTCGCGGACTATAACCGCCGGTTCAGATTTACACTGACCCCGAAGAACTGTTTGTTACTGGTAAATCATGGCAGATTGGCTCGGTTTAAGCGACCTAATTCGCCAATGGCTAAAGACCATCCATTGAGAGGCCAAAGGAACCCCTGCAAACGGGGGTTAGTCTTCAGCACCCTCAGCTATTGGTGTTTCCAGAACTACTTCCGGGCCAAAGAATGGGGTTGGATCTATGTCGTTCCAGGTGTTGAAGGTATCTTCTTTAGGGTTGTAGCAGATCACGAGTAGATTGCCTGCAACACAGTACTCACCTTGGATAATCCTAATGTTCGAAAAATCAGTCAGTTCTGCAACACGAGGGTACTCGGATAACCTCTGGACGGCCTTAGTTGCCTGCGTCTCTGATACCACTTCCGGGCCAAAGAATGGGGTTGGATCTATGTCGTTCCAGGTGTTGAAGGTATCTTCTTTAGGGTTGTAGCAGATCACGAGTAGATCGCCTGCGACACAGTACTCACCTTGGATAATCCTAATGTTCGAAAAATCAGTCAGTTCTGCAACACGAGGGTACTCGGATAACCTCTGGACATAAGTAAGAGCCAAGTCTGGCGCAGCTATTTCAGACGGTGTTGGCATGTGGCCTTGTTCATCCATTAACTCAGGTGTTTTTATATTCTGTGTCAATTTCGTTTCGTGATGACCACTTGAAGTTTGCTCAAAAAACTGAAGAGATGTGTCTTCAGAGATTTCAGGAAGCTCTTGAGTCTTAATAGCTTGGCGATCCGAGGGTGCAAGAAGCTTGTCGGAAGCGACTAGTGCAGCATGTCCGTTTTGAAGTGTGAAAGTCACTATTGCTACAACGACACCTAAAGTTATCGCAGTTATAATGAGGCGAGATTTTTTTATTGAGAACTGCCTAAATAGGGACATTTGATGTATCCAATCCATATATCTGCATCAGGCCAGAATAGTCCCCTGGTGCAAGACCTGTCTTATCGTTGACACAATAGACCGCGTTACCAGACATGATATGACGTGTCGACGTTGATACGTGTTCCAAGCCTAAGGCGTGACCAAATTCATGAGCAGCAACATTTACTAACAAGTATTCCATGGGTGGGCACGCTGTTGCGTTCGGGTAATCATAGAAGCTATCACTCCAATAAGTATTAAACACAATATCCGCCTCGGTCCATCGTGTTGCGTTGGAGTTTACATTTCTGCAAATAGCGCCAAGTCCGCCATTCTGTCCACGATTTTTCCAGGACACTAAGTTTGCCCCATCAAATGGCCCAGTGCAACCGGATGCCCCAACTCGCGACACCTTAGAAGTGCTTATACCCAGGTAGTTGGATTTAAACAATGTGGAAAAAGTTGAGCCAGTGCATCGATTCACGGGAGTCTGCCAATATCCCAAACCCTCAAGAACTCGAGACAAGGCTCTTGAGGAAGTCTCACCCCTTGGGTCGTAGTACCAGTCAAAACTCTCGTTCCATTTAGCGCCACTTAGACTAAAAGTTGAGTAACTGCACCCAACATCTCCAGATCCGGGACTTTGAACGCCAGCAAAAACCTGATTCAACTGATCCTGGTCGCTGTCAAGGAGCTCAAGATGGCTGTCTTCAATTCTTGATTGCTGAATTTTGACAAAATGTTCAGAGTTCAGGCTCACGCTGTAAATCGTCTCGCTTCCATCTGTATTTATTTGACTATAAATGGTTTCAAAACCCCGTTGTGGAAGACTGATTATTACCCCGTCATGGAATTCAACGTCAAAGTTTGACTCAGGGCAAATTTGAATTTCGATGGATTGGTTTGGCTGTATCTGCCCCACTTCATTGGCACAAGACGGATGATCCGAAGCAAAACCAGCCTGCATTTGAAGCTGCGATGGAAGCAAACTCAAGGTGATAGTCAGGATTGCTTTGAGTGCAGTGTTTTTCATTGTTCCCCCTTTTTATTGAAACTGCTGTTGCAGTTGCCACAAGCATAGCAAAAGTGATGAAAATGTGAACCCATTCGGGCACGAAAAACAGTCTGTTACCAAATGGTTATGGAGGTGTTTTTGCAAATATATTGCTGTCTATAGGCACTACGACAAGTTGCAGCGATTTTCTCGTGGAGTACCGAGAACATACCTCGAAAACTGTTGAGTAAAACTCTTGAGTGTTTCTTGAATCCAATGAGGGTTCTAAAGTCGAAGTAGGAGGGGGAAAATCTCATTAGCCCTTTACAGAGCCTGCCAGCAAGCCTCTTACGAAGTAACGCTGGAGGGCAAAGAAGACAATTAGAGGAACAATCATGGACACGAAGGCACCTGCTGTTAGCAGCTCCCAACCGCTTCCTCTAGAACCAACCATCTCGGCGATACGAACGGTCATAGGAGCAACCTGCTTCACGCCACCACCGAAGGTTAGACCTACTAGCAAATCGTTCCATACCCAGAGGAACTGGAAGATGGAGAAAGATGCGATAGCTGGAACAGATAGTGGAAGAACAATCTTGCTAAACAGGGTGAACCAGTTAGCTCCATCAACACGACCTGCTTCAATCAGTTCTTTAGGAATCTGAGATAGGAAGTTGTGTAGCAGGAAGATAGCTAACGGCAGTCCAAAGATGGTGTGCGCAATCCAGATTGGAATAAAGGTTCCAGTGATACCAAGATCAGGAATGATGACAGTATCGCCAATGACCAATCCCTTAGCGAAAAGCTGAAGTAGCGGAATCAGAGTTAGCTGAAGAGGAACAACCTGGAGACCAAAGATGATGAAGAAGATTGTGTCTTTTCCTCTGAAGTTGAACCAAGCCAAAGCATAGGCTGCAAACAAAGCCAGAGTGATAGGGAATACCACGGCAGGAATTGTTAGAGCAAAGCTGTTGAAGAAGAACTGGAACAGAGGCGGGTTAGTAGTTGATCCTTGGAAGAGTACCTGAGCGTAGTTATCTAGCGTAACGTTTGGGTTTGCAAAGAAAGTCCACCAACCTGATTGGTTAATATCTTTCTCTGGTCGGATTGAGGAAACCAATAGACCAAAGGTAGGGATAGTCCAAAGAACAGCGATGATAACTGCAATTGCTGAAGCTACTGGGGATGCAAATATGTCTTTAGCTTTTTTGTTCATAGCCATTAGCGTTCAGTCCTCTCACGTCTAAGCTGTCTGATGTTGTAAGCAATGATCGGAAGAACACAAAGTAGCAGGATTACTGCTAGCGCGCTTCCCTGGCCATAGTTCATCTGTCTAAAGCTCTGGGAATACATTTCGTTAGCAATAACGTTGGTCTCGAAGTTACCACCGGTCATGGTTCGAACGATGTCGAAGACCTTCAGGGTTCCAATAGCAGTGGTAGTTAGCACTACAACGATTGTTGATCTAATCATCGGGATGGTGACTCTAAGGAATCTCTTCCAGTTGCCGGCACCATCAAGCATGGCTGCCTCAACTACTTCATCTGGAACGTTCTTCATAGCTGCAGAGATGACAACCATACAGAAACCAGTCTGAATCCAAATCATCACGAGGATAAGTAGCAAAGTGTTCAGTGGTGCTTCAAGCAACCAGTTAGGTGGAGTGAATCCTAAAGCTTTGGACACAGCACTGAAGAGGCCAATGTCTGGCTTGTTTAGGTTTGGTTGGAAGTTGTAGACAAACTTCCAAATAACACCGGCACCCACGAAGGAGATTGCCATCGGTAAGAAGATAAGGGACTTAACAATGCCAGGTCGCTTCATGCGATCTGTCATGTAAGCAATGGCTAGACCTAACCCGGTTGAAAGGATTGGCACTAGCAATACCCAGATGGCTGTGTTTCTAAGAACAACAAGGATCTCTGGGATTGTGAAAGACCAGACGTAGTTATCAAAACCAACAAACTCTGTGCTGTCTGCGTTCATGAAAGACATGGTCAGAGTTCTAATAGTTGGATAAACAAGTCCAATAAGAAGTAATAGAACTGCAGGAGCTAGGAAGACCGCGTACTTTAACCATTCCTGAACTTTGACATTGACTCTAGAGGCCAATAAGAAAACTAAGTAAACAATTGCAGCGAAGGCTGCTAGTGAAACGATGAGCAGAATTAGGTTCGGGAAAATCACATCCCAGGGGGTCCTGCGTGCTGCACTGAAAGCGGTGTTAATCATTTATTTCCTGACTTTGTTGAAATGGGGTGTGGCTTTCACTTTCGTGTCCACCACACCCCACTACAAGGGTATAACTAGCCTAATTTAGTTCTTAGGCCATGACTTCTCGATTGCATCAAGAACAGCCTTGTCAGACTTGTCTTCTGCAACCCATGCGGTCATTTCCTTCCAGAAAGTACCTGCACCAACAGCAGCTGGCATAACGTCAGAGCCGTCGAAGCGGAAGGTTGTTGCGTTCTTTAGGATCTGAACAGCAACCTTGTTCACTGGGTCAGCAACGTTTGCTTCGTCTAGACCCTTGTTAGCTGAGAACCAACCACCAAGTTTTGCCTTGGCGT
>JAULUM010000062.1:0-15635 GCA_032111565.1 Rhodoluna sp. | reverse complement strand
AATACGAATGTTACCGACAAGGTTTATGGTGGCCTAGGTCACAGCGTTGACAACAGGGTTATCAAAGATGTTTCAGACTTTCTGACGAACTAAAGGTTCGAACTAACTAGTAATGTCGCTAGTTACGGACTTTGTGCCTGGAGGTGACAAGCATGCACCTGGCAGGCACAAACACCTCTCCTGACTTCTGTATCTTCAGCTGGCGTTCTCTTTACCCTGATTTGAAGTCGACTTGAGATGGCAATTACTAAATCAATAAGCCCAAGGACTATCGCCACAGGAACAAAATATATAGAGGTCAGCGCAACTAGCATGATGAGGCCTGGAATTACGTGCCAAGCATCTCTAAAGATCATGTACAAAGGAATTGTGCTCAAGGGAATAACCCCTAGGACAATTCCGGTGACACGGATTCTCTTTTGCAATCTGCCGGTCATTGAACTATTTCTTCCTTAGTTTTCAACTTGGCATAGAAAGTCATCGAGATCGCCTGAGCTGGGATCATTAAGAGACCACAAATCAAAGCAGCCGGGATAAGTAGGTCATAATCTGGGCCAAGTTGTTTCCACATATTAGTAACGGCAATAAACATAAGTGAGCCAACAGCCAACCCAAGAGCCAGAGTTGCAGTAACAAACAGCGTTGCGATGTTTGCCCAGCGCTTATCTTGTTCCGATGCCAAGCCAATCTTTTTTACGGCTTTGATGCCCTTTGCTGTTGTTATTGAAGCCCACGCGAAGAGTATGAGAGCGCCAGGGATAAAAACATAGATAAACAGTACAAGAATCAGATATATCAAAGGCGCAACAGCCATAAACAGTGCTGGACTGATATACATCGATGCGCATACAGAAACAAAAATGCCTATCCACCTAGTTGCTTTGAAGTAGAAGTTAGCTGATGTTTCCCTTGTATTCAGAATCTTGACTTCTTGGACTTCAGGAACAGGTTCTGGGAATCTTGCTTCTCGCCAAGCCAAAAGAATGATTGGGAATGAGTAGGCGACAAATGCTAGGAGAAGAAAGGCTTTGAAGTAGAAGCCGAATGGATCTTCCATGCTTAGATCAGAAAGGTATCTTTCGAACGCTCTAAAGGCCTTTGCCGTTGTGCTGTACCCAGCAGAGAAGCGTGTAATCTGGTTTCCGAAAGTTGCAAGGAAAGCAAATAGCAACGCAACGCCAAATCCGATTCTTCTAACCACAAGGTAACCAGTCTTGAAGGCCCAATCACGGTTAGCTATCTGACGTTCGTCCAAGTACTCGTTTGGAAGTAGAGTTACTCTCCTCATCGAAATACGTAGAAGGATGTAACTCCAAACCAATAGGAGCAGAGCAAACCCTTGAGTGAAATCTCTAAATTCGTATAGCCACTTACCTTCCATCGCGTCGTAGTCGGCATAGATTCGGTTCCCCTTGCTAATGAAGTAAGGAGTTGGAATAAGTAAGGTTGCTAGCATCGCATAGCTAGATAGGACTGCTACCAAACTAAGTAGTCGCCTCATCCAAGGTGATGTAAGAACACGATTCTGCTTAGCTTCAAGGACGCGTTCTGCCCTTATTTGCTTATATTCAGAGCGAATAGATGGAACAGTTTTATTGCTCACTTCTCGGTTTTACCCAGTCTAGGAATGAATATAAACGAGGCTGCCTGAGTGGGAATCATTGCCAATCCAAGCAAGAATGCAATACCTAAGAGATTGGTATCCCCGCCAGCACGCGCAAATAACATAACCATGGTGATCATCAACAAAACGCCAAGGAACTGGGTAATGACAAAGAAGGTCATTGTGAACAGCGCAGGAAAGGTGTGTTCTCCATTGCCGTAATTATTCGCTTTCGCAGCCCCCAGCACTTCGATTGTTTTGAAGGACGCCCAAATGTAATGCAAGAGCGCTAAAGGAACTAAAACAAAGAGTGCGATAAACAGGATCCCGCTTGAGAATACCCATCTTCCCAAAGCATTCCCCATTGTTCCGGATGCCATTAGCAAGATAAATCCGAAAATTGCAAGGACTATGTAAGAGAGCCTGCGATAGTAACGAGCAGTCAACTTAGCCGCATGATCCAAGACAGCTAGCTGATCAGATGTTGGCATTACTTCAGGGAACTTTGATTCACGCCAAGCCAGCAGAATAAGTGGGAATGAGTAAGCAACAAAGGTCAACATTCCGAGTACTGCCAAATAAAAGCCAATTGAGTTGGTTTCGGTAAGAACCTGGAGATAGGTATTGAATTTGTTTACTGCTCTCCAAATAATCCAGTCCCTGTCAAATATTGGCGTGCTAAAAGTAGCAACGAATTGAATGGCAACAAAAAACAGTGTTAAACCCATCCCAATTCTTCGAACTACTAGATAGCCGAGCCTGAAAGCCCAGTCTCTGTTAGCGATTTGTCTTTCATCCAGGTACTCGTCTGGTAGTGAGGTAACCCTGCGCATAGAAGCCCGAAGCACAAGAAATGATGCTGCCATCAGTAGCGGAGCGATGGCAGATATGTAAGCTCTCAAATCTAGTAGCCAGTAGTTGTAAGCCAAGAACTCATGCGCCTTTAGTTGAAGATGCTCCCCTCCATTAGGCGCATAGGGAATAAGTAGCGCACCTAAGTAGGCGTAGCTTGCAACGATTGCAACTATGGATAACGCTCGTCTGAGTAGCCTGGAAGTAAGAATTGGGTTGTGTGGCGTGCTTAAGATCCTTTCGATTCTTGCACTTCGAATCTCGTCGAAAACACTTGCTTGCCTTTTCATTAGATGCTCACTTTCAATTTGAATAGTTGTTCCACTTTGCAGTCAAGTGCTGCTGCTAGGCGCAGGGTAAGTGCAAGTGTTGGAGCATATTCCCCACGTTCGATGTAACTCATCGTTTGGTAATGAACCCCCACCAAATCAGCTAGTTCTTGCCTGGAGATCTTTCGCTTGGTTCGCCACTGCTCTACGAAGTTATCCAGCTGGTCTTTATCTTGCTTAGGCTGTCTTCCCATGATTAGAGTATAAATGCTCTAGAGCATAAATGCGTAATTTATTTGAAAATGGGTCTCTAAAGCGAGCATTTGCTTTGAATTTCCGCCGTCTAGTTAAAGCCAGAAGTGGGACCGATTACTCGATCCCACTTCTTAGATTTGCTTTAGCTAATCTTGACTATCTGATCCAGACAATCTCAATTTCTGCTCTTCTGTCTAGCGGAGAACCCAGACGGTAAATTCCCTTACCGTTGGTTGTAATCTTCGCCTTGACTCCTGCTCGCTTTAGGAAGTTAGCAGTGACAGTTGCTCTTGCCAATGACAGTCTTGCGTCAATAGCTGTGCTAGCTGTTCGCTTTACCCAACCATTTACGTTGACTGACACGATGGTCGCACCCTTAGGAATGCCTTTCAGTAGCTTGTTCAGGCTTGCAATACCTGGTGCTAGCAGTACTGCAGAGTCACCGTTGAAGATGATTGTTGCGGTGCTTGTTCTAGCTCCTGGAATGTATTCGAAGCCATCAGCGAAAGTAAAGCTTCCGTCATTGGTCTCGACCTTGATGTCCATCGGGCCTTGTGGGTTTGGAGGAGTAAGGAATTCAATAGTGTTTCCACTCTTGGATACCTTGATGCCTGTTGCTAGAACTCCATTGACGAATATCTTGGCAGGCTTTCCGTTAGAACCCTTGAATGCTGAACCTGTCATTGTGACCTTAGTTCCACCAGCAGTGGTGCCCTGGCCCGGAGCTAGCGCCAAGATCTGAGGAGTTGGCTTAGGCGGGAAGTATGTGAAGACTTCACCTAGCTCCAACTCTCCGTGGTCAGTAATCAGAGTCACTGCGACCAGACCTTCAGCGTGTGGCGGTGTAACACCGGTAATCTGTGTGCTTCCAACCAAGGTCACCTCGGTTGCCTCTAGTCCATCGAACTTCACGACAGGGTTGTTCAAACCGAAACCGAAACCATTGATGGTGAATCTAGTTCCACCAGCTACTGGTCCACGCTTTGGATCGATGTTCACGAAGAACGGTGCGTTGATTGTGTAGGTTGCCGGAACGATAGTGATGTTGTAGTTATCCGGAGTTCCCGCAGCAAAGGTTGCAACAGTTCCATCGAGAGCATACTCACCAGGCATTGCCGGAACAGTTTCTGAGCCATCGAAGGTGTAGTTGAAGGTCCCTAATCTGTCGTTGTTCTTCAGCCCTTCTGATCGGCTTGCACCAGCTGGTCTGACTGTGTCTCCCCAGTCAGAGTTAGCATCAGAGATGTAAATGGTTAGATCAGCCTTAGTAACTTCAAGAGCACCCTTTACATAGGTGATCTCGTAGTTGTTCGCAGATCCACCTGCAACAACAGCCGCGCTAGGAGTGATGTCGTAACTTCCGACGTTTCTAGGTGGGTTAGTTGAGTAGGTGTAGGTGACTCCAGAGATTGTCTCTGCAAAAGCCAGCGTTCCTGATGTAACAGTGAAGGAGTTCACTGGAAGAGTCGAACCATAAACCATGGTTTGGTCTCCAGCAGTTACTGTCAGGGCAACCTTCTTGATAGTCAACTTGGCTCCAGCAAAAATAGTTGCCTCGTAGTTAGAGCCGGCAGACAATGTACCAACTGAGATTAGGTACTCACCGACGTTTTCACCAACTGCACGAGTTGGAGATCCAGTCAAAGTGATCGGACTTCCGTTACCAAGGTTTGCTGGCGCAAACGTGTAGGTATACGTCGGATCTGCCTCACCGTAGAACTTCTCCAAGTTGTTTACTGTGACAGTGATAACGAGCTTTTCAATGTTGAACTTGTTTACAGTATCCAAAGTGATGTCGTAGTTCGGGTTAGATGAACCGATGCTTCCGATTGTGTATGAGTAAGCATTTACATCCTCACCTGAATCTCTACCTAAGGCACCTGCCAAAGTGTCTGAGAACGGCAAGGTGATGTTGGTAGTAAAGGTGTAAACAGGGTCATTGTCCCCGTAGCTCTTCTTCTGGTTTGGTGAAGGAATAACTCTGATCGCTAGTTTGTTGATGGTTAGCTTTCCTCCAGCAACAGAAAGGTCATAGTTATCACCAAGAGTTAGTGAGCCAAGGATGATGTCGTAATCGCCGACATTCTCGCCAGTCTCTCTAGAAAGAACTCCAGTGAAGCTATCTGAACCAACCAATGTTCCAGTTGTGATGCTGTAGTTGAAGGTTGGGTCATTCTGACCGTAGGTCTTCTCCTTATCAGCTGCAGTAACAACTATCTGGCGCTTGTTGATAGTCAGAGTCGCTGTCTCGTAACTGATGTTGTAGTTAGCAAGGTTTCCAGTTGAAAGAACTGCTGCACTTGGAGTGATTGTGTATTCTCCAGCGTTAACCGGGTTAGCGGTTGAGAAGGTGAAAGTGACACTGCCTAGAGCATCTGGTCCGACGAAGCTGCTGCCCTCACAGAGTGCGGCAGAGTTAGCCGGTCTAGGTTCGCCATAGGTGTGCTCCTTGTCGTCTGCACAAATGGAAACATCTCTCTTAGTGATCGTTAGCTTGCCCGCCACAAACGTAATTGTGTAGTTTGTGTTGTTTGCGTCAGTAACAGTTCCCTGGATGATGTTGTGATCTCCAACAGTTTCGCCAGCTACTCGAGCAAGGTCACCGTTTAGGTTCACATTGATTCCATTGTCGAGTTCAGTGACTGAAGTTGTAAAGGTAAGCTCAGGGTCTTCCTGTCCATACTCTTTAGTCTTCGCTTCGGCAGTTACTGTAATCGGCTTACGAGTAATGCTGAACTGGTTAGTTGCATCCAAGCTGATGTTGTAGTTCGGGTTGCTTGCAGCAAAATCGCCTAGGTCAACCGCGTAGCTGCCGACATCCTCGCCGCTCGCTCTGCCCAGCTCTCCTGACAGCTGATCGCTGTAAGCCAGAGAACCAACTGAGACTGTGAAGGTAAGAGTCGGATCATTATCTCCATAGACCTTGGTATCAGCATTCGGCTTGACAGTGATGTCACGCTTGGTGATTTCAAGGAATCCAGAAGTTACTTCGATGTCGTAGTTAGACCCACCGACAACTGAAAGAACTGAGATGTCGTAGTTTCCTACGTCCTGGCCTTCTTCTCTAGTTAATGTGATGGTTGGGCTATCTCCACCTACCCAAGCTGAACCTGCTGCTAGCGCCCAGGTTAGAGTCGGATCGTCGTTTCCATATACCTTGGTCTTGTTTGGAGCATCAAGTGAAATCTTCTTCTTCAGAATCTCAAGATTTCCGTTGTTGAAGGTCAGGTCATAGTTTGCTGACAGCGCCAGTGAGCCCTTGGTGATTGAGTAATCACCAACATTTTCTCCAGCGGTTCTAGTGATTGAACCAGTGAAGGAATCTGCAAAGGCTAGACCAAACTCGCCACAAATCTCGTAGGTAAGTGTTGGGTCGGCATCTCCATAGGTCTTTGACTTGTCGTCAGCACAAACCTCGATTGGACGCTTGATGATTACTAGCTTTCCACCACTGACAGAGTCGATGATGTAGTTATCTCCACCAGAAAGGTCACCTGCGGTGTAGTTGTAGTTTCCAACGTTTTCACCTGCTGCTCTTCCTAGTGCACCAGTTAGTCTGTCGTTTCCGACAAGTCCAGTTGAAGTGTAATCAAGTTCAGGATCTGACTCTCCGTAGTACTTCTGAGTGTCAACACCTGTAACAGTGATTCTCTTCTTGGTAATCGTGAACTTGTTGGTGTTGTTGACTGTTATGTCATAGTTAGGGTTGTAAAGGTACAGCTCCTCACCAAGAACATAGTCGTAGATTCCAACATTCTCGCCATCATTACGTCTCAGGCTTCCAGCAAGGGCATCGGAACCAACAAGGTTTCCTGTAGTCACAGAGAAAGTCAAAGCTGGATCTGAATCACCATATGTCTTTGTCTTTGCAGCAGGAGAAATGGTAATTGGACGCTTTGTAATTTCGAGCTGTCCGTCAGTAACAACTACTTCGTAGTTGTTACCAGCAGTAACAGTTCCCTTTGTGATGTCATAGAAACCAACGTCGTTTCCGGTCTCTCTAGAAAGAGTTCCAGTGATGGAATCCCCACCAATCAAAGTGAAGCACTCAGAGTTGGTTACAAGGGTGCTAGTGAAAGCAGGGTCTGCGTCTCCATAAACCTTGGTCTTGTTATCAGCAGCTAGACACAATGGTCTCTTCAGGATTTCAAAGGTATTGCTTCTGTAAGTAATTGAGTAGTTCGGACCTGCAGTTAGAGTTCCACGGTTGATTGTGTAAGTTCCAACGTTCACGCCCGCTGTTCTAGTAAGGGCACCAGACATGGTGTCTTCGAATACCAGACCGAACTCACCATCAAAGTAGTAGTCGAAAGTTGGATCTACTTCACCATAGATTTTGCTTTCTTCCTCTGCTTGGACAATCAGCGGACAAGTTGTGATTGTGAGCTGACCACCGGAAACCGAATTGATGATGTAGTTGTTTCCACCATTGAGATCTCCAGCTGTGTAAGCGTAGGTACCAATGTTGTTACCTTCAACACGAGAAAGTGAACCACTCAACTTATCGTCACCAACAAGACCTGCTGATGTGTATGGGAAGTCAGGGTCTGGCTGGCAGTAGTTCTTGGTGGTGTTAACACCAGTCACGTTGATTGGCTTCTTGTTGATGGTCAACTTACCCCAGTATGAATAAGTGATGTCATAGTCAGGGTTTTCATCATCGAGGCTAGCTGGAATGTAGTCGTAGTCTCCAACATCCTCACCTGGGTAGCGATCCACGATTGCTGAACCTGCAAGGTTAGTGTCACCAGGGGCCAGGTTCTTGTTTGATGGGTTAGTAAAGGTCCAAGTTTTAGCTGGATCTTGAGCGCCATACACCTTTTGTGTATCCACAGCCTCAATAGAGACAGGACGTTTCGTGATCACATAGTTACAAGACTCATAACTGAACGAAATAGATGGAGTGTTTACTGAGTTCAGTTCTGCATCTCTAGGAGTGATTGTGTATTCACCAGCTCTAGTTGGCATAACGGTGGTTGGACCATATGCTTCTCCTGTGTTTCTGTAACCTTCGTAAACGTAGGTTACTGAACCGGCCTTGATGCTTTCGTTCTCTGGTAGTCCAGTAACGCTGTAACTAATGGTTGGGTTTGGATCACCGTAAACCTTAGTTGTGCATTGGATGGCTCGAACCACAGCAGGGATACCTTGGATGACAAATACTCCATCTAGGTACACCACTGTGTATTTAGCCAAATCTCCAGGGCTCATAACTGCAGTACTAGGACGTATCTGGTATCTACCCGCAGCTGTTGGAACAGTTGTGCTAGTTGGGTAGTTTGTTCCGTCAATACCGGTAAAGCTCAGAAGAGCGCTTGTGACCTTGTCTGAGTTACGCTCACCATCCGCAACCCAGGTAAATGCACCTGGGTCTTGGCCAAACATAATGGTCTTGCTGTTTGCCTGCACTGTTAGATACGCAATGTTTCTGAAACAGTCGTTGGTTACTGAGCCAGCGTTTTGACCTAGCTTCACAACTACAGTTACTGCTCCAAGAGCAATAGCTGGAGTAGTAGGAATTGAGAAAGTTACGAAGTCTCTAGGGCTCTGACCTCCAGTGTTTCCTGCAACAACAATCGGAGATTCTGTGCCATTGACAGTGACGGTTGGGTTTCCAAGCTCACCAAGCAAAAGAGCTCCGTTGTTTAGGTAAATGGTTCTGTTACCGCCACCATCGATATTTCTTCCACCACCTGTGTTGAAGTCACAACCACCTGCAGGACCTGTTGGGGCCTGGGCGACTCGGAAAATGTTTCTCCAAGCAGTACCTTCGTTGGTTATGATTCTAAATTCATATGCTCCACCTGATGGCGCAAGGGCTGGTGGAGTAAATGTAACGCTCTTACCGTCAGCGGATACAGTTGCTGGGACTAGTGTGCCGGCAATGTATACCTTGCCAGGCTTGCCGTCAGTTCCGATGAAGTTTTTACCAGTAACTGTTACAGGTACGCCACCGGTTGCTGGCAGCCAAGTGAGGCTAGAAGCGTCAAGCTGTGGTGCAACTTGCAATTCAAAATAGGCATATACAGTGCTGTTTGAAATAGCTGTTCCACCAACTGGTGTCACTTCAACAGGGGTGAATCCCTTGGCACCTGAAGGAGTTGTAGCAGTAATTGTGAAGTTGTCAACACGGACAACGTTCGTTGCTAATTTGCCACCGAATTTCACAACTGGGGTGCCAGTAAGCCCAAATCCATCACCCATGATCTTCACGTTGGTTCCACCTAGAACGACACCGCTGTTTGGTTGAACGCTATTAATAATTGGAGCTTTATATGTAAATGCGTTTGACTTTTTGATTGCTGTTCCACCAGCAGGTGTTACAGAAACTTCCTTAGCACCAACTGTGCCAGCAGGAACTGTTGCAGTCACCAATGTGTTCGAAACTCGAACAACGTTAGTTGCAAGAACGGTTCCGAACCTGACTACAGGAGTTCCAGTTTCACCAAAGCCTAGACCTTCGATGGTTACTGATGCTCCACCCTGTGTCCAGTCAACTGCTGGGGTGACCTTGGTGATTTCCGGTGGGGCTGGTACGAAATATGTATAGCCATTGGCAAGGAATGAGTAACCGTTAGCAAAGGTGATGCCGACGTTACGAGGGCCTGCTGGGTTTGAAGGAGCTGTTGCTCTAATGGTCTTGTCGTCAACACGAGAAACAGACAGAGCACAAGAGCTACCGAACATGACGTTTGGTACACCAGGAGGGAATACGCCAGTGGTCTTGAACTCGACTGTTGTAGCGCCTGTTGTAGGGCCACGATCTGGGGTAACCGAACTGATTACAGGCTCAACTGCAGGGGCTTGGAAGGTGAAGAAATTGGATCTAGTTACTACTCCACCACCTGTGATTGGGGTAACTTCAACATCCACTTGACCTGCGATGTTGTCTCTGGTCACCGCGGTGATCTGTGTTGGGCTAACCAACTTGACACAAAGTCCTACTGAATCTCCAAATTTAACTAGAGGAATACCAGCTGAACCAAAGTTTGTTCCATTGATGGTAACTAGAGTTCCACCCTGGATTACACCACTAGAAGGTGAGAGAGATGTGATTGTTGGTGCAGCCGCATAAGTGTAAGCATTAGCAACCGTGCTTGAAGAGTCAACGTTTGTTGCAACTAGGCTTACTGGACCTGCAGGTCTTGCCGGTGTAGTCATAGTCGCAGATAGACCATCTGGAGATACAACTACGTTTGTTGCAAGAGCTCCACCAAAACTGAATGTTGCAGGCTGGTTGTTGCTTCCTCGAAGATATCTACCAGTTACTGTTACCGGAGTTCCACCAGTGATGATTCCGCGATCCGGGACAATCAAATCAACCTTCGGAGCTAGAACTTCTGGTGTGTAAAGGAATGCCTTTGGCTGAGTAATTACGTTTGCTGATCTAGAAACGTTGTTTTGTCTCGGGTCGTTTCCAAATCTAATTTCGATAGTGGCATCGCCCACAGTTCCTAGTGGTGTAGTTGCAGTAATTTGAGTCGGGCTGACTCTCTTTACTGCAGTTGCATCCACTCCGTTGAACTTAACGATTAGCGAACCGTCTCCCCATACCATCGGACCAAAACCAGCACCGCGAATGGTAGTAACAGTTCCACCTCTGAATGTACCCAGGGCAGGGCTAACAGAAGTAATTGAAGATGCTGTGTAGGTATAGAAGTTTGGCTCTGTAACGTTAACTGTGCTCAAGAATGTGACATCGGCAGGGCCTGTCTTTGCACTGTAAGGAGCTCTGAATGTAATCCATTCACCGATTGGGCTCCTTTCGATGTCTTCTCTAAATACCCTCGTTCCACCAACTTCGATATCGTTAACTCTCTGCAGGTTTTGACCTGTAATGGTAATTAGGTCACCACCTGTGACAGTTCCGCTGGATGGGAAGATGGTTGCCATGATCGGCGGGGCAAAGTTTGCCTTTGCCGATTCAGTGTTTGAAACCATCGTCAGCGTCAGCGCTGCTCCAACTAGGAGAGAGATGAATTTACGGATATTTGAGTTCAGTGTGAACATATTTTGTTTGCCCTTCAAAACTAGACAGCGCGTCTAGGAAAATTAGTCTTCATGTCCAATAATAGCCTGAACAGCGCTAATAACGAATGTTTTATTCGTGAAATATGCGAAAACGAATAATTTCTCAGAAATATTCCAGAATGTGTTTATTTGGACCCGTCTCGAAGACTGAGCAGAATCAACGCTCTAAACGACTGCGTAGGTACCGGATGGCAAGGGTTGAGAAGATGGTGGTTAGCACCACTACCCCTAGGGTTATTTCCTTTAGTCCTGCAAAGGCTGTGTTGGCAACAACGGTTGCGGCAATAATCATGGAGAACTCTCCCCTTGCCACCAAGAAAGCTCCAATTCTGCGCCAGCTCATCCGATCTGACATGTCTCGACCGACCCACCAGCCAACACCTAGTTTTCCTGCAATTCCCAGCACCGAGAAGGCTATGGCTACAGGCAGTACGCTCACCACATCCATAACTGAGATACTCAGCCCAAAGAATAGGAAGAAAATAGCTGAGAATATCTCTCTAAGTGGGGCAAATCTGCTTCTCAGGGACTCGGCCACTTCACCTGTTAGCAGCATTCCGATCAGGAAAGCTGCAATTGCACCTGAGAATCCAGCTAGCGTTGCCGCTCCCGCAGCAGCCAAGGTGACTCCAAATACGAGAAGCAGGAGAACACCTGGTCCTCGTTTGGCCAGCGACTTGAGTCCTGGGATCTCCCTACCAATAGCGATAAGGAAGATACTCATTGTGACAGCAAGGGCGATGCTCACAGAGACTAGTCCGGCCCAAACACTCAGACCCAAGGTTACTGCTGCAAGGATTGGCAGATAAGGGGCCATCAAGATGTCTTCAAAGACCAAAACACTCGTTACTCGCTTAGCGACGTTGGATTTACCCCAGCCAGTTTCCCTAATAAGTTGACTTGCGATACCTGAGGATGAAATAAACATGATTCCAGCAAACGCAAGGGCTCCAACCGGTCCGTAGCCCAATATCAAGGCCAGGATGGCTGCTGGCACAGCGTTGAGAAGGATATCCATCAGCCCAGCGTGCCAGCGCTTTTTCATGCTGGCTGCTAATTCACTAGCAGAATACTCAAAGCCAAGAACAAGGAGCAGAAGAATCGCTCCGATCTCGGCACCAACGTTTAGGAAGTCTTCGGATACATCAAGAGGAACTATTCCCTCTTTACCGAGAGCAAGACCAGCTATAAGAAACAGTGGGATGCTCGAAACATGGAGTTTTAGGGCTAGCCACGAAAGCAGGCCTAGGCCTATGAATAGGAGTCCAACCTCAACCAAGGTTAGGTTCACAGCTAACGAAGCCTGGCTTGCTGTGAAGTATGTTCCCATGGACTAATTTTAGCCTTCAGGGAAGCCCAGAAGGGGGCTTCTTAGAATCCCATCCCTTTTAGACTTATGCCATGACTGAAAAAGAACTCCTAGAACTCTGGCTCAAAACTAGAAACCAGCTGGTCATCTCCCAGCTGGCACCAACATTCCTTCTTATTACAACTGTTGGCCTAATTGATGAAGTTAAGGTTCTCGGTCTGTATACATCCCTTGCAACCGCGGGCATTCTTCTAGCTTCCGGAATACTAGGTGCTTTGGTTCAGTATTCAGCTTCAACAGAAGGCCAGGCTATCGCTCGGGATCTGAAAGAACTACCTTCCAAGAGTCTGCTTGCCTCAAGAGTTTCATCGCTTGGGATCTGGCTAAATGTCTCAAAGTACCTGACCCCGGCCATATTTACCAGCATCTTTGCTTTTCTGATGCTTGCCCTATTCGGCTAGTTATCTAACGGGGTCACTGGGCTCACTGGGGTAAAATATTGGGATAGAACAACGAATCGTTCTTCTTTTTTCAAATCCAACTATGTAAGGACCCAAGTCCATGGCCATTCCTAAGTCTGCCAAAAAGTTCGTCAAGCGATGGGGCTTGGTTTTTGCTCCCAAGCAGTTCGAAAAACTTAGAAACCTATTGAGAATGCAGATGGTTGCAGGTTTCCAGGCTCAAACTATTGAGAAGCTTGAAGGAATTGTTGCTAACCCACCGGTGATCGGCAAAGTTGCTGCGGGCCTCACCATGGAAGAAGCCGTTTGCGACTACGCAAGAAACGTGAAGACACCTCGAGAGCGTCTTCTAGCCAGATCATTCGTTCAATCTTTATACGACAACTCGAGCCAGAAAGACATTGGTGCTTTGGGCTTTGGAACAATGCTCGCAAAGTTCGCATTGTTCGAGTCCGCCTATCACTACTTCAATGAAGCAGGAGAGGAAAAGGCTAAGACCTATGCCCCTTTTGAATACTTTGAGAGCCTTTTCTTTGTTGACATCAAGAAAGGTCTTTCTCAGCTGAAGGATTACATGGCTAAGCACCGTGATACTTTGCCGTTGGAAACAAGACTGGCTCTGATGAAGGTGCTTGCAACGTACACTCAGGTTGATCTTCTTCGTGAAGAGACAAACATTCTTTATGCAGACAAAAAGGCAATGGCTTCTTTCAATGAAGCAGACAGAGACTTAGTTGAATGGTTCAACACTCAGCTAAACCACAACGAGCCTGAAGTCAAGTCACTTCCAGACACAATCAACATTGCTGTTATGGATTACAAGCTGCTAGACAAGTCAAGAACTTCACGTAACCGTGGTGACTATGTGCAGACTCTTGCGGCGTTATCTAACTTGCTACGCTTTCAAAACATTGAGTATGTGGGTAACACAAAACTTTCTAACTACCTAAACTCACTAAAAAAGCACATCCAGCCACACCGTCAGATCACTACACACGCGGCAAAAGTTCAACCTGTCGCTATTGATAGAGATTTCTCAAGTGGTCGTGAATACCCAGAGAACACCTGGTTGATTTCTAACGGTTGGTTCATGCACAGAAACTTCAAGGGACCAGTTGACTTCCCGTACCCGAAGAACGTGCTTCCACTTATGATTTCTTTCCACATCCAAGATCCAGATGTGCTCACTGAAGATGTAGTCAAAGAACTAAAGCGCATTGAGCCTATTGGTTGTAGAGACTGGACAACCCTGTATCGTCTACGCGACTTCGGTATTAAGGCCTTCTTCTCTGGCTGTGTAACCACAACTGTTGGTCAGGTTCTTCCACCTGCAACTGGAACCACTAAGAAGAAGCTAGCTCAGGTTGAAACCAAGATTGATGAGAGAAAGTATCTAGGCTGGCAGGTTGACCAGTTCATCCAGGTTGGTGAGCAGGTTAGAGGCTTTGACCTGGTTGAAGGTATCGAAGATGCCCGTGTAATGCTTGAGGAATATGTTGACTACCGTGAGGTAGCAACTAGCCGTCTGCACTGCTATCTACCGGCTAGATCAATGGGACTACCTGTTGATTTCAAGCCTAAGAACCTAGCGGATGTTCGCTTTGAAGGTCTAATCAACCTTGATGAAACTGCTTTCAACAAGATTAGAAATGGCATCGAGGACAAGCTTGAGGTAACTCTAAAAGCAATTCTTGAAGGTAAGAACGAGAAGGAAGTTCGTCAGCTTTGGGCTGAGATTTGTCAGGCTGAAGTTGAGTTTGCTGAGAAGTATGCAACGACATACAGCAAGGTAACCCCTTCAAACATTGATGTTCCTAAAGCTGTTGCAGCTCTAGAAGCTTCAAAGATTACCGTTGGCAATAACCCGAGAGGTAAGAACGTAGTTGAAACTGCTCTTGCTCTAGATCAAAACCTAGAAGACATGATTCCTGTTGTCCTTCAGTCACTAGTTGATCACACCAAGAGAGAAGTAAACGCTCACGTAATGACTCGCGGTTTAGGAGATGACTTCCGTTCACGAATGGGCAAGCTATTCCCAGAGATCAACTTCACGTTCTATAACTTCGATGATGTTTATTACGGTGATGACATTGCTCTTCTTTCACACATCTCTGTATCAACTATGGACAGACTGTTCCTACCGGAGATGCTGAAAGACCTAGACAAGGTTCTATACCTAGATATTGACATTCTTATTCAGGGAGATGTTGGTGAGCTATACGATCTAAACCTTGGTGAGAATGTATTCGCTGGAAAGAGGACCAGGCTAAAGACTTGGGCAAACATGATTCGTCCAATCACTAGAGCTACGCTGCACTTCGCACCAGAGAAGGCATGGGATATCAGAAAGCGTCTTCACGACAAGGCTGATCTAACTTCTAGAACATTCAACGCAGGCATCTTGGTTCTAAACCTCAAGCTAATGAGAGCAGAGAACTTCACTGTTGAGCACATGTATCTAGTTGAGCAGTGCCGCATGAACGACCAAGACGTATTCAACATCTACTCAAGAGACCGAGTGCTAGAGATTGATTCTGAATGGAACCACGTTCCTTCTCAGGACTTCAACGCCAGCCCCAAGATCATCCACTGGGCAGGACCAGCTAAGCCTTGGAAGCCTGAGTATGTATTGCTAAAGAACCGATTTGAGGCCACAAAGGCAAAGGTTGAGGCAAGGCTCTAAGCCAAGCTCACCTACCGCCCCATGCCTGCTGTTAGCAGATATGGGGCGTTGCCCTTAGTAACGGGAATAGTTTGTCACTAGCAACACTTATTGTTTTATAGAGACCAAATCCTAGAATCGGAGCCTCATGGAAATCTTGACTTTATTAGTTGCCCTCAACCTAGTTGCGGTA
>JAULUM010000061.1:0-6640 GCA_032111565.1 Rhodoluna sp. | reverse complement strand
AGGTTCACCAATTAGAACTGCCTTAGCATCTGGGTGCTGTTCCAAAGTTTCTCTAAGTCTTGAAGATGGCAGATACTCAGGTAGTCCTGTTGCTGGATTAATCTCTGGTCTTACCCAAACTGGGATTACTCCGGCATAAACCATGCCAACAAGAACAGACTTGTGAAGTGTTCGAGAGACGATTACTTTGTCCCCAGGACCTGCTACCGCCATAACGGCTGCGTGGTTAGAGCCAGAAGAACCGTTAACACCAAAACGGCAGAGGTCTGCTCCCCAAAGATCTGCCGCTAGTTTTTCTGCTTCAAGAATTAGTGAAGGTGAGATTCGGTAAGGGTGATTACCTGGCAGAACTGGAATGTCACCATCAACGATGGGACCGGTTAGATTGGTGCGGCCTTTGTGCCCTGGTATTTGGAAAGGAGATCTGTCTGTCTCCATGTCGCGTATCCACGCGTCTAGAAGGGGAGCTGTTGCTCTTAATCCCATTGGATCTTTTGTATCTAGCAGAGTTGCTGCACCAAACGGTTCTGTTGGCAATATCCCAACCTTTCGATCTACATAGGCACTTCTGCCAACTGCTTACAAGAAACATGAAGGACCAGGATTTCTCCTGGTCCTTCAGCCTAACTTTCTTTAGTGAATGTTAGGTAAAACTTTTTAGAACTCTACTTTGGTAACGCTGGTGTCTAGTGGGATACCAGGACCAAAAGTTGTTGCAATAGATGCCTTCAATAGGTACTTACCCTTTGAAGATGAAGGCTTTAGTCTCAAGATTTCTTCTAGAGCAACTGCAAGGTTCTCGCCTAGCTGTTCCTTAGTGAATGAGATCTTGCCAATGATGAAGTGAAGGTTTGACTGCTTGTCAATGCGGAACTCAATCTTTCCACCCTTGATGTCAGTAACAGCCTTAGCAACATCTGGAGTAACAGTTCCAGTCTTAGGGTTAGGCATTAGGTTACGAGGACCTAGAACCTTACCAAGACGACCAACCTTACCCATTAGTTCAGGTGTTGATACTGCTGAGTCGAAGTCTGTCCAACCAGCTGCAACCTTCTCGATTAGCTCGTCGCCACCGACTTCATCAGCCCCAGCTTCACGAGCTGCATCTGCAGCTGCACCGGTTGCGAATACGATTACTCGTGCTGTCTTACCAGTTCCGTGAGGCAAACCTACGGTGCCACGGATCATCTGGTCAGCTTTACGAGGGTCAACACCAAGCTTCACTGCAACTTCAACAGTTGCATCGAACTTAGATGTTCCAGTCTCTTTTACTAGAGCTACTGCTTCTGCAGGTGTGTATAACTTACCTTCAGTGATTTTCTGTGCTGCGGCAATATATGCCTTTGAGCGCTTAGCCATTCTGCTTTTCCTTCTTATTTAGTTGGTCACAGTTGTGGTGTAACGAGTCGCGCGCGACTCTCCCACTTCCGTTTGGTTATTTTGTTATTAGAAACCTTCGACGGTGATACCCATGCTGCGGGCAGTACCAGCGATGATCTTAGCTGCTGCTTCAACGTCATTGGCGTTGAGGTCAGACATCTTGGTCTCGGCGATCTTTAGAACCTGTTCGCGAGTAAGTTTTGCTACCTTCACGGTGTGAGGAGTAGATGAACCCTTAGCAACTCCAGCTGCCTTCTTGATTAGTTCAGCTGCTGGTGGAGTCTTAAGGATGAATGTGAATGAACGGTCTTCATACACGGTGATCTCTACTGGAACAACGTTTCCACGCTGATCTGCAGTTGCATTGTTGTATGCGGTACAGAACTCCATGATGTTCACACCATGCTGACCTAGAGCTGGACCAATCGGTGGGGCTGGGTTAGCAGCTCCTGCTTGGATCTGCAGCTTGATCATGCCGGTTACTTTTTTCTTCGGTGCCATTTGTTAGTTTCCTTTGGTTTTAGGTTTGTAAATCTTTATACGAGAGCTGAGACCTGGTCGAAGGCAAGTTCAACAGGAGTTTCACGTTCGAACAATGAAACCAGAACAATAAGCTTGCCGCTTTCTGGTTTGATTTCGCTGATGGTTCCAGGAAGACCTGCGAAAGAACCTTCCTTGATCATGATGCTTTCGCCAAGTGTGTAGTTGACGTTAACAGGGATTGACTTTGCCTTACCCTTAGCTCCACCCTTGACTGCAGCCTTAGCAGCTGCTTCTTCAGGAAGAACGTAAAGGGTCTTCAGCATCTCAAATGCTTCTTGAGGACGAAGAGGGCTTGGGTATTCGCTGTGACCTACGAAGCCAGTAACAGCAGGGGTACCGCGAACTAGAGACCATGAGTCTTCGTTCATGTCCATGCGTACTAGAACATAACCTGGGATACGAACCTTGGTTACAAGCTTTCTCTGACCGTTCTTGATTTCAATGGATTCCTCCATTGGAACTTCGATCTGGTAGATGTTATCTCCACCAACGATTGAGAGCATACGGTTTTCAATGTTCTGCTTCACACGCTTCTCGTAACCTGCGTATGAGTGGATGATGAACCACTTGCCTGGCTGCTCGCGAAGTTCCTTCTTGAACGCAGCATATGGGTCCTCGTCCTCTGCTGCAGCTGGTTCTTCAACTGATGCTTCGTGAATATCTTGTGCTGCGGCAGTTTCAGATTGTGCTGCTACTTCAACATCAGATTCGACGTGCATAGCCTGCTCCTCAGCTGATACATCATCAGCGTTGGTGTCATCAATGTAAGCAGGGTCAGTTTCAGCGTAGTCAGATGATTCAACCTCTAGGTTGATCTCTTCTGGCTGGTTCTGCTCTGATTCGAAATCGGTCACGAGTTTCCTTAGTTAGTTTGTTGCTAAAAATTAGTTGGTGGTATCGAAAGCTGTGTAAAGCCAGATGACTCCCTGGCCGAATACAAAGTCAAAACCAAAGATCATAACCATTACTACAACTACGAAACCTAGAACAACTCCTGTGTAGTTACGTAGCTCATTGAAAGTTGGCTTGTTTACTTTGCGAAGCTCTGCAATAACTTGCTGAATGAAAAGAATGATGCGACCAATAGGTCCGCGTGCAGCAGCGCGATTAGCCTTTGACTTTTCAACTAAGTCTTCAGATGTCTGCTCTAGTTCTTCTGACATTTCTCTTCCTTCAGTTAGTGCTGATGTTACTTTTCAATATCACAAATGTGACATTGCTTGCAGGGCAGACAGGACTCGAACCTGCAACCTGCGGTTTTGGAGACCGCTGCTCTACCAATTGAGCCACTGCCCTAAGGAGGCAAATGAACACAGTAATAGATTGATATCTAAAATGATTAATTTGCCAGATTAGGCTTGGGGCAGTTGTCAAACTACCTCTAACGAGTTTAGCCCTGAGGCCCGCTAAATGCAAAGGGCGATCTTCTCTCTTGTGCAGGTAATGCATATGCATTACCATCTAGCAATGGATGAAAACGAGCTCGAATCAAGCCTCACCGATCGCTACCAAACCACAGTGCCAGCAAGGATTAGAAAAGCCCTAGGTCTCAACAAGAGAGACAAGCTGGAGTGGACACTGGACGAGTCTGGGGGCGTTCGAGTCAATAAGCGAAACCCCGCGGATCTTGAACACACTGACCCTTCTGTCGATGCTTGGTTGGACTTCCTAGCCAAAGACATGGCCACTAACCCAGAGCGCTTAATTCCTCTGACTGCCGAAATGTATGAGGACATCGTGGCCGAACTTTCTGGGGCAAGAGGAGTGGGAGTCGAGGGGTTGCCGCCAACACTTGAAGAACTTTGGGCCCAGGAAGAGGAATCTAAGTGAGTTCGAGAGATTGGATGCTGCTTGGACACGTGGAGTTTCTGAGCCAGCTTGAGAAGTACCGCGAAGCAAATCGAGTGGTCAAGCAAAAAATAGGACCAGACTCGATCCACTCCAAGCAAGCTCAGCAGTTGAGGGCTCTGACCCTGGCAACTTGGACCCATGTTCCGTCCAGCCCTAGTAACGCAGAGTTCAGATTAGGTAACTCCTTGGGCAAGGAGCACACCCATTGGTTTAGGGGCAAGTTCCTTCAGCAGTTTCGACTCTTTTTCAGATACAGCACGAAAAGCGAAATCATTGCATACGGCTGGGTCAATGATTCAAATACTTTGCGTGAGTATGGATCACCAACCGATGCCTATGCAGTCTTCAAGAAAATGTTGGATTCAGGCAAAGTTCCAAGTAATTGGGATGAACTAGTTGCTGAGTCAAAGAGACTTAGCTAAATAGTTTCTGCAGTCTCTGAATACCTTCTAGGAGTTGAGCATCACCTAGAGCATAAGAAAGTCTTACGTAACCTGAAGGTCCGAAAGCTTCTCCTGGCACAAGAGCAACTTCTGCAGCATCAAGCATGTAATCACAAAGCTCGAGGGAAGTTTCAATTCTCTTGCCGCCCCACTCTTTGCCAAGTAGTCCAGTGACATCTGAGTAAACATAGAAAGCACCCTGCGGCTTTGGTGCAACCCAACCGTTAATTTTGTTTAGTTCATCAACGGCAAGAATTCTTCTTCTATCGAATGCATCGCGCATTGCTAGAACTTCATCCTGAGAACCAGTCAGAGCTGCAAGAGCTGCTCTTTGACTGATGTTAGAGACGTTAGAAGATAGGTGTGACTGAAGGTTAGCTGCTGCCTTCATGGCATCAAGAGGTCCAGCCATCCAACCTAAACGCCAACCAGTCATCGCATAAGTCTTAGCAACACCGTTGACCATGATGGTTCTATCAATAAGCTCAGGAACTACTTCAGTAATTGAATATGCCTTTAGTCCGTCATAGGTAAGGTTCTGATAGATCTCATCAGTAATAACCCAAAGACCGTTTTCATAAGCCCACTTACCAATAGCTTCCACCTCTTCACGAGAGTGAACGGCACCGGTTGGGTTTGATGGAGAAACAAATAGTAGAACTTTGGTTCTAGGTGTTCTTGCTTTTTCTAACTGATCAACAGTTACTAAATATCCCTGGTCACTACCAGAGAAGATTTCAACTGGAACTCCACCAGCTAAATGAATAGCTTCAGGGTATGTGGTCCAGAAAGGTGTTGGAACTATTACTTCATCGCCTGGATCAAGTAATGTAGCAAAGGCCTGGTACACAGCTTGCTTGCCACCGTTAGTGACAACTACTTGAGCTGCAGTCACTTCAGTTCCTGAATCAATCTTTGTTTTGTGAGCAATAGCCTCACGCAGTTCAGGTAAACCAACTGCTGGTGTGTAGCGGTGGTTCTTAGGATCTCTAGCTGCAACAACGGCTGCCTCAACAATGTGTTGTGGTGTTGGGAAGTCAGGTTCACCTGCCGCATAAGAAATAACTGGCTTACCAGCTGCCTGTAAAGCCTTTGCTTTGGCATCAACTTTTAGTGTGGCTGACTCCGCAATAGAGCCGATTCGATGAGAGATTCTAGGAAATTCGTTCACAAGATAACACTACCGAAGGCAGGCCCTGGTTCGAGATTTAAAGCACTAGCCTGAACTATAAGGAGTCCAAATGAAGAAACTATCTGTAGTACTAGTAACCGCAGCCCTATTCACATCAACAATCTCTGGAGCTAGCGCGTCCACCCCAGCCCTTTCTAACACCAAACAGATTCCGATTGCAAAGATAACCAATGGCATTTGGGCAGCTGAAACATTCTCTCTTTCAGGTGGAAGAACATTGGTTGCTTGGGCTGAAGCGGGGACGGGCAGTGCTCTTTGGTTTAGAACCAGAATCATGAATTCAAAAGATAAATTTGGCAAGGTCATCCAACTCAACAAAGCAGCCGCCTTCTCCGCTTTGTACCAAGAAACGGCTCCGAAGATAGTCGCAAACAAGAAAGGTATGTTGTTTGCTGCTTGGATCAAAAGAACAAAAAAGGGTTCTGCTGTAACAGATCAGATCATTGGCCGAACTTCAACTAATGGAACTACTTGGTCTAAAGAGTTTGCTGCAACAAAGCCACTAAAAGTAACGGGCACGAGATGCGATGACTTTGACTCTCCAAACTGTGGTTACCTTAGGCACGAGATTGCAATAGATGAATCGGGAAGGCTGGCAGTCTTAGTTGGGTCCTCTAGTACTCGATTAAAGATTGACTTCCGTGTCAGCGCCACTCGTAACACTTCAAAGTGGCCAACACCTAAATTACTCGGAAGTGTTCGAGAAAATCGCGCTACTGAAATCGTTGGATTATCTTCTGGATTTGCAGTCAGCTATACCGATTACACAGGTGAATCTTGCGCAACAAGAGTTGCACTTTTTAACGCAAAGACTTCAAAGTGGAGCGCAACTATGACTGCACAGAATATTCCTGTTAACACAGTTGTTTATTCAAAGTGGGTTCAAAGGGATTCAAATACTCTGTCTATCATTACCAATTCAGAGCTCGAACAGGGTGGCATTGGGATTAGGGATTACAGCCTCAAAACAAGAAAATGGCTTGCTCCGACAAAAAATCTTGCTCCATCCGAAGAGAGTGTAGTTTTCCAAAACCTAAAGGTTGGAACTAGGGGCACCCAAGTAGTAATTGGATACACCACATACAACCAGGTTTCAGGTCTGACTCAAAACAGAATGATTCTTTTGAGATCAAAAACCGCAACTCCTCAAAGTTTCCTATTCGAAGCAAGACAGACCCAGGCTTTCCAGCGATTAGCAGCATTTAGAAAGTCGGGGCTTGCGTTCGCGGTT
>JAULUM010000060.1:0-19995 GCA_032111565.1 Rhodoluna sp. | reverse complement strand
AGTTCTCTATGGCTACGTGGAATGGGTGGCGTTTGGTGTCTAGGTCAGCCACAATAGCCTCCATCTTCCAATACCTATACTTATCCACCACATTGCGGGTGTCCCCGTTAGCTAGAAGTTCAGGGTCATAGATAGATTCAGGGTGGTCATATCCTTCTGGTAAATCACCCTGCCAAGGGCCTACGCCCCAAGTGGTGAGCTCATGACTTGGATTGTTTGGCTGTTCTTTATCTGACATCCACTCAAGCCTAACTTTGCTGAAGGTAAACTTGAGCCATGGTTGAAAAGAGAAATATTGAATGTTGGCTCACCGACATGGATGGCGTGCTTGTGCACGAAGGTCATGCCCTACCGGGAGCCGCTGAGGTTATCAAGAAGTGGCGTGAAGATGGCCTTCGATTCTTAGTTCTAACCAACAACTCTATTTACACGCCTAGAGACCTGTCAGCCAGACTAAGAGCAACTGGTCTTGATATTCCTGAGGATGCTATCTGGACTAGCGCTCTAGCAACCGCCGACTTTATTGCTTCTCAGAAGCCAAAGGGTTCTGCCTTCGTATTAGGTGAAGCAGGTCTAACCACAGCGATGCACGAGATCGGTTACATCATGACTGATGTGAACCCCGACTACGTGGTTCTAGGGGAGTCCAGAAACTTCAACTTCGATTCTCTTACTAAGGCAATCAGGCTAATCAACAATGGTGCAAGATTCATCGCTACCAACCCAGATGCAACTGGTCCTAGTGCTGATGGTGTTCTGCCTGCAACCGGTTCTGTTGCTGCTCTAATTACAAAGGCAACTGGACGTGAGCCATACATCGTTGGTAAACCAAACCCAATGATGTTTAGATCAGCTATGAACAAGATCAACGCTCACTCAGAGACCACAGGAATGATTGGTGACCGCATGGACACTGACATCGTTGCAGGTATTGAGGCTGGCCTGCACACCGTTTTAGTTCTTACCGGTATTGCTGATGAAGCAGAGATAAACAAATTCCCATTCAGACCAAATGAGATTCTGAACTCTATTGGAGATCTGATCAAATAGTTCTTAAATAAAAAACCGGTCACTTTGTGGGTGACCGGTTTTTTACTTACAAGGAGTAATTATTTAACGTTGAATACCTTTGTCAGAGTCTTTCCGTTTGAAACTACCTTCACGGTAATCTTGCCCTTCTTGACTGTGTAAGTGTAGGCCTTCTTGTCCACTGTTGGCGTTACAGCCACAGGTCTCAAGCCAGTGATTGTTACAACTGATCTCTTGCCCTTTGCGTAGCTTAGAGTCACAGTGATCTTGCGAGCCTTAGCAGCAACAGCAATTGATGTTGGTGGAACTGGCTTGTAGTAGTGGAATTGAATTTCTGGACCAGTGTTGACCTTGCCGGTGATTTCAGCAAAGACTCTTGCGAACTTTGAACCAGCTGCTGGTGCAGTTGTTGGAGTTGCAGGCTTAGCACCAGCTACTGTGTCTGTGTTGTTCAATGAGAACACAACAGTTCCGAATGAATCTGTAGTTCCAGTTAGAACCAACTGATCTTCTGTAGTCTTTGATGCGTTCGCTGGAAGAGCTGTTGCGGTTCCAGTTAGGCCGAAGAGACCTGCAGAGGTCTTTGCGTTTGCACCAGAGTTTGCCAGGTTGACGCGAACGGTAACTGGCTGGTTTCTTGCATAGCTACCATCAGCCTTTAGAGCCTGGAATGCAATCACCTGCTTAGAACCGATTGGTGCATAGGTAAGCATTCTGCCATCTAGTTCCATAGCGTTAGCCTTACCGTTGGCTTCATCAGCAACTCTAAGAGTTGGAGCAAGCAACTTGATGGTTGCATCACTTGGAGTGAAGTCAAGACCAGCTGGGTTGAAGTAGTGCAGTTCTAGGAAGTCTGCAGAGTCAGTCTTCTCACCAGTGATTGATGGAAGGAACTGGCTGTAGCAGTCAGTTGTTGGATCTGCGTTTCTGTCGTTAGGAGTGTCCTGAGTGATGTTTGCAGGAGCATCAGGCAAGATACCGCCGTATGCTTCACAGTCATCAGGAGACTGAACTACGAAGTTAACAACTCCGTTGACATCTGTGGTTCCGATGATGTTTGCACCATCAGAAGCGTTTGAAGGGGCAGGTCTAGCCTTGATTCCGTTTACCTTAACGTTTGCGTTTGAGTTTGAGTAACCCTTGTTTGCACGTAGGGTAACCCTTTGGTTAGCAACAGGGACGTTAGTTGGGGTAGTGACCTGGAAAGTTAGGTTAGTCCTAAGACCGAATGGGACATAGACCTGGTTAAAGCGCATACCAACACCGAACCAGTCGCAGTCCATGGTGAACTGAGATTCAAAGTCGTAGCGACGAATTGAGTTGTCGTCAGACAGGCTTGGGCTGATCAGACGAATGTTGAACTTAGGCTTGTCGTTGCTAGCCTGGTTCTCAACTGGGTAAGGGCAGGCTGCGGCATTAGCTGGAGCTGAAATTGCTCCTACGCCAACGATAGAAAGCGCTGCTGTTGCAACAAAAGCAATAACTTTGTTGGTCTTTAGAATCATTTTTTATCCTTCATTTTGGTTGGAGTGTGTAATCCGAAGGATAGGGAATCAGGTCTACTGAGCGAAACTCCATTATCAATCGGAGTGCGCACACACTTCCTATAAGCAGATTATCCCGAACCAAGGCTTCGTGAAAGCGGTTTCGCGGGTAGTTACCAATTTGTTATCTATGCAGAGGCACGAATGATGAGCTCAGTCGTGGTGATGATTGGTTGAACATCTTCCCCGTTTAGTTGAGCAATCATGAGGGTTCCGGCTGCCTCACCCAAGGCCACCACATCCTGGCGAATAGTAGTCAGGGCAGGTCTTGTAGTTTGAGCAATTAGAGCGTCATCAAAGCCAACTACCTTGACATCTTCAGGCACTAGCTTGCCCATGTCTTGAAGAACTGTTACAGCACCTGCTGCCATTAGATCGTTACTGGCAAAGATTCCATCGATGTCTGGGTGCTTTTCTATAAGTTTTCTGGTGTGGTCTATGCCACTGGCTAGAGAATAGTCTCCCTCACAGATAAGGCCTTTAGCAGGGACTCTTCCTGTTTCCCTGAAAGCCTGCAGGTAACCATCAAGACGTTGTTTAGCAGCAGTGGTTCCAATATCTCCTGTGATGATGGCGATCCTTTCACAGCCCTGATTAATGAGGTGTTTGGTTCCTGCGTATGCACCACCAAAGTTATCAGTGTCAACAAAGGGAATGTCGAGGCTTGAGTGCGGGGTACCTGCGATAACCATCGGCAGTCCGGATTTCTTCAGATTGTTCACCAAGGCGTCGCTGTGCAAGACGAAGAAGATAGCTCCATCGACTTCACCCGACTTCAGGTAGTGGGCAACTCCGCCATCCACCAGACCAACAGGCGAGACCATAAGAACTGTGTGAAGCCCATTCTCAGAGAGAATTCGACTTACTCCTGAGGTAACAGTTCCCCAGAATGGGTCGCTAAATACTGAGAGATCATCGTCAATAACCACCGCGATAAGACCTGATCGGCCGGATGCTAACGCTGAGGCAACTCTGTTCTTGCGGTAGCCAAGCTTGTCGACCGCTTCGTGAACACGCTTGGCTCTATCGGGGTGAACGCTCTCGTCGCCATTTAGTACGCGGGAGACGGTAGCTTCAGAAACGCCTGCTTCTTTAGCGATAACTGTATAAGTGGGGCGTGGAGGAGGTGTCATACCTGCTTACCTCCCTTACTCTGCCTCTACTTTTTAGCGAGGAGCTCTAGTGACTTACCGTTTGTCGCAATAACTTTACTGTAAACGGTTCCAGAAAGTTTCACGATTCGCTGTAATGTTTCAAAATTGACAAAAACGATACCAAATCGTTTCGCATATCCTTCTGCCCACTCAAAGTTATCAAGCAGTGACCAGTAGTAGTAGCTCTTGACAGGGACGCCCTGGTCAATAGCATCGCTTACGGCAACCAAGTGGTTCACTAGGTAATCGACACGGCGATCGTCGTTGACTTCGCCCTTATCATCTGGCTCGTCGCCATAGGCAACACCGTTCTCGGTGATTGCGATGTCTTGAATCTCTGGCCAGTCCTTGTGGATACGAACTAGAAGATCGGTTAGACCGGTTGGAGTGATTGGCCATCCCATGTCAGTGTGAGGTCCTGGAGATGTGCCGTCAGAGTTGATCGGGAAAGCAAAAGTTCCCTCGTTCTTTTCAACTTGCTCCGCTGTTGGAGTGTTTAGGAAAGAGTCTGAGTAGTAGTTGATGCCTAGGAACTCGCTATCAATCTTTAGAGCTTCCATGTCTCCTGGCTTGACTACCTTCGACAACTTGTCACCATAAAGCTCGACTAGGTTCTCAGGGTAAGTCCCATGTAGCTGAGCATCTATCCACCATTTGTTGATGTTTGAATCCCAGTAGTTGCGAAGTTCCTGAAGTTCTGCATTGTTCTCATCGTCAATGCGGTAGTTAGTCATGTTCAAAGTAATACCGCTACGAATCTCAGGTCTTACAGCACGAAGTGCACGAGTGGCTTCTGCGTGAGCAAGTGCTGTGTGGTGCGCAGCTGCAACGGCAGTTTCTAGATCTTTAATTCCCGGAGCGTGAACACCAACAAAGTGACCTAACCAGGTAACACACCATGGCTCGTTGATAGTGATCCAGTTAGCAACTCGATCTCCAAAGTTTTCCGCTGCAACAGTTGCATAATCAGCAAACTGCTGAACGATGTCTCTGTTAGCCCAACCACCCTTGTCCTGAAGGGTCTGTGGCAGATCCCAGTGATACAAAGTTGCTGTTGGCTGAATGCCGGCTTCAAGAAGTCCATCGATTAGACGGTCATAGAAATCAATTCCGTGCTTGTTGGTTGCACCTGTTCCGTTAGGAATAATTCTTGGCCAAGCAAGGCTGAAGCGATACGACTGAACGCCAAGATCTTTCATGATCTTGATGTCTTCTGGGTAGCGGTGATAGTGATCGCAAGCAACATCCCCAGTGTCGCCGTTAACTACTTTGCCAGGGGTCTTTGAGAAAGTGTCCCAGATGCTAGCCGAACGACCACCGTCGCTAAAAGCACCTTCGATTTGATATGAGGCAGTTGCTGTGCCCCAGTTAAAGTCTTCTGGAAAACTCATGACTAACCCTTCACCGCTCCATCCATAACACCACGGACAAGGCGTCTACCAACAAAGATAAACAATATCAAAAGCGGGGCAGTAGATAGGAATGCGCCACCCATGTTCAATGCGTAGTCAATTGCGTAGCTACTCTTCAACTGGTTCACCGCAACTTGAGCTGTGAAGTTCTCTGGAGTATTCAATACAAGAAGTGGCCAGAGGAAGTCGTTCCACGTTGCAAGGAATGAGAATAATCCAAGTACGAATGCGCTCTGAGAAATGATCGGAACAACGATGCTCCAGTATGCGCGGAATACGCCAGCACCATCGATGCTCGCAGCTTCCAACAGCTCGTTAGGAACCTGCGCATCAATAACCTGCCTCATCCAGAACACACCGAAGGCTGTTACTAGAGCAGGAATAATCAAAGCACCGAGAGTGTCAATCAAACCTAGGTTTCCCATAAGCATGAACAAAGGAATAATTCCAAGCTGGCTTGGAAGCATCATGGTCAAGATAACAAACAGCACCATGAACTTCTGCCCTCTGAAGTTCAACTTTGCGAAAGCAAAACCTGCAATCGCTGAGAAGAACACCTGAGCCAAAGCAACTACTGTTCCAACATAGACAGTGTTTAGAAGTGCTTGGTTGAACTGAGGAAGAGCTTCATAAACGTTGCTTACTACTGTGAAGAAGCGAGGACCAGGAACTAGTGTCGGTGGAATCTTGCTGATCTCATCTGTTCCGTTAGATGCAACGATAAACATCCAGTAGAACGGGAAGAGCGATAGGAAGGTTACAAGACCAAGAGCGACGTAGCCCATGATTCCCATGCGCTGCCACTTTGGCTTTCTTCTGCGCTTTGGTTTAATAACTGGCTGCGCTAATACTTCCGCTGAACTCATCTTCCATCACCTGCAATCTTACGAGTGATGAAGAAGTTGATTATCGAAACAAAAGCAACAATCACAGTGATCATGATTCCAACTGCCGCTGCATATCCCCACTTATACGCAACGAATGCTTGCTCGAAGAGGAACAGTGTCAAAGTAGAGAACTGACCTGAGTCACCACCGTTGAATGATCCACCTAAAATCAGTGGCTCTGCGAATACCTGTAGGCCACCGATGGTTCCAACGATAAGTACGAAGGTGATGGTGTTACGAAGGCTAGGCAGAGTCACATAGATGAACTGCTTAAACTTACCTGCACCATCAAGCGATGCTGATTCGTAAAGCTCGTTTGGAATTGCAAGCATCGCAGCCAAGAAGATCAAAGCGTTATAACCAGTCCAACGCCAAACAATCATGGAAGCAATTGCAATGTGGCTTGAGGTAGTTCCCTGAACCCAGTCAATGTTTTCAACACCAAAGAGTCCAAGAACAAAATTCACCATGCCGAAATCTCTACCAAAAAGCTGTCCGAACACAATCGCAATTGCTAGAACAGAAGTGATGTTTGGGACAAGAAGAATGGTTCTAAAGAACGTTGAACCTCTCAGGTGCGGACTGTGCAGAACAGCTGCTAGACCAATCGACATGATCAACATTGGGATAGTTGATAGCAACCAAATATCCAAGGTGTTGATCAGCGCATTCCAGAACCTAGTGTCAACAAACAACTCATTGAAGTTTGCTAGACCAATGAATTCCTGGGTTCCCAAAGCATCCCAATTAAAGAATGCGATGTATACGGAATAAATGATTGGTGCTAAACCAAAGATCAAGAACATCACAAAGAACGGGGCTGTGAACATGTAGCCCCATCGACCATTTAGAGAAGGAACAGCGTTAGGGTTGTTCACTTTTCTAGGTTGCTTTGCGGGCTTCCAAGGTGAGGGTGGTTTGCTCGCACGAGCTTGACCCACAGTTGTCTGTGACATTACTTATCTCTCTTTAGTTACTATTTACACTTACCTGCTGCGGCAATACCGGTGTTGAATGCCTTAGTTGCATTCTTTTCCTTACCGTTTGCAACAAGTGAGATAGCAGCTCCCATGGCCATATCGATGCAGCGCTGAAGCTTACCTTCGAAAATTGGCTTTAGCTTCTTAACACCTGTTGAGTAGATCTTTCCAACAGGGGCGTTGTTAAAGAATGGGTCCTTGTCAACAGTGATTGCTCTGTTTGTGTATAGCGAAGGAGTTGATGGGAATAGACCATACATTTGGAACACCTTCAACTGCTGAGCTGGAGCTAGGTACCATGAGATGAAGTTCCAAGCTTCCTGCTGGTTCTTAGCACCCTTAGGAATAGTTAGCTGGCTTCCACCCATGTTTCCACCGCCACCAGGAACGCTTGCAATGTCCCACTTACCTCTGGTAGTTGGAGCCTGTCCCTTGATGTAGCTTGTCATCCAAGCTGGAGCTAGCATCGCTGCGAAAGTTCCCTTAGTCATACCAACGTTCCAGTCAGATGAGAACTGGCCAATACGTGTTCCGATCTTTGCGTTGCTTGCTGCAACGGTAGTGTCGAAAGCTAGCTTGACTTGCTTGTTGGTCTTGAAAATTAGTTGACCCTGGTCAGTACCGTTGTTTCTGTAGTACTTCTCAGTTCCCTGGTTCATGATTGCCGGGTAGATAGTTCCTACGTTGTCAATGAATCCAACGTTTGCTTTTCTTTGAGCTGCTGTTAGCTTCGCAACATATCTCTTACCGAAAGCGATGAACTTCGGCCAGGTGTTCCAAGCCTTGCTCACGTCTTCTCTCTTGTATGGAAGTCCGGCCTTCTTGAAAAGGTCCCAACGGTAAGCAACTTCTAGGCCTCCAACGTCGGTTGGGATACCAATTACAGAGTCGTTGTAACCAACACCGTGCTCCCAGCGCCAAGGTAGGTAGTCCTTCTTGATGTCGTTAGCGCTCTTGTTAGCTGTGTTTCTCAATGTACGTAGATCCACGAAACACTGTGGGTATGAACGCCAGAAACCTGAGTATGAAATCTCAACTGCTGCGATGTCTGGGTTACCCGCTCCACCAGCAGCACACTGGGTGAATAGACCGGTACCATTTAGGGCGTCAAGGTCTGACTTCTTAATGCTTAGCTTCACGTCTGGACGAAGTTTTCTGTAGTCAGCAACAAGGGCTGGCTGAATGACGTCACCGAATGTGTTGACTGTCAAAACTGTGCAGCCGTTACCTGAGACTGTCGCCTTTGTACAGTCGATGTTTGCAGCTGCCGGGGAAATAAAACCTAAAACACCCATAGCGAGGGTAGCGCTACCCAAAAGGGCTGTTGCCTTGATAGAAAAAGACTTCCTTGACATTTGATCTCCTCTGAGGTGTTGCCTCCCCAGCTAGCCGTTGTGCGACAGCTATTTGGGGAGGCCTACGTCCTCGATAATAAGGTTTGTAGTAAACTGCGAAAGCGGTTTCACAGTAATACAAGTTAAGCGTGAAAGCGGTTTCTCGGCAATCTGAGAAGGCGTAATCAGGCTAACTGTTACCAAAAAGTAATCATTCTTGGTGCACTTTCCCAGCCAAGACGTCTTTCATAGGAGCAGAAGAGGTAACCCGTGAAGAAAACAACCCGCACCAGATTTGTCGCTGCACTAATTGCAGTATCCGTCCTAACCATCGGCTCCGTAAGTGCCCAGGCTAGCGCTCCTCGAGCAACCGCTCCTTCTAAGGAGAGGATCCTTTGGGCCCAGTACTTCGGCGAAAAGGCTCGAACCCCTGTTGACAGAAGGTTCTGGAGCTACGACATTGGTTGGGGTTACGGCTGGGGTAATAACGAGAAGCAGTATTACACCAACAAGAGAGACAATATCTCAACTAACGGCAAGGGGCAGTTAGTAATTACTGCACTCAAACTTGATGAAAACAACGAAGAGCACATGAGCTACCGCTGCTTCCTATACCAAGACTGTCTTTACTCAAGTGCAAAGATTGTGACCCGTGGAAAGCTCGGCTTCCAGTACGGAAGTATTTCTGCTCGAATTAAGACAACAGAAGGTGTTGGCATGTGGCCAGCATTCTGGATGCTCGGTGTCCCTCGACCTTCGTGCGATGGTTGGCCATCATGTGGTGAGATCGACATCATGGAAACCAGAGGTTCCGATCCATTCACATCTGTATCAAGCTTGCACGGTCCTGGTTACTCAGGTGGAAGTGCCCTAAGCAATTACTTCTCAGCTGGTAACACTCCACTGAGCGATGGTTACCACGTCTACCGTGTTGACTGGCTGCCAAACTCAATCAAGTTCTACCTAGACGGAAAACTTGTTGGGGCACACAGAAAGAGCACAATCGCTCCAAAGGACTGGGTATTCAACGCTGAGTTTTATTTGATATTGAACCTTGCTACCGGAGGTAACTTCGATGGTGGAGCGCTGGATGAAACCATCGAGAGAAGATCAATCATGATTGACTGGATTCAATACAGAACCCTAAATGGTTTTGGAAAGTTAACCAGAAAACGCTAACGAAGTTCTAAGTCATCGAGGGTGACGGCTGTGAAATATTTATAGCCGGCATCCTCGATTACTTTTTGAGCTCCGGTATCTCTGTCAACAACAGTTGCAACAGCAACAATAATTGCTCCTGCTTCTTCTAAAGCTTGAGCTGCAGTCAGCGGAGAACCACCTGTTGTTGAAGTATCTTCAACAACTACAACTTTCTTTCCCTGGACATCAGGTCCTTCAACCTGTCTACCCATACCGTGAGCTTTCGCTTGTTTGCGAACAACGAAAGCATCAATCGCTCTACCTCTACTTGCTGCTTGGTGCATCACAGCAGTTGCAACAGGATCTGCTCCCATGGTTAAACCACCGATAGCAACAAAGTCAGTGACTCCGTTGGCATCCAACATGTCAAGCATTACCTGGCCAATCAGCGGTGCTGCTTCATGGTGCAGGGTAGCTCTACGAAGATCTACATAGTAATCAGCTTCTAGACCGCTGGATAAAGTAACTCTGCCGTGAACAACAGCTAGTTCTTTAATGAGTTCGATTAGGCGGTGCTTGGCGGTAGAAGTCTCAGTCATGTCTTAAGTTTAAACAATGCGCATAGCAACTCATAACGTGAACTCAATTAGAACCCGTGTCGGAAGAGTAGTCGACTGGATGCAGAGAGCTGATGTTGATGTTCTTGCTATGCAGGAGATCAAATGCAAGCCTGAGCAGTTCCCCATGCAGGCCTTTACTGACGCTGGATATCATGTAGTTCTTCATGGATTAAACCAATGGAATGGTGTTGCTTTTGCAAGCAAGATACCTGCTGAAGATGTTGAAATAGGTTTTCCTGGAATGCCGGGCTTTGGTCCTGAAACAGCTCAAGAAGCTAGAGCAATAGGTGCAACATTTGGTGATGTAAGACTTTGGTCTTTATATGTCCCTAATGGAAGAACTCTTGATGATCCTCACTACACGTACAAACTTGAATGGTTAGACAGATTAGCTGCGGTAACAGCTGAATGGTTAGAGCATGAACCAGGTCAAGCTCTTGCTCTAATGGGAGATTTCAACATCGCTCCATTAGATAAAGATGTTTGGGACATGGATGCATTTATTGGTTCAACACATGTTTCAGAATCAGAACGCGATGCATTCAACGCATTCGAACAAATAGGTTTGCAAGACGTTGTCAGACCACTAATTCCAGATGGATACACCTATTGGGATTATCAGCAGCTGCGTTTTCCTAAAGATGAAGGCATGCGAATTGACTTTATCCTAGGAAACGATGCTTTTGCTGAACGAGTTTCCGCTGCACAAATTGTTAGAGACGAACGCAAAGGCGAAGGGCCTTCTGATCATGTCCCTGTGGTTGTTGATCTCAGCTAAATAGATTTACTGAACTACAGGAATCTGCGTAACAGCTGCAGCGTTCTCTAGTGAACCCAAGTTAGACAAGTTCTTGAAACCCAGCTGTGTCATCTGATCAATGGCTAAACCCGATCTACGACCAGTTCTGCAGTAAACAAGATAGCTACCCTCAGGATCTAACTGCGAGATACTTTCGGCAAAGTCTTCTCTTTCAACTGGAATGTGAAGTGCTCCCTCTAGGTGACCTGCATTGAACTCTTCAACAGTTCTAACGTCAATCACCGCAGTCACTGATGCTGTGTCAATTGCCACTGTAGTTGTGCACGCAGCTGTTGAAAACAGCAGTGTTACTGCAAGTGCCAAACCAGAAAAAATCTTTACCGAGCGATTCATTTAATTACCTTTCTTATACCCCTAGGGGTATACTAGCAGAACAAGGAGCAAATCATGCAAATAGACCCACAAGAGCTAAAACAGGCTAGAGACCGCCTAAGTAGAGTCCAAGGACAGATCCAGGGCATCGTCAAAATGATTGATGAAGGCCGAGATTGTGCTGAATTATTGAACCAATTGGCTGCTGCCAACACCGCTCTCCAGCGTGCAGGTTTCTTAGTGATTCAGACCGCGATGGACAAGTGTGCTGCCGAGCCTTCAGGAAGTGAGAACAAGAAGGCCTTAGAAAAAGCCTTCTTGGCGTTGGCATAATGAGAATTCTTATTGTTGGTGGAGTTGCCACCGGTATGTCAGCTGCAACAAGAGCTCGTCGTTTAGATGAGCATGCAGAGATCACTGTCTATGAGAAAAGTGGCAACGTAAGTTATGCCAACTGTGGTCTTCCCTATTACTTAAGTGGAGTTATTGACAGCAGAGCTGCCCTTTTACTTCAAACCCCTAAATCACTCAAAGAGCGTTTCAACATCGATGTTCAAGTTAACAGCGAAGTGTTAAGCGTTGACCTGAAGGCTAAAACCATCAAGGTCAGAAACACCGAAACAGGTAACGAACACACTGACAGCTACGACAAGTTGATTGTTGCAACCGGTGCTAAACCTAGAACACTCGATGTTCCAGGTGGCGAACGAGCTATTCCACTTAGAAACATTGAAGATGTTGATCGCGTAAAGGCAAGCATGGATGATGCGGCTAAAAAGACAGCTGTAATTATCGGTTCAGGCTTTATCGGCATTGAAGTTGCTGACAACCTACATGAAGCGAATTACAAGATTCACCTAATCAATAGCAGCCATCAAGTGATGGGTTCTTTCGATCCAGAAATAGCAGAGCCATTACAGAAAGCAATTGAAGCTGCAGGCATCACCATGCACTTAGGAACAACTGTCAAAGAAGTGAATCCAACAACAGTTGTTCTTGCTAACGGTGAAGTTCTTCCAGCTGCATTAGTTATCAACGCGGCAGGTATCTCCCCTGAAACAACTCTTGCTAAAGAAGCAGGATTAACTATCGGTGAGACCGGTGGAATATGGGTTGATGAAAATCAAAGAACAAGTGATGAGAATGTTTATGCAGGTGGAGATGCTGCTCAGAAGCAAAGCTTCCTAAGTGATGACTATGGTCTTATTCCTCTAGCTAACCTTGCTAACCGCCATGGTCGAGCAATCGCTGATGCGATCTATGGATTGCCAGTTAGTTCTTCTAAGTCACTTGGCACAAGCATCATTGGTGCGTTGGGTGTCACTCTTGCAATGACTGGTCTAAGTGAAAAGTCTGCAAGAAAGCAAAACATTGAATACAAAGTTATTCACCTTCACCCAAGCGATCACGCTGGTTACTATCCAGGTGCTACTCAACTATCTATGAAGGTTCTCTTTGATCCAACAAGTGGTTTGATTCTCGGCGCGCAAGCAGTTGGGCAAGCAGGTGTTGATAAGCGTATCGATGTTATTGCAACCGCTATCAAGGGTTCTCTAACCATCGATGACCTGATGGATCTCGAACTTACCTATGCCCCTCAGTTTGGTTCGGCTAAAGATGCAATCAATCAAGCAGGTTACGTAGGCAACAACGTGTTCACTGGAAAGACAAAAACTATTCAGTGGGATCAGGTAGACGAATTAGTAGCAGCTGGTTACACGCTCATCGATGTTAGAACACCAACAGAGCATGCTGCAGGAAATATTCCTGGTTCAAGAAATATTGAAGTCAATGTCATGAGACAACACATCGAAGAACTAAAGGACAAGAAGGTTATTGCCTACTGTCAGGTAGGTCAAAGAGGTCACACTGCAAGTTCACTCTTGCAGGGTTATGGAATTGAAGTCGTCAACCTTGACGGTGGATATAAAACCTGGCGAACAGCAATGGATGCCAAGAACAGAAAAGAAGGATAAGTAAATGTGTCAAAAAGTAACCTGTCGTAAATGTCAGAAAGCAACCTGGAGTGGCTGTGGTCAGCACGTCTCTCAGGTGATGAAGGGTATCCCTCAGTCAGAGCGTTGCCAAGGACATCAGAACGACCCGAAGGAACCTGGTTTCTTCGCAAGATTATTCGGAAAGAAGTAAGGGAAAGAATTATGTGTTCTCCAGCATTATGCGAATCATGTAACAAAGTAACTTGGGCTGGCTGTGGTCAGCACATTGAAGAAGCTCTAGAGGGTGTTCCTGAAGAGCAACTTTGTAAGTGTGGCAACTAAAGCGCTAAAAACGCTTTACGTTCTTCAGGAGTGTATTTCTCTATCGCGTAGCGCAATGTGGTGCGCGCCATAGAGTGAACGTTCTTGTTGATGAAACGGGTAAGTCGAGCTTGATCTCGCTTGCCCATTTCTCTTAACATCCAGCCCACTGCCTTATGAATCAAGTGGTGCTCATCCTCTAAGAGCAGCAGTGAGATGGCTTCAGTCTCATCGAACCTTCCGGCTCTAATCAGAGGGAAGGTTAGGACAATAGAGGCTCTTTTATGCCACAGGTCTTTAGATGAAGCTAGTTCCTGTAGGTCTCTGACCCCATAGCCGCAGTCTCTTAGAAAGATGTCCCCGACTGTTGGGCAAACAACATCGATTAGATCCCAGTTGTTTATTGAGCCATCAGCCAATAGTGACAGGAAGTATTCGTAGATAGGGACTCTGTCTTCATTACTTGAGGGATTCTTGTAATTCGCATTCAAGATAACCAGAGCACAGAGCCTCTCCTCGTGATACTTAGAATGAACAAGTTCATCTAGTTCTTCGTCAGAAAGATACCTGTAGGTTTTAGCAATTGCCCTAGTATCAGGAACTGTTACGCCTAAGAATAAATCTCCAGCTCCATAGCTATCCTCGCCAAAAACTTTAGTCTTAGCTGAACCTATTGCCCACTCTTTGGTCGAAACAGCTCGCAAATCTTTTTTGAGCTGAGAGAGCTGACTCAATTAGCTAAGGTCGCCAATCACAACTAGAGAGTCTCCTGCGACAGGAACAAACTCACTGGTCTTTGAAGGGTTAAGAACAACACCGGTTGACCCTTCAGCACCTTCACCTGAACCTAAGCGATAACCAATTGCTGATTCACCATGGTTACGTGCAGTTGCAACAAGTTCTGCGAAAGAAACTGACTTGCCTAGCTTTGCGTATTCGCTGATGTCTCGAACATTTAAAGTTGCACCTTCAGCATCGAATAGATCTTCGAATACTGGAGCAAGTGATGGGTTCTCGCTAATTTGAGCAATTAATAGAGCAGCTAGAGAGTCGCTAACAACTAGATCATCGACTGCTGCAACTCGTGCAAGCTCTGACTTTCTTGAGTCAAGGATTTCAGCAACTAGACGTGTTGGCTCAACGCCGTTACCTTCGGCTGCAAAAATCTGGTTCATCTGCAACATGGTAAGCATGGTTTGAGCATCAGCTTCACTCTGGCTAATTGCATTACGGTAACCGAGCACGATTACTTCGTTGAACTTCTTGCCCTTAGCAGCTGCGATTAGATCATCAACATCGCCTGAAACGCTTGCGAAGGTAACCTTCACTGTTCCGAACTTTAGGTTCTTTAGTTCGTCCTCGGCAACGTATCTTGACTGAGCAACAATGTGAACTGTTGAGCCCTTAGGTAGGAAGCCAGCTAGTTCGTTTAGAACTGTTCGACCCATTGAAGACCAACCAATGATTAGTAGGTGTTCTGCTGCATCCTTCTTCTTAGCAACAGCAGTTACCTTCTTCTTTGAGATGTCTTCACGAACACCGGTATAGATAACCTTGTCGTCATCTTCAGCAATAGCAATAACCTTCATGCCTGGCTTGATCTTGGTGTTCTGAGCAGGATTTACCATCGAGGTGCCGTCTGCGGCTAGTAGGCCGATAACAGATGCATCGTTAAAGGCGAGAAGGGCATCTGCATAAGTCTTGCCGTGCAGGGCTGGAACATCAGCAAAGTAAATCTCATCGCCATCGAAATCTAGAAGGTCAAGAACGACAGCTGCTAGACCTGGACGACGTGATGCTTGAGCCGTAACACGAGCAATGATTTCTTGTGATCTAACAGTGACTACCTGACCTTGAGTGGCAACAGTGAGGGCTTCACCTGTGTTGGCATCATCAATTTCAGCAATGATTTTGATGTCAGTGTTTGGGTTGACTGCCTTGATTGCAAGAACAGCGCTAACAACGTTTGCATCTCCACTTTCATCACTATCAAGAACAATGATTGACTTTGCGTTAGCAATGTTTGTTCTCTTTAGGTCCTCTGGGTTCGTTACATCACCGGTTCTGGTAACAACTTTTAGCTTTCCTAGATCTTTCGCTCTAGCGTCAATCTCACCTTCCATGTAATCACGGGTGTGTGAAGAGAAGATAACTACGTTTGCTTTCTTGACGTTTGAGTTAGCAATAGCTAACTCTTTCAAGATTGGGTAGATACGGTTTGACCAACCCAAGATTAGGGTGTGGTTGTTTACGATGATTGGGCTTTTGCCCTTACGAAGTTTTTCAAATGTTCTTGTGATTGCACCAACGATGAAACCTGTTACAGCTCCACCGAGAGCAACGGTACAAACCCAGGTTAGGAAGCTGAGAATACGTTCTGCCCAAGTGGCTTCTGAGCCTCTACCAAAAAGAGTTGCGAAAGACTGCCAGAAGGTTTCGAATTCGAATACCACTGGGGTATCTGGGCGAGTAATGAACGGAAGTGCAAAAAGGATCGCTCTAATGAATACCAACAGGATGCTGAAAATGATCATCAGTACCAGCATCCAAGTTACGAACATGCCGCTTCTTGCGATTGAGTTATCGAAGCTATATTTGAGCTTCGCTCCAATGCTTGGCTTAGTAATGGTTGGCTTTACTGGTTCGCCCTGTGAGCCTTGGCCGTATGAGCGTTCTTCTGTTTTATTGGTCATATTGACCAATTTTAGCGATTCACTGCCTAAATACGACTGATGATATTCGCCTTAGGGAACCTCTTAGGAACGTCTCCAAAGGACCACTGAAGTGGATTTCTTAGGCCTTCTCCCCGATGGAATGCTCACAGTTCCGGCATCTCCAACAGCAAAAACCCTAACCCCAGGTTGTTTCTGAGATAGTTCTTCAACCAATTTTTCGAGTTCAATTACCCGCTGTTTCATCTCAACAACATAGTTCTCTAGATCAAGGATTCTTTTGATAGCAACCAAAGACACCCCTTCGCTTGATAGCTTGGCAACTTCAGCCAATTGGCTCACATTGCGAAGGGTATATCTCCTCGATTGGCCGATAGTTCTAGAAGGTCTAACCAAACCCATGCGGTCATATTGCCTCAGAGTCTGCGGGTGCATTCTGGCTAGTTCAGCTGCGGCTGCAATAGTCAGGATAGGTGCGTCCGGATCAATATTGTTCATTAGAGCAGCCCTGCCTTATTAAGAAGGTCAGCACGAGGATCTTCCTTAGGAAGTAATTCATCAAACTCCGCTAGCGCTTTAGCTGCTTTATCTGAGATGTGTGAAGGAACAAGCACCTCAACGCTAGCTAATAGATCTCCGACTCCTTTAGCTGTTGTCACACCTTTACCTTTAACTCGAAGAACTCTTCCGTTAGGGGTATTTGGAGCAACTTTTAGTTTGACTGGATCACCACCCAGGGTTGGCACAGAAATAGTTGCGCCTAATACTGCTTCAGCAAAAGTAATTGGAACAGTAACCCGAAGATTATTGCCATCTCTAGAAAAAACAGGATGTGGCTTCACATTAATTGTGATTATTAGATCGCCGTTAGGTCCACCATTAGGTGAAGCTGCACCTTTGCCACGAAGCTTAATCTTTTGACCATCTTGAACACCCGCAGGTATCTTTGCAGTAATTGGATCTAGTCCTGTGTAGTTCAACTTGATTGTTGTTCCATTTACTGCATCAATGAATGGAAGTTCAGTGGTTGCAGAAAGATCTTGCCCCGGCATTGGCCCACCGAAACCACCAAAGCCTCGACCGCCACCACCAAACAAGTTAGCAAAGACATCTTCAAAGCCAGCGCTTGATTGACCAGCTCCACCGGGAGCAGTGAATCTTGCTCCACCACCCATTGCTCGGAACTGATCGTATTCTTTGCGCTGATCCTTATCGGAAAGAACAGAATAAGCTTCAGAGATTTCTTTGAACTTAGCTTCTGATTTTGCATCACCTGGATTTGAATCAGGGTGATGTTTTCTAGCGAGCTTTCTATAAACCTTCTTTAGTTCTGCTTCAGACACATCTTTAGCCACGCCAAGAACTTTATAGAAGTCCTTCTCTAACCAATCTTGACTTGCCATAACTTATCTACTTCGCTTCTGGAATAAAAACCGCAACCATAGCTGGACGAATTAGTCGATCACCTAGTTTGTATCCAGGTGAGATTACATCTGCAATTACATTCTCAGTAACATCAGCAGATGGAGTTTGAACTAGAGCATTGTGTAATTCAGGATCAAACTTCTCACCCTTTGCACCAAACACTTCAAGACCAAACTTGTCGCCACCGTTACGCAGTTTGTTTAGAACTGCAGCGAACGGTGATCCTTCAAGATCGCCGTGAGCTTCCGCTAATGAAAGATCATCGAATGCAGGTAGGAACGCTCTAATCACTTCTGCAATAGCAGCGTTGCGAGCAACATCTCTGTCTCTTTCAACACGTGCTTTGAAGTTCACGAACTCTGCTTGAAGCCTCTGGAGATCAGCTAGGAGCTCTGCTTCTTTGCTGATAGGTCCGGTTTCTTCAACCAGCTCTTGTAATTCCGCATCGATTGGATCAAGAGGAGTGTTGTCGTCGGGTGAGTCGGGACCCTTAGATCCCGACTCGAACTCTTCCGACATTATTTCTTCTCTGCTTCTTCTTCGACTACTTCAGCATCGACAACATCTTCAGTTGAAGGAGCTTCCTGCTCTGCTTCTTGTGAAGCCGCAGCATAGATAGCCTCGCCCAACTTAGTCTGTGATTCAGTTAGCTTCTCAAGAGCTGACTTCACTGCATCGAAGTCTTCTCCTGCAAGAGCAGTCTTTAGAGCGTCAACATCTGCCTGAACATCTGTCTTCACTTCTTCAGATAGCTTCTGGTCGTTGTCCTTGATCAACTTCTCGATCTGGTAAACCATCTGCTCACCCTGGTTTCGAGTGTCTGCTTCTTCGCGACGCTTCTTGTCTTCAGCTGCGTGCTCTTCTGCATCTTTAACCATGCGCTCGATGTCTTCCTTAGAAAGAGAAGAACCACCAGTGATAGTCATTGACTGTTCCTTGTTAGTTCCCTTGTCCTTAGCAGACACGTGCACGATACCGTTTGCATCGATGTCGAAGGTAACTTCGATCTGAGGCAAACCTCTAGGTGCTGGAGCAATTCCAGTTAGCTCAAAGTTTCCAAGTGACTTGTTGTCTCTAGTGAAATCTCTTTCACCTTGGTAAACCTGAATGCTAACCGCAGGTTGGTTGTCATCAGCAGTTGTGAAGACTTCTGAACGCTTGGTTGGAATCGCGGTGTTACGCTCAATCAACTTAGTCATGATTCCACCCTTGGTTTCGATACCAAGAGATAGTGGAGTCACGTCGATCAAAAGAACGTCTTTACGCTCACCCTTTAGAACACCTGCTTGAAGAGATGCACCAACTGCAACTACCTCATCAGGGTTCACACCCTTGTTAGCTTCTCTACCACCAGTAAGAGTCTTTACTAGCTCTGCTACCTGTGGCATACGAGTTGAACCACCAACAAGGATTACGTGAGCAATGTCAGCTACCTTTACGCCAGCTTCTTTGATTACGTCGTTGAATGGTTTACGAGTGCGCTCTAACAAATCGTTTGTCATTTGTTCGAACTGTGCACGAGTGATTGTCTCGTCCAAGTTTGCTGGACCATTCTCGGTTAAAGAAAGGTAAGGCAACTGAACGTTAGTTGACATTGACTGAGAAAGTTCTTTCTTAGCCTGCTCCGCTGCTTCCTTTAGACGCTGAAGAGCAATCTTGTCTTTAGAAACATCAACTCCGGTTGTTTCCTTAAACTTCTTGATCAAGTGATCAACAAGTCTCTGGTCCCAGTCGTCTCCACCTAGGCGGTTATCGCCTGATGTTGCTTTTACCTGAATAGTTGAGAAGCCATCGTCTTTTCCAACTTCTAGAAGTGAAACGTCGAATGTTCCACCACCTAGGTCGAATACCAAGATCAATTCATCTTCTTTACCCTTATCAAGACCATAAGCAAGAGCTGCAGCTGTTGGCTCGTTGATAATTCTTAGAACGTTAAGACCAGCAATCTCACCTGCTTCTTTGGTTGCCTGACGCTCGGCGTCATTGAAGTAGGCAGGAACAGTAATAACTGCATCTGTTACTGGCTCACCTAAATAGGTCTCAGCATCTCTCTTAAGCTTTCCTAAGATACGAGCTGATAGTTCTTGAGCGGTGTATTTCTTACCGTCAACATCAAAGTTCCATGTGGTACCCATGTGACGCTTCACCGAAGCAATGGTGCGATCCACGTTTGTTACTGCCTGGCGCTTAGCGGTCTCACCGACAAGCACTTCGCCGTCCTTAGTGAATGCAACGATCGAAGGGGTTGTGCGGAAACCTTCAGCGTTAGCAATAACGGTTGGTTCTCCACCTTCTAATACGCTTACTGCGCTGTTTGTTGTACCTAGGTCTATACCTACTGCACGTGCCATGTGGTTGTTCTCCTTATTAGTGCTCGCCCTTACTGGGCCGCAGCTTTTGTGTCTCAA
>JAULUM010000059.1:0-4374 GCA_032111565.1 Rhodoluna sp. | reverse complement strand
CTCAAATCGGTATTACCGTGACCACCATGCTTACCGGTTTCTTGGCCGAACCATCCCTTGCCAAAATCATTGAGCCTTCGCTTGCTGGTTTTGACTTAGAACCAGGCACGGTAAGTGCCATTTCTATTGGTATCTCCCTGACTGCAGCAACAGTCTTCTCATTCCTTATTGGTGAGCTGATTCCTAAGAATGCTGCTATTGCTTTGCCACTACCGGTAAACAAAATTGTTATTCGTTTTCAGTTAGCTTTCACCTTTGTCTTCAGTTGGTTGGTTTGGGCTCTAAACACTACTGGAAACAAAATGATTAGAGCAATGGGCATTGAGCCTAAGGAAGAACTAAGTTCTTCCAGAACTGCTGAGGAACTTAGCTCTTTGGTGCAAAGATCAGCAAGCCTAGGTGCTCTTGAGCAGAGAACTGCAGACCTTATTTCTAAGACTCTTGAGTTATCTCAACTAACAGCAGCAGAAGTAATGACCCCTAGAACCAAGTTGACATCTCTTGATGCTTCAGCAACAGTTCAAGATGTTATTGCTTTATCTCACAGCACAGGATTCTCAAGGTTCCCAGTCTTCACTGGTTCAACCGATGATGTTGATGGAATTGTTCACGTTAAGGCAGCTGCATCGGTCCCTAGAGAAAAGCGCAGCAGTGTTCCAGCTACCGCTTTGATGGTTGAACCGTTCAGAGTTCCTGAGACCATGTCACTTGAGAAGCTAATGGGTGTGTTGAGATCTCATGGTTTGCAACTAGCCATTGTCGTTGATGAGTATGGTGGCACCGCAGGAATTGTTACCCTCGAGGATCTAATCGAAGAACTTGTCGGTGAACTAGGAGACGAGCACGATAGAGCAAAAGTTGAAATCACTGGTGGTAAAGACAAGTCTTATTCCTTCCCTGGCATGTATAGGCCTGATGAGTTGCTAGAGAAGTTAGCGGTCAAGGTTCCTGAAGATGGTTCATACGAAACAGTTGCCGGATTCCTAATGGCTCAACTGGGTCGAGTTGCTGAAGTTGGCGATGAGGTTGAAATCGATGGCGGAAAGCTAAGAGTTGAACGTATGGATGGTCGTCGAGTAGATCGAATTCGCTTCGTTCCAGATGTAGTTATCCCACAGGAAGGAGATAAAGATGAATGATCTATTAGTCGCACTTCTTTCCTTCATCGGACTACTAGTTGGTAGTGCTTTCTTCGTGGCTTCAGAGTTTGCTATCTTCTCTGCGAGAAGAGCTCAGATTGAACCTAGAGCAGAAGCAGGTTCAAGACCAGCTCAGCTAACCATCAAGGGCATGGAGAACGTAAGCCTTATTGTTGCTACCTGTCAGCTAGGTATTACTATCTGTGCTCTATTGATTCTTATCGTTGTTGAGCCGAGCATTCAGAAGGTTCTGAAAACCCCTCTTTCAGCTCTTGGTCTTAGTGAAGATGCTGCATACATCACATCATTCATCATTGCTCTAGTGGTAGTTACCTTCCTACACGTTCTAATTGGTGAGATGGTTCCTAAGAACATCGCTTTCTCTATCCCTGAGCGCGCAGCTCTAGTGCTAGTTCCTATTGCTTATGGTTTGTCAATGTTCTTAAAGCCTGTGGTTGGAATCCTGAACGGTATTGCTAACTTCGCTCTTCGTTTGATGAGAATCAAGCCTGTGAACGAAGCAAACAGCGCATACACGCTAGATCAAGTTGAAACTATTGTTGAGCACTCAACTCGTGAAGGTGTCTTGGTTGATGCCACCGGTGCTATTGGTAATACATTTGAATTCACCGATAAGAAGGTTCAAGACATTCTGGTTCCAATAGAAAACCTTATTACTTTCGAGTTGGATGTGACTCCTAGAGATATTGAACAAGCTGTTGCTAAGCATGGCTTCAGTCGATACATCATCTTGGATGACGCTAGAGAGATTGAAGGATACCTACATCTCAAAGATGTTATTGATAGTGATGAAGAAGAAGCCGATCAGCCAGTTCCACGCAAGCTAATCAGAACTGTGAAGTCTATTGGTGGGACTGTTGAACTTGAAGATGCTCTTGCTCTTATGAAGAGAGATAGACAGCACCTAATGGCTAACTTCAACGATGATGGCAAACTTGTTGGCTTACTATTCCTTGAAGATATCTTGGAAGAGCTTGTCGGTGAAGTTCAAGACGCCACTAGACGTGACTAAGCAGGATAAGTTCCTCTGATGTATTGGTTAGGCCAGTAGTCAACCTCAACACCTAGTTCATGAGCTGCACGAAGTGGCCAATATGGATCTCTTAGTGAGAGTCTGCCAATCATGATGATTTCAACATCAGTGCTCTGCAAGATTTCTTCAGCTTGCTTTGAATCGGTAATTAGTCCTACTGCTGCAACTGGTGAATCAACTTCACCTGCTACATCGTTAGCCATAGGAACCTGGTAGCCAGGACCAAAAGGAATCTTTACTCCGAGAACAAGTCCACCACTTGAGATGTCAAAGACATCAGCGCCAACTTCTTCACAGAGTTTGGCAACCTGAGCACAGTCAGAAACAGTAAAGCCATCTTCGCGATAATCAGTTGCTGAGAATCTAACAATGATTGGAATATCTTCACCAACGGCTTGTCTTATTCCACTTACAATATCCACCAAATACTTAGCCCTCTTTTCTAGGGAGCCACCGAACTCATCGGCTCTTTGGTTAGTGATAGGAGAGAGGAACTGGTGAACTAGGTAACCGTGCGCTGCGTGTATTTCTAGAACATCGAAGCCTGCTGCTGCTGATCTAACACCTGCATCAATCCAGTCTTGGATAGATGCATAAACCTCTTCGGTGGTTAGTTCATGTGGGGTATTACAGTCAGGGAAAGCTTCACCTGTTGCCGATACTGGTTCCCAACCACCATCTGCTATTGATACTGCTCCCTGACCTGACCAAGATCTGTAATTACTTGCCTTGCGTCCTGCGTGGGCTAACTGAATAGCCGATAGAGCACCATGTTCTCTAATGAAGTCAGTAACCTCTGTCCAAGCCTTAGCCTGGTCATCGTTCCAGATACCGGTATCCCAAGGGCTAATTCTTCCCTCAGGGCTCACAGCTGTTGCCTCACACATAACTAGCCCGGCACCACCGACAGCTCTTGAACCTAGATGAACAACATGCCAAGAGGAAGGCATTCCATCCTTGTTCTCGCATGAGTACTGACACATTGGGGCTATCCAAATGCGGTTTCTAGATGTTTTGCCACGAATAGTGAGGGGTTCAAAGAGCTTTGTCATAACCCCAGCCTAGTCAAGGCTCTTAGTCTTCACGCCTAGACTTGCGAAAGGGACAATTTCTAGGAGAACACTTTTGTTAGTTTCACTTATGCCACGCATCAGGGCTCTGCCGGCAAAGTTTTGGTTTATTCTCGGTGCTGCACTTCTAGCTCAGCTCACTTTGATATGGCTAGGAACAGCAAGTGGGGATCCTTATGGTGATGTTCGGTACACATACTCAGCCTGGGTAACTACAAGTATTCAAAACGGTTTCATCCTTGGTATCAACGAACCTTGGGTTTATCCATACATTGCAAACATTCCGGTTTGGTTAGCAAGTTGGATTTGGCCTGCTGATTACATGACCGGTTGGTTCATTCTCAGTGTGAATGTGAACATGCTTCTTATCGCTTACCTACTTGGTTGGGGTAAGCAAATGCAACACTCAAAGGCTGCTTGGTTTTTCATCAGTGCTGTGTTTCTTTGTGGTCCAGTAGCTCTTGGGCGATTGGAAGTATTCAGCCTTGCCCTAACTGTTCTTGCTGCTATCTCTTTCGTCAAGCGAAGAGAATCCACCTCAATGCAGTTCTTCAACTTCGCTACCTGGATAAAGGTTTCACCGGTAGCAGGTATCTTCACCGGGTTTATTGTTTCTGAAAAGAAAATCAGATTTGTTTTGCACCTAGCAATGGCAACTGTGATTCTGGTTCTTATTGGATTGCTGCTCGGTGGCAACGAGAGCATGTTTAGCTTCATTGGCTTGCAGTCAGGTCGAGGCATTCAAGTTGAATCGACTGTTGCAATCATCTGGTTAGTGCAGATGCTCTTTGGAATTGGGGGAGCAGATGTTTACTACGACAACACCATCCTGACCTTCCAGGTATCAGGATTTGGTGTTACTGAGATTGCCAGTGTGATGACTTTGATCCAGTTCGGTGCACTTGCCATCACAATGTTCCTAGGCTTTAGAGCTAAACGCAATGGTGTTGATGCCAACACCTTGTTTGCTTGGATGTTTCTAACAGCAACCATGGACTTACTTGTTTTCAACAAGGTTGGGTCCCCGCAGTATCACCTTTGGGTAATTGGTGCAGTGATGTTTGGGCTCATTGCTGGAACTGCAAAGTGGAAGATGGTTGCTTGGATTACC
>JAULUM010000058.1:0-3906 GCA_032111565.1 Rhodoluna sp. | reverse complement strand
GTCAACGCAGTTGGCTCAACTAAGCCAGCAGGTACCGTAGCGTATGTGAAACCTAAGGCAGGTTCATCTGTTCCTCGTGGAACTTTGATAAAGATCTACATCTCTAAGGGTGGTCTGACTAAGATTCCTGATGTTCGAGGCATGAGCACTGCTGAGGCAACAGCGACTCTAAACTCAGCCGGCTTCCCAACGGTAAGCATTCCTCAGCCATCACAAGCTCAGTTCTTTGTGAAAGATCCTGCCGTTGAAGCAGGCAAGGTTGTTGGAACTATGCCGGCAGCTGGAAAGTCAGTTCCTTCATCGAGCGCGATTCTGCTTCTGATTAGCGAAGGCCCATAGTTTCTTCATGCTCTATTTAGGCTTAGCCGCACTAGCTGTAATCATTTGGGCTACCTGTATTGAGCGCTATTGGTTTGCCATCAAGAGAAGCGAACTAAAGGTTTTACCTGTTGGTAGCCCTGACATAGTTGTTCTTCACATCAGCGACATACATTTGGCACCATGGCAGCGATACAAGCAGCGCTGGATAAGAAAACTAAACACTAGGGTCAACCCTGATTTAGTAATCAATACAGGAGACAACCTAGGTCACGCTAAAGGAATCAACCCAGTGCTAGAGGCACTCAATCCTTTGACTGGTGTGCCAGGAGTATTCGTCAATGGTTCTAACGATCTCTACGCTCCTGCAAAGCGAAATCCTTTCGAGTATCTACTTCATCCATCAGAGCGCCACCGTGAAGAGGATGAGAATCTAAAACTAGACACCGATCTTCTAAACGCTGGCTTTAGTTCTTTTGGCTGGAAACATCTCAACAACACAGCTCAATCAATAAGCGTCAATGGGATGAAGATCAACTTCTTTGGAACAGATGATCCACATGAACTTAGAGACGATGCAGCTAGTGCTCAACTAGCTCTAGGCAAGTTAGCTAAGTCAGATCTACTCATTGGAGTCACCCATGCTCCATACCTAAGAGTCCTAGAAGATCTAAGTGCTTCTGATGTGGTCTTTGCAGGTCACACTCACGGCGGTCAAGTATGTTGGCCGTTTATTGGAAGAGCGCTTGTTACAAATTGTGATCTGCCAACTAAGTACGCAAGAGGATTACATCAAGTTCCTCTAAAGGCTAAGAAGTTATGGCTAAATGTTTCTGCTGGTTTAGGCCATTCTATTTATGCACCGGTGCGCCTAGCTTGTCGCCCAGAAGTAAGAGTTGTAACGCTAAAAGCTAAAGATTAGTTTCCGAAACCAAACACTTCAGCACCGAGAGCTAGATACTGTCCTTGAGTGTTATCGCATCGAGCAACAGTCTCTGCTGCAAAGCAAGTGATATCGCCAACGACTATCTTGCTACCTGAAGGAAGATCGTAGGCACCCTCTGGATCAGAGAAAAGACCGCTGGAACAATACCAGTCAGACACTAGTCCCTCTGACGGTTGGAAAGCCCATAACCTTGCCTGATATCCCCATGCACCTTCACAAGAAGCAGGGGCTGTTGGAATCTCATAGTTCACATCAACATCTCGGTGTTCACAGAGGACAAAACCTGGTGATTCACTGATTGTGCACCAAACAGTTCCACCGCCAACTCGGAAAATGTAACCACCATAGCCATCGCTGTAATCAGCTGCGTTAACAACAGGAGCCTCGACGGCAGGCTTATCAGGAACTTGGGTGTCAGGCTCTTCAGGAGTTGTTGCACATGCAGATAAAGTCAAAGCGGTAACTGCCGCTATTAGTAAAAACCTGAACTTGCGCATGTATTCAGGTTAGCCGAGCGAATTAGAATTCGCTAGCAACCAGCTCTGCGATTTCGTATGTGTTGAGAGCAGCACCCTTACGAAGATTGTCACCAACAACGAACATTTCGATTGAGTTACTGAAATCTAGTGACTGTCTGACGCGACCAACATAGGTAGGGTCTTGACCTGCAACCATGTTCGGAGTTGGCCATTGACCGTTAGCAGGATCATCAACCAACTTGATGGTTGGCTCTTGCTCTAGGGCTTTGTGAACATCAGCCACGGTTAGTGGGTTCGCAAAAGTTGCATGCACAGTAAGTGAGTGGCTGACCAATACAGGAACGCGAACACAAGTAACCGCAACTTTGAGTGAAGGTATGCCTAAAATCTTGCGGCTCTCATTTCTGACTTTCATCTCTTCGCTTGAGAATCCACCTTCTTTCAGGGAACCTGCAAAAGGAATAACGTTCAGAACTACCGGTGCAGGGAATGGTGAATCTGCTACCTGTAATCCTTGTGAACCTAGCAGAGCTTCAACATCGCCACTAGCTAAACCAGCATCACTACCGGCAACTGCACTTATCTCACTTTTCAGTCTTTCGATACCGGCAGTTCCTGCTCCAGAAACTGCCTGATAACTAGAAACAACTAGTTCAGTTAGGGTCCAGTTCCTGTGCAGAGCACCGAGAGCCGCCATCATGGTTAGCGTGGTGCAGTTTGGGTTAGAGATTATTCCCTTAGGTCTGTTTCTTGCCTGCTCAGGATTTACTTCAGGAACTACTAGTGGAACCTCTGGATCCATTCTGAAAGCACCTGAGTTATCAACAACAACTGCGCCACGAGCTGCTGCTATCGGAGCCCAAATTTCTGACACTTCATCAGGAACATCGAACATAGCGATGTCAATTCCATCGAATGCTTCTTCAGTTAGAGCAACAACTGTTAACTCTTCACCGTGAACAGTAATCTTTTTACCCGCTGAGCGAGCAGAGGCAATCAGACGAATCTCACCCCAGATGTTCTCTCGGTTATTAATGATGTCAATCATCACGGTGCCAACAGCACCGGTTGCACCAACTAAAGCTAGATTTGGCTTAGACATGTATTTACCTTCCAGTCCCAGCGTAGACAGTGACAGGGCTATCGCCATCTAGGTCGAATGCTTTGTGAACTGCACGAGCAGCATCATCGATTTGATCAAGACTTGTAATTACTGAAATACGAATCTCTGAAGTTGAGATCATTTCTACGTTGATTGAGGCTTCAGCTAGAGCTCTAAACATAATGGCTGAAACACCTGAGTGGGTTCTCATGCCTGCACCAACGATGCTTAGCTTGCCAATCTCTTCATCACTCTCAAGTTCTCGATATCCTAAGACATTCTTGTTCTGAGCTAAAGCATCAAGAACTTTCTTTAGCTCTCCCTTAGGAAGAGTGAAGCTAATGTCGCTAACTCTGTCAGTAACGTCAGAACCAGTCGGAGTGTTCTGAACAATCATGTCGATGTTGGCTCCCGCTTCAGCAACGGTAGTAAACACAGCTGCTGCCTTACCCGGTACGTCTGGAATACCGATAACGGTAATCTTCGCCTGTGACTTATCTGCGGCCACACCTGAAACGATTGACTCTTCCATTTGCTCTACTCCATCTTCATTAGAGATAACTTTGGTGCCTGGATCATTACTAAAAGTTGAACGAACCCTGAGGTCCACTTTGTGTCTACGAGCAAATTCAACTGCTCTGATGTGCAGAATCTTTGCTCCTGCTGCTGCTAGTTCCAACATTGATTCAATGTCAATAACATCAAGCTTCTTTGCTGTTGAAATTACTCTTGGATCTGCTGTGTAGATTCCATCAACATCGCTATAGATTTCACAAACATCGGCATTCAGTGCAGCTGCTAGAGCAACCGCAGTGGTATCAGATCCACCTCTACCCAGAGTAGTGATGTCTCTCGAGTCTCTGTTGAAACCTTGGAAACCTGCAACGATTGCAATGTTTCCAGCATCGAGAGCTTCAGCAACACGATCTGGTGTTACCTCAGCGATACGAGCATTACCGTGAACTTCATCAGTGATGATTCCAGCTTGAGAGCCGGTGAAAGATAGTGATGGAGCACCTAGGTCATTGATAGCCATAGACAAGAGAGCCATTGAGATACGC
>JAULUM010000057.1:32873-41048 GCA_032111565.1 Rhodoluna sp. | reverse complement strand
ACAATGTCTTCAAGAAGTTCGCCAGCTGCCTGAGTAAGCACATCTAGAACCTTTCCTGCTGGAACATCTTGGTCGATCACAAGAGAAAGATCTTGGGTAGCAGCTGGATAGGTATCAACAGCACCTGCTTGAATCAGTTCAGGAGCATGAGCAAACAAAAGCTCAAGGTTGATCTCCAAAACACCAACCTGACGAGGAAGATCGTTTGCTGCGGCTAGTTCTGGGTGTAACTCCCCTGCAAAACCAACAGCAACTTCAGTTCCTTTGATGACAAGCTTTGCTGTTCTCCCCGGGTGGAAACCCTTAGGTGCACTTTGCTCAAGTACCAGTTCAACTCCGACAGCGTGAGCTGCAACACGAGCTGCTTGAATTGCATCGGCATAACCTGACTTGCTGGCTTTTCTGCCAACCTGATCTGCTGTTCTATTACCAGCAAACAATGCACCTAAGTGAAGCGGTTGTTTTGGAACGCTGTCGTGGAGCATCGCTAGTTCTTTATCGCTTGGCAGTGAAGTTCCACCAGGTAGCGTGACGCTCTTGTTTGATTTAGCCGGCTGGAACACTAAGCCAACCTCGAAGATTGCTAAATCTGTAACTGTTCTAGAAACGTTTCTCTTAGCTGCATCAATTAGTCCAGGCAAAATTGTCAGACGCATTTCATTTACGTCTTCCTGCATGGCATTAGCGAGCACAACCCTTGATTCATCTTCAGCAAAGAAATAAGAATTCTGTTCTGGCTTCAAGAATGGATAGGTAAGAACTTCAACATGTCCAGTTGCAGCAAGTTGATTCAAAACTGCTCTGCGCATCTTCTGACGCTTTGTTAGACCCCTACCAGGAGGAGCAACAGGAAGACGAGAAGGGATTCGGTCATAGCCTGTGATACGAGCAACTTCTTCAACTAGATCTGTCTTGTGTGTAATGTCAGGTCGCCAGCTTGGAATCATCACTTCAAAGCCACCATCAACGGTTGCAACTACGCAACCAATTTCATTTAGCGTGCTTGTGATTTCGGCTGCAGTGTAGGTAACTCCAGTTAGAGAAGATGCGAAGTCTTCGGGCAAGAAAACTGTTGTCGCGTTTAGTGAGTTATCGACAAAAGTTCCAAGTTCATCTGCAGTTGCACCAGCGAGTTCCTCTAGTAGAGCAATTGCTCTAGCTGCTGCGAACTCGGCAACCTTAGGATCAACTCCTCGCTCGAAACGCTTTGATGCTTCGCTTGGTAGCTTGTGACGACGCGCTGTGCGAGCAATTGAAACGCCATCAAAGTTGGCAGCTTCAATAAGGACTGAAGTGGTGGCTGAACTTACCTCAGTGCTAGCCCCACCCATAACACCAGCAAGACCAATAGCACCTGATTCATCTGCAATAACAAGGTCTTCCGCATGTAGCAATCTGTCCTGCGCATCTAGAGTCTTTAGAGTTTCTGAAGCCTTGGCTCTTCTAACTGTGATTGAACCTTTTAGTTTTTGAGCATCATAGGCGTGAAGCGGTTGACCCATTTCGAGCATCACGTAGTTAGTGATGTCAACAACAATTGAGATTGATCTCATGCCAGCAAGCTTTAGCCTTGAAACCATCCATGCAGGAGTTGGCGCTGATGCGTTTACGTTACTTGCACTTCTTATTACAAACTTTGTTGAACCGACTCTGCCTCTGATCGGTGCATCATCTTTGATTTCAACCTTGAATCCAGCACCTTGAACAGGCTTCACTAAATCAATCGGATCAGTGAACTTCGCTCCCGTCGCGTGCGCAAACTCTCTAGCGATACCGCGGATCGAGAAGCAATAGCCTCTATCAGGTGTGACGTTTACCTCAGCTGCTTCATCACTTAGGCCTAAAAGAGTTAGAGCATCTGTGCCAACCTCAGGGTCAAGAGCTAAAGTGACTAATCGAAGAATTCCCTCGTGGTCATCACTTAGCCCTAATTCACGAGCAGAGGCAATCATGCCATCGCTTATGTGACCATAGGTTGATCTAGCAGCAATCTTGAAATCTCCTGGTAGAACTGCACCAGGTAGGGTTACCACGACCTTGTCGTTGACTTCAAAGTTACGAGCACCACAAACAATGCCGCGAACATCTTCCCCACCATCAGCAGCTTTCTGGCCAGTGTTGGCAACTCTTACCTGACACCAACGAACTGTTTTTCCATTGGACTGTGCTTCTTCAACAAACTCAAGAATTTGTCCAACAACAATTGGGCCGACTAGGTTGTAGCCGTGTGAACCTTCTTCTTCTAAACCTACTTTTACAAGTTCAGCCATCACAGAATCAGCGGTTGAACCCTTAGGTAGTTCAACAAATTCACCTAACCAAGACAGTGGAACGCGCATCAGAGCACCACCCCAAACTGCTTGGAGAATCTGACGTCAGCTTCAACCATGTCATGCATGTCTTTGACATCGTTACGGAACATCAGAGTTCTTTCAATTCCCATACCAAATGCGAAGCCTGAATAAACTTCTGGATCTATTCCAGCAGCAAGCAACACGTTTGGATTTACCATTCCACAACCGCCCCACTCAACCCAGCGAGCTCCACCTTTAGCACCTGGGTGCCAAACATCTAACTCAGCTGAAGGTTCGGTAAAAGGAAAGAATGATGGACGCAAACGAATCTTTGCATCAGGACCAAACATGATTCTCGCGAAGTGTTCCAAGGTTCCCTTGAGATCAGCCATGGTTAGACCTTTATCAACTGCAAGCCCCTCAACCTGATGGAACACAGGTGTGTGAGTTGCATCAAGTTCATCGGTTCTAAAAACTCGACCTGGACACAAGACATAGACCGGAAGGTCACGCTCAAGAAGAGATCTAACTTGAACTGGAGATGTGTGAGTTCTAAGAACTAGGTGAGCGTCAACAGGTTCAACAAAGAATGTGTCCTGCATCGCACGAGCTGGGTGATCAGCATCGAAGTTCAGTGCATCGAAGTTGAACCATTCGCTTTCAACTTCAGGCCCTTCGGCAATTTCCCAACCCATACCGATAAAGACATCGGCGATTTCATCCTGCAGAAGCGATAGCGGGTGTCTTGCTCCAAGAACCTGTGTCATCGGTGCAGCAGTAACATCAACGCTTTCTTCAAGAAGCTTCTGGTTCTGCTCAGCTTCGTAGAAGGTTGTTTCAGCTTCAGTGAAAGCAGCGTTTAGCTCTGCCCTTGCAGCTGTGATAAGTTTTCCTGCGTCAGCTTTCTTATCCCCTGGCAGTTTGCCCATCAGAGAGCTCAACTTGGTAATCCCAGAGTTCTCACCAACAGCGGTTGAGCGAATTGCCTTTAGAGAAGCCAGATCAGTGGCAGATTGAATGAGCTTCAGAGCATCAGAAACAACAGCATCGACTGCTGCTTTAGTAATTTCTACGTTCTCTGACATTAGACCTCAAGTATATCCACTGTTGTTTTTATAAAGCCTAGCTAGTTGCTGAGTTCTGCTGGAAGGCTGACGAGTAAAGACAAACACTGGCAGCTGTTGCTAGGTTCAATGATTCTGCTGCTCCATAGATCGGCACAGCAACTACCCGATCAGCTAACTTCAGGATCTCTGGCTCAAAGCCCCAGGCCTCGTTACCAAACATCCAAGCAGTTGGCTTATCGAGAGCTCCTTCGGTTGCTAGCTCAGGAAGAGAATCTCCTGAAGCGTCAGCAGCCAAGACTTGAATACCAGCTGCCTTTAGAGCCGCAACTGCCTCATTGATTTCAACATCAATCACGAATGGCAGATGAAACATTGACCCAGTAGTTGATCGGACAACCTTGGTGTTATAGATATCAACGCTGCCCTCGGTGAAGATAACTGCATCTGCTCCAGCAGCGTCAGCCGCACGAAGAACAGTTCCAGCATTACCTGGGTCTCTGATTTGAGATAGCAGGGCAACAAGCTTTGGCTTGGTAGCAATCACATCATCAAGAGAAACATCGAACTGGTGACAGACCGCGACAACACCTTGAGGGGTGTTGGTATCGCTGAGAGCTGCCAGCACCTGCTCGCTGACTAACTGAATATCGATGCGAGCAGCTTTTGCCTTCGCAAACAAATCATCATGACGTGCCAAAGCCTCCTCGGTAGCAAAAGCTTCGAGAACTAGTTTCGGTCTTTCGAGTGCCTCGCGGAAACCTTGTGGTCCCTCTAGCAGAAAGAGCCCGGTCTCACGACGGGCTTCTTTCTTTACTAGCTTGGCAACCCCACGAACCCTAGCGGCTTTGGGATCAATCAGCACTTGGGTTATTTAACCTTTGGAGCTGAAGTGTCTGAAGGCAACGCTGCCTTTGCAGTTGCTACCAATGAAGCGAAAGCCTTTGGCTCGTTCACTGCTAGATCTGCCAAGATACGACGGTCAACCCCAACGCCTGCAAGGTTTAGACCCTGGATTAGACGGTTGTAGGTAAGACCATTCGCACGTGATGCAGCGTTGATTCTCTGAATCCATAGACGACGGAAGTTACCCTTCTTGTCGCGACGGTCGTTGTATGCATAGACCAGGGAGTGCAGAACCTGCTGCTTAGCCATGCGGTATAGACGTGAACGCTGTCCACGGTAACCCTTTGCACGCTCTAGTGCTGTACGACGCTTCTTCAACGCGTTTACTGCGTTTTTAACTCTTGCCATTAGTTTCTCCTAAATAAATTCTGAATGTGCTTGGACTAGTGGCCGAGCTGCTTCTTGATGGTCTTGAAATCAGCTGCGCTAACAACCTGATCCTGGTTTAGACGTCGGGTGCGTCTTGATGACTTGTGCTCAAGGTTGTGACGCATGTTGATCTGCTGCTTCATCAACTTGCCTGAACCTGTGAAACGGAAGCGCTTCTTCGCTCCAGAGTGGGTCTTCTGCTTTGGCATAACTTCTCTCCTGTTTTTCTAGTCTGCGGTTTCAGCCGCAGAATCCTTAGTTTCGGTCTCAGTAGTTGCAGACAAATCGGCTTTCGCCTTCTTTTCTGCAGCTCGCTTAGCATCTGCTTTCGCATCAGCCTTGTTACGCAGAGGAGCAATAACCATTACCAAGCTTCTGCCGTCTGCCGATGGACTCGACTCAACAACACCTGACTCGGTTACTTCTTCTGCAACCTTCTGCAACAACTTGACACCCATCTCCGGACGTGATTGCTCACGGCCACGGAAAACGACCATCACTTTGACCTTGTCGCCAGCCTTTAGGAAGCGTTCGATCTGACCTTTTTTAGTTCCATAGTCGTGATCATCGATTTTCAAACCAAAACGAACTGTCTTGATGACAGTGTTTGTCTGGTTCTTTCTCGCTTCACGAATCTTCTGGGCTGCTTCGTATTTGAACTTTCCGAAATCCATAAGCTTACAAACCGGTGGTGCTGAGTTTGGTGAGACTTCTACCAAATCAAGGTCCACTTCCTGCGCCATTCGCAGTGCTTCTTCGATTTTGATGATGCCAAGTTGCTCTCCGTTAGGGCCAACTAGGCGTACCTCTGGTACACGGATTCGTTCGTTGATACGCGGGTCGCTGATCTGCTGCTCCTTTTGACGTGACTTAATGGCCACGTAGGGACAAGGAAATCCTTGCCAACGCGCAGAACTGAAAAGTTCAAAGCTTACCCGGCAACCTAATAAGTCGGTGGACGCGGGTGGGAAATGAATCCACTTCTGACTGAAGACCAGAGATCTCCAGAGCCATGGGCTAGCCTAGCAGAGAACCCATCTGAAAGTGAAGCCCCGAATGTCAGAAGATTTTGAAACCCAAGCAATGCGTGAACTTGAGGAAGTTCCGGCCGTTGAAGTCATTACCGCTACCGCTGTTCATCTAATGAGTGCAGCTGCTGTCCAGGTAGGACTTGCTGAAAGTGGCTATAAAGGTGACCTAGATGAGGCCAGAAAACTAATCAACTCATTGGCAGGACTGCTTTCAGCTGCTGCCCCAGACCTAGGCGATCACCACGCTAGACCTCTAAGAGATGGACTTCGTAGCCTGCAATTGGCCTTCCGCGAGGCATCAGTAATCAAAGATGAGCCAGGTAAGGGTCCTGGCGAGAAGTTCACAGGGCCAGTTAGCTAGCCTTTAGGAATTTGACTCCAACCGAGTCAACCAGTTCAACAAAACGTTCTGAGCTTGAGATCCTGGCAAAGAAGTCTTCTTCTAATGCCTTGAGAGCATCTTCAGTTAGGCCAGGTTCTAGATAAAGAACGACCAAGAGCTCCTGCCCTAGTAACTTGCAGGTCGGGTCCCCCTCAACCAAAGTGAAACTCTCAACCTGACCGATATCGGCCAAAACAGAATTAATGAATTCAACCACCTCAGGGTTATTAGCAGGTACCAGCCAAGGAAGATCTTGAGCAATGCAAGCAATACCCGGTCTTCTAACCACGAACTCTGTTTCACTCATTGGATCTAAGACCAAACGAGTGTTACCTTCACTGGCTGCGGCAAGAGCAACTTTTCTTCCATCATTAGGAACTGGTCTTGCTTCAGGGTTCCAGTGGTTCATCGCTGCCACAGAACTAAATACCGGTAGCGCTCTTTGGTTATCCGGAGTCAATACAGTCACGATCGATAGATCTGCGCTCTTATCAACCTGGTGACCGTGAGCACCTTCTTCACTTTCACCAAGGTTGGCAATCAATGGAATCAGAAGCCTTGCTTGACCGAGAGCTTTAATAACTTCTTCAGCACTTACTTCTCCCGAGCGAAACTTTGAAAGCGTTTCAATCAACTGAGGATCGGCTTCGCCGTTGTCGCCACTGTATGGATTAATATCAAAACTTCTACCAGCCCAGGGAACGCCAGCAGAGTCAGTAAATTTTGAAGGCCCTGATTCAGACATTAGTCACCAGAAACTTTCAGAGCTTGCTCAAGTGTGAACTTTCCTGCGTAAAGAGCCTTACCCAAAATTGCCCCCTCGAGACCTAGTTGAACAAGTGCACGTAACTTCTCTAAATCTTCTAGCGAAGAAATTCCACCAGATGCAATAACAGGCTTATTTGTTCTCTGCATTACTTCCTTGAGCATGTCGATGTTTGGGCCCAAGAGCATTCCATCTTTTGTGACATCGGTGACAACATAGCGAGGGCATCCTGCTTGCTCCAATCGCTCTAGAACTTCAAACAGATCTCCCCCGTCTTCAGTCCACCCTCTAGCGGCTAGCGTTGTTCCTCTAACATCAAGGCCAACAGCAATCTTGTCACCATACTTGGCAATAACTTCAGCAGTCCAGTCAGGGTTTTCTAACGCAGCTGTTCCAAGGTTCACTCGCTCAGCACCTGCTGATAGCGCGGCTTCTAAGGAAGGAGTATCTCTGATGCCGCCACTTAGTTCAATCTTCACGTCTTTGCTGTTTGCAACTACTTCGCGAATTATTTCTCTGTTTTCCCCACGAGAGAAAGCAGCATCAAGATCAACTAGGTGAATCCATTCAGCTCCAGCATCGATAAACACTCTTGCTGCATCAAGAGGAGAGCCATAGTCAGTTTCACTACCGGCAACTCCTTGGCTAAGTCTTACGGCTTTGCCATCGGCAACATCGACAGCTGGTAAAAGTATTAGACGATCACTCAATATGTTTTCCTTTACAGAGTCTTTATCCAGTTACTCAAAAGAGTAAGTCCTGCCTTGCCAGATTTCTCTGGGTGAAACTGAGTTGCAGATAACGGACCGTTTTCAACAGCTGCAACAAATCTAGAGCCATACTCTGACCAAGAAACAATTGGCTTCTCAAATGGTGTTTCATCTTCAAGAACGAAAGAAGGTGCACCGTAGGAATGAACAAAGTAGAACTGTTCTTCTGAAATTCCTTCAAAGAGTTTTGAACCAGCAGGAGCCTCAACATCATTCCAACCAATGTGTGGAAGTGTTGGTGAATCTAGCTTGGTTACGGAACCTGGCCACTGCCCCAAACCTTCAGTTTCAATATCATGCTCAGTGCCAGTTTCAAACATCACTTGCAGGCCAACGCAAATTCCGAAAACTGGTTTGCCCGCAGCTAAACGCTGGTCGATAACGCTCGGTGCGCCAACTGCCTTTAGTTGATCCATCACAGTTGCGAAAGCACCGACCCCAGGTATTACAAGGCCGTCAGCAGAAATTGCTTTGCTTCTGTCTGAAGTAAGTTCAACGGTTGCACCAACTTCTTGAAAAGCGCTCATCACAGAGTGAATGTTGCCACTACCGAAATCTAGAACACCAATTTTGGGACTGATCACAAAGTTCCC
>JAULUM010000057.1:4759-32863 GCA_032111565.1 Rhodoluna sp. | reverse complement strand
GATGGAATTCCTACCGCACGTGGATCTTTCTCTACTGCCTTACGCAACGCTCGAGCAAATGCCTTGAACTCTGTTTCAGCAATGTGGTGAGGGTCTCTTCCATCCAGAACATTGATGTGAACAGTCATGTCTGCGTTTAGACAGATTGCTTCAAAAACGTGACGCACCATTGACCCTGTGAAGTGTCCTCCGATGAGGTGCATTTCAAATCCTGCTGGCTCTCCAGTGTGTGAAAGAAAAGGTCTACCTGATAGATCTACAACAGCTCTAACTAGAGCCTCATCTAGTGGAACAGTAGCGTCGCCAAATCTTGAAATTGAATTCTTATCGCCCAGCGCTTGCTTGATTGCTTGCCCTAAAACAATTGCCGTGTCTTCAACGGTGTGGTGAATGTCTATGTCAGTGTCCCCACTTGACTCAACATTCAAATCAATCATTGAGTGCTTAGAAAAAGCAGTTAGCAGGTGATCAAAGAATGGAACCGATGTCGAGATGTTTGACTGGCCAGTGCCATCTAAGTTGAGACTTAGCTTTACTTGAGACTCGCTCGTCTTTCTTTCAATAGCTGCAACTCTGTTCATGGTTATTGCCTTTCAAATTTGATAAGTAAGTAACTTGACTTCAGTGGCAACTAAGCCAATTCTACTTCGCACCTAGAAGATCGGTAAGAGCAGCTATGACAGCAGTTGTCTCGGCATCAGTACCTGCTGTAATTCGAAGTGTGTTTGGAATACCAATGTCTCTTACCAGGATTCCCTTATCTAGAAGGTCCTGCCAAGTCTTCTTTGGTTCTGGGATTCCTCCGACCAGCACAAAGTTCGCATCGCTTCGATAAGGATCAAGCCCTAGATCTTGCATCGCAACATACAGTCTGTCTCGCTGATCTCTGATGTCAGCAACGGTAGCGAGCATCTCCTTGCTGTGTGTCAAAGCTGCTTCGGCAGCAGCCTGAGTAAGAGCACTTAGGTGATAAGGCAATCTAACCAATCGCATGGCATCGCAGATAGCCTCATCTGCAGCAAGGTATCCCAGTCTCGCTCCAGCGAAAGCAAATGCTTTAGACATGGTTCGACTTACAACAAGACGAGGCCTTCCCTCTAGAAGTGAAAGAGCACTGTTTTCATTTAGTGAAAACTCTGAATAAGCCTCATCAACTAGCAAGATGCCTTCGGTTGCGTTGTATGCAGCTTCAATAACTTCCAAAGAAACAGGAGTTCCGGTTGGGTTATTCGGTGAGCAAATCAAAATGATGTCCGGCTTGTGTTGCTTGATCGCAGCAGTAACCAAGTCAACATCTATTTCGTAACGTTCAAGTCGAGGAACTTCAACATATTGAGTGTCAGTTGACTGAGCAATAAGTGAATACATGCTGTAGGTCGGACTAAAGCTCATAGCCTTACGGCCTGGTCCACCGAATGCCATGAAAAGTTGCTGCAAAATTTCATTCGAACCATTTGCAGCCCAAACGTTGTCGGCTTTGATTCCATGTCCAAGATAAACGGCAAGCAATTCACGAAGAGCTGTGAACTCACGATCTGGATATCTATTGATGTCCTTGAGAGATTCAGCAATTTTGCGAATTACATCAAGAAGGATGTCCTCTGAAATCTCGTGCGTGTTTTCATTGACGTTTAGTGCAATAGGCACATGCAACTGAGGCGCGCCATAAGGAGTGCGGCCACGAAGGCTATCTCTTATTGGTAGGTCATTTAACTCAGTCATTTGTCAAGGTTACTAACCTCGACAGGAATTTGGTTAGTTGATTGGCAGAGCTAAAGTCATTCCTGCATCAACTACAGAATCGCTCAGGTTGTTTAGGGCAACAATATCTGCGATGAAATCGCGAGGATCGCGTTCAGGTGCGTACTGTTCGGCTAGTCCCCAAAGGCTGTCGCCACTCATGATGGTGACGTACTCAAACTTCACGACTTCGGATGCACTTACTTCAGTTCCAGTTGCCTGTGCTGACTGAATCTGTTTGCCCACTCCAAGAAGCAGAGCCACGGCAATGATCAGAATCAAAGCCCAGCCCAAGATTGCCCTGGCGATTGCCACTGGACGAGAGACATAGGTTACTGCTGGAGCAGTTCTGGCTCTGGTGGTACGAGCAGCAGTTGGTCTAATGGCCTGCTGAGCAGGGCGAACTCTATTCATCGGGAACTCGATAATCTGAGCTGACATTTGGAACCTTTCTCCGAACATTTGTTCTAATACGAACAAGATTACGACCTTTATTCGAAAAAAGTCAAGAATATTTCTCTTTTTTCCGAAAATGTGTTTGATTTTTTGGTAGTTTTCAAATACATTCGAGGTAGTTGTCTTAGTAGAGATACAACAGGCAACCACCGACATGGCTCTAGAACCGCTAAATCTAGGGCAGAAAGGCACCTCATGACACGCAAGAGCAGTGACTCATTGACCGAGACACAGAAGGCGATTCTGCAGGTAATCCTGCAAAGTAAGGCCAGATCCGGCATCGTGCCTTCGATGCGCGAGATTGCCGAAGGTGTTGGCCTAAGTTCGGTGGCCAGTGTTTCCTACCAGCTTGAGAATCTTGAGGAAAAGGGATACATCAGACGCCAGGACAACCTCTCTCGTAACGTCGAGGTCCTAATTGCCCCTGAAGGCTGGGATGATGCCGCAAGTCTTGAAGCAGATAGCAGCATTCCAATGGCTGCCACAGCCATGGTCCCGATGGTTGGAAGCATTGCAGCGGGTTACCCAATCACTGCAGATCAGAACGTTGAAGAGATCTTCCCTCTCCCCAAGTCACTTGTTGGTTCCGGTGAGCTATTCATGCTTAAGGTCAAAGGTCCTTCTATGGAAGAGGCAGCTATTTGCGACGGTGACTGGGTTGTTGTCCGTCAGCAGAAGACCGCAAACAACGGTGATATTGTTGCAGCCCTCCTAGATGGCGAAGCAACTGTCAAGACTTTCAAGAACAGAGATGGGCAAATTTGGCTTTTGCCGCAAAACAGAAACTACGAACCGATCGATGGTACCCATGCGGAAATTATGGGAATCGTAGTAACCGTTCTTCGTAAGGTCTAAACCTTAAACTGCTCTAACTCACTGGCGATGTCAGGTCGAACTAAAGCATCGACGTAAGTTCCAGTTTCCTGATACTCAATTTTGTTGATCTGAGAATTCAAATGCAATCTCGAAACCAGATCTCCCCTGTTGTATGGAATCAAAACTTTCACCTCAACATTAGGTTTTGGCAATCTAGCAGCAATTGCTTGTTGAAGCTCTTCGAAGCCTTCACCGGTTCTCGATGAAACAAACACTGAATTAGGCTCTAGCCCACGAAGCGCAAGCAAAGTACCTTCGTCCACTAAATCTGATTTGTTGAAAACAATTAGTTCTGGGATGTCTCTGGCATCAACCTCACCTATCACCTGTCGAACGGTTGCAATCTGAGCACCCGGGTCAACGTGTGATGCATCCACCACATGCAAAATCAGATTGCTATCGGCAATCTCCTCAAGAGTCGATCTGAAGGCTTCAACTAGTTGGTGAGGTAAGTTACGAACAAACCCAACTGTGTCGGACAAGGTGTATTCACGGCCGTCTGGGGTGCGGGTCTGCCTAACTGTCGGGTCAAGTGTTGCGAACAAGGCGTTCTGCACTAGGACACCAGCAGATGTGAGCCTGTTGAGAAGTGAAGACTTGCCAGCGTTTGTATACCCAGCGATAGCAACGGATGGAACTTCGTATCGCTTGCGGTTAGATCTCTTAGTTTCCCGAGCTGGCTTCATGCCCGCAATCTGCTTGCGCAGTTTTGCCATTCTGGTGTTGATTCTTCTTCGGTCTAACTCAATCTTTGTTTCACCAGGACCTCTAGAACCAATACCCTCACCACCTGCAGCTCGACCACCAGCTTGACGGGACATAGACTCACCCCAACCACGAAGGCGAGGAAGTAAATACTCGAGCTGAGCAAGTTCAACCTGAGCCTTACCCTCGCGACTCTTAGCGTGCTGAGCAAAGATCTCAAGAATGATCGCTGTTCTATCGATTACCTTAACCTTGACCACGTCTTCCAACGCTCTTCTTTGTGAAGGAGAAAGCTCAGTGTCCGCAATGACGGTGTCAGCGCCGATAGCCTTCACTAAATCATGAAGCTCGATGGCTTTACCCTTACCTAGGAAGGTTGCTGGATCTGGGTGATAACGACGCTGGAGTAGTCCATCCAAGACTTCAGCACCGGCTGTTTCAGTGAGTGCTGCTAGCTCTCTTAGTGAGTTCTCTGCATCCTTGAGAGTGTTCTCTCCCCAGATTCCTATGAGTACTACTCGCTCCAACTGGAGGTCACGATACTCAACCTCAGTGATGTCCTGCATCTGGGTAGATAGACCTGGAACCCTAGCAAGAGCTGCTCTATCTAGGAGGTCTTGCTGGTCACCGTCAAACTCGTTTGTCTGCTGGTTATCGCTTAGACCTAGGGCTTGAGCTCGCTGGTCTCTTCTAAGGATGCGCTCAATGGCAGAGTTGGTTTCCTCCGAATTGGCAAGGCCTTCGGATTCTTCGAAGTTGTCGATATCTTTTGAAGTCATTTCGCTTTTAAGACTACCTGTGTAGGAGTAGTGTGTGTTTCGTGTCCGATAATCACTACTTCGCATCCTCACCTGAAGGGCCGTTGGTCACACGCGAAATCATAGTGAACCTGAATGGAAACAAAACAAAGGTTCTAACAGCTGGAGGCATTTTTAGCCCCGAGCACATTGATCAGGGCACTCAAGTTCTCTTGACTCACATTGAAAGCGCTAATCCGTCAGGAAACTTCTTAGACATTGGTTGTGGGTGGGGGCCAATAGCTTTAGCTCTTGCACTGCATTCACCTAAGGCAACCATTTACGCAATCGATGTCAATGAGCGAAGCCTTGAACTAACGAGAATGAATTCAGAAAAACTTGGCTTAACTAACATCATCGTGTGTAAGCCTGAAGAAGTTCCAAAAGATATTGAGTTCGATGAGATCTGGTCTAATCCCCCAATTAGAGTTGGCAAAGCCGTGCTTCACGAGATTCTAGAACTTTGGTTGAACAAACTAGTCTCAGGCGGAACAGCGCGATTAGTTGTTCAGAAGAATTTAGGTTCAGATAGTTTGCACAAGTGGCTGATGGAGAAATTCAGTCCAGAATTTGAAAGCACAAGAGTAGACACTTCAAAAACTTTTAGAGTCCTAAAAGTTTCAAAACTCTAAAGTTCTAGAACTCCATCAAAAGCTAGTTCTGCAGGGCCACTAAGCCCAACGTGCTCGCCTTCTTCAGTTGCAAACATTCGCACTCCAAGAGTTCCGCCTGGTACTTCAACAGTCCACTGGTTTGGAGCATCTGCACCAGCCCATAATCTTGTTGCTAAAGCTGCTGCAACTATTCCAGTTCCGCAGGAAAGGGTTTCACCAACTCCTCTTTCGAACACTCTCATCGAGATCTTGCCAACACCGTTGGTGACCATCGGGTCAGCAGGAACAACAAATTCAATGTTTGCCCCATGTTCAGGAGCAGGGTTCATCACTGGCGACACAGATAGATCTAATGAATCCAGTTCTTCTAGAGAAGCAAGTGCGACAACAAGGTGAGGGTTACCAACATTGATACCTTGAGCTGGTCTAGCAACGTCAATGCCCTTAGCTGAGACAAGAACTTCTTCAGCATCCGGCTTCCATCGACCCATGTCAACAGCAAAACCAGCCTTGTTCTTCTGGATGTCTCTTACGCCAGCTCTTGTTCCTATGTGTAGGACCTGTCCCTCTGGAAGATCCACGAGACCTTTTTCAGCTAGAAAACGAGCAAATACTCTAACTCCATTGCCACACATCTCAGCTACCGAACCATCAGCATTTCGATAGTCCATAAACCAATAGGCCGAAGGCTCTTCAGCAAGAGATGCACTGCCCTCGGGAATTAGGTGCGATGGAACAATTCGAATGAGCCCGTCTGCACCAACACCAAAGTGTCTATCGCAAATTCTTGCAACCTGTGACGGTGAAATGTTTAGAGTGCCATCACTATCAAGGATCAGGACGAAGTCATTGCCTGTGCCCTGGCCTTTGGTGAATTCCACTTTGCTCATAGCAATTAGCCTACTTTGCCCTGGTTAGGAAGATTCAATGAAACAAGGTTCATTACCTCAGTCAACAAATCCCCTGACTGATAGTCAAACCAATTGATTCTTGGGTCGCGTCTAAACCAAGACATCTGCCTGCGCGCATAACGCTGAGTTAGCAAAATTGTGTCGGCTATCGCCTCTTCTTCAGTCATACGACCATCGATAGCTGCTAGCGCCTGCGCATACCCAATTGCTTGGCTTGCCGTTTTGGAATCACGAATGCCGTGATCAATCAGCCCTCGAACCTCTTCAACCAAGCCCGAAGCAAACATTGTGCGCACACGCTCAGCAAGTCTCTCAACCAAGTGCTCTCTAGCAGAATTCAACCCGATCTCTAGAACAGGCAGGAATGACTCAAATTGTTCTGGAAGTGATGCTGCAAACGGTTCACCCGTAATCATCACAATTTCAAGTGCACGAACTGTGCGCCTTCCGTTTTGAGGCTCGATACGACTTGCTGCAGTTTCATCAAGCAGCTCAAGCCTCTTATGCATCTCCAACGGACCTAAATCAATCAAGTCTTGCTCAAGCTGAGCACGAAGGACCTCGTCTCGACCTGGGAATTCGAAGGTGTTTATAAGCGCAGCAATGTAGAGCATGGAACCACCAACAACAATCGGAAGTATCCCCTGCTCAATAAGCTCTGCGATTACCTTGCGAGCTTCAATTTGATATCTTGCCGCCGTGTTCTCTTCAGCGATATCCAGCCAATCCAACATGTGGTGCTTGATTCCAGCTCGCTCATCAAGCGGAACCTTTGCAGTTCCAATGTCCATGCCTCTGTAAAACTGCATTGAATCGGCATTTACTATTTCTGCTTCAATTCCACGCTTAGCTAATTGCAACGCAAGTTGAATGCCGAGATTACTCTTACCCGATCCAGTAGGACCGACAATGCAGAGAAGTTCTGGTGCAGGCAAAGTAGTCATGGGTTACTGATTGACTTTGACATCAACGCTCAAACCGATGGTGCCCTTCTTAGGAGTCGCTGCAGCAGTTGGAACACCACAGCTCTCTGCTTGAGCACGATCGTAAGCATCACCGGCAATAGTTCTTCTAACTTCTGGATTTGCTCCAGTATCAGCAATCAAGAAGTACGGCTTTGCATCAACGACAGTAGCCCAAACTAAATCACCAGGTCTCGGTTGTTCCAAACCTTCTGGCCAATCGATGTGAACAAGGCGTGAGTCTCTCGCTCTACCGGTTAGTCGGTTGGTTCGGTCGTCTTTTCGACCCTCATTATTACCGATGAGAACCTCAACGCGCTTTCCGATTTGAAGTTTGTTTTCCTGCCAAGCCATGTCGTTGACAACTTCAAGAAGTCTCTCGTAGCGCTCTTGAACTACTTCCTTTGAAATCTGGTCTGGTAACTCTGCAGCAGGTGTTCCTGGCCGTTTGGAGTACTGGAATGTGTATGTGACTGCGAATCTTGATTCTCTCACAACACGAAGCGTTTCTTGGAAATCTTCTTCGGTTTCAGATGGGAATCCAACGATGATGTCAGTTGAAATTGCTGCATCAGGAATTAGTTCGCGAACTTTTTCTATGATTCCTAAGTACTTCGAACTACGGTAGCTTCTCTTCATGTCTTTCAGGATGCGATCGCTTCCAGATTGCAGAGGCATGTGTAATTGAGGCATGACGTTAGGCGTTTCAGCCATCGCTAGAATCACGTCTTCGGTGAATGCTGCAGGGTGAGGACTGGTGAATCTAACTCTTTCTAGCCCTTCAATTTCACCGCATGCTCTAAGTAGCTTGGCAAATGCACCTTTGTCCCCAAACTCAACACCGTAGGTGTTGACGTTCTGGCCAAGAAGTGTGATTTCAATTACACCTTCGGCAACTAAGGCTTTGATCTCGGCAAGGATTTCGCCAGGTCTGCGATCTTTTTCCTTACCTCGAAGAGCAGGCACGATACAGAAGGTGCAGGTGTTGTTACATCCAACACTGATGGACACCCATGCGGAATAAGTTGAATCGCGCTTGGTAGGTAAGTCACTTGGGAATGTTTCAAGAGCCTCAAGAATTTCTACCTGAGCCTCTTCGTTGTGTCTAGCTCTATCCAAAAGAGCTGGCAGTGATCCAATGTTGTGTGTCCCAAAGACCACATCTACCCACGGGGCTTTCTTGACGATCACGTCTTTGTCTTTTTGGGCTAGGCAGCCACCAACTGCGATTTGGAAGTCTGGGTTTTCGAGTTTGCGTTCATAGAGCTGACCTAGGTTGCCATAAAGCTTGTTGTCAGCGTTCTCTCGAACAGCACAGGTATTGAATACCAAGACATCGGCAAGCTCGCCATCGGCTGCTTGGACATAACCCGCATCCTCAAGTAGGCCAGAGAGTCTTTCGCTGTCATGGACGTTCATCTGACAGCCAAAGGTCTTCACCTCATAACTGCGGGTCTTGGTATTCATCTCCCCAATTTTAGCCAAGCAAAGGCTTTATCGGGCTACTTCCCCAGATGCGTGACGAACGGCGGCCCAAACAACACTGCTTGAGTAGCCCTTCCTCATCAAATAACTTGAGAGTCTTCTTGTTCTAACCTCAGGCTCGAGCTTCAGTAATTGCCTAAACCTGGTCTCGGCAAGTTTCTTAGCCACCTCGAGTTCTGATTCTGAATCGATCTCCGAAATAGCCGCATCGATGGCCTCTTGCGGGAAGTGCTTGGCTCGAAGTTCTCTTGCGATGACTGATTTGGCCTTGGACTTTCTAGTCACGGCAACTTCAGTAAAGTCCTTAGCCAAAGCAAAATCGTCAATAAGCCCAACCTCAATGAACCGGTCAATCATTTGATCAACTAGTTGAACTGGAAATTCTTTTTCCAGGAGAAGAGTCCGTAACTGCCCTGAAGACTTGCTGCTTCTTTCAAGTAGCGTCAGCAAAGCCTTACGGACATCTTCTTCTATGGAATCAACCGACTTCAGCGAATACTTTGGTGCATCCTCGGCCGGAGGTAAATCCTTGAGGAAGGTTTCGATGTCCAATTGATTACTTGTTTACAGCTTTGAGTTCTGTAACTTCTTCAACTGGCAAATCTGCAACTGCACGAGGAACACCAATACCAAGCTTGGTCTTGATCTTCTGTTCGATTTCGTTTGCAATCTCTGGATTCTCCAGTAGGAAGTTCCTGGAGTTCTCTTTACCCTGGCCAAGCTGTTCAGCTTCGTAGGTGTACCAAGAACCTGACTTCTTTAGAATCTCCTGCTCAACACCAACATCCAGAAGGCTTCCCTCACGAGAGATACCAACACCGTAGATGATGTCGAACTCAGCCTGCTTGAACGGAGGAGCCATCTTGTTCTTGACAACCTTGACGCGAGTTCTGTTTCCAACTGCCTCTTGGCCGTCCTTTAGAGTTTCAATTCTGCGAACGTCCAAACGAACTGAAGCGTAGAACTTTAGAGCCTTACCTCCAGCAGTGGTTTCTGGTGAACCAAAGAACACACCGATCTTTTCACGAAGCTGGTTGATGAAGATCGCTGTTGTCTTGGTGTTGTTCAAAACACCGGTTAGCTTGCGAAGAGCCTGAGACATCAAACGAGCCTGAAGACCCATGTGTGAATCTCCCATCTCACCTTCGATTTCTGCTCTGGGTACAAGTGCAGCAACAGAGTCGATGACGATGATGTCGATTGATCCTGAACGAATTAGAGTGTCAGCAATTTCAAGAGCCTGCTCACCGGTGTCTGGCTGACTTACAAGTAGAGCATCAATGTCTACTCCAAGAGCCTTTGCGTATTCTGGGTCTAGTGCGTGCTCCGCGTCGATGAAGACCGCAACTCCACCTGCTCTTTGACAGTTGGCAATTGCGTGCAGTGCAACTGTTGTCTTACCTGAAGACTCAGGTCCGTAAACTTCTACGATTCTTCCCTTAGGCAATCCACCAATACCCAATGCCACATCCAGGGCAATTGAACCGGTAGGGATTACTTCAATTGGAGCTCTTTCGTCAGAGCCAAGGCGCATGACTGAGCCTTTTCCGAACTGCTTATCAATTTGCGCTAGCGCAGTGTCTAGGGCTTTATCGCGATCTGATGCTGATGGCATTTTCTTTTCCTTTTCTGCCGCCTTAGCGACTGGTTTTATGCTGTCATGACACTACGAAGAAAATCTGCTTTGAAACCGGTGTCCGTTGGAACTGTTGATAACTTCTACCGGTTTGTTTCTGTGAACAGCCTAACAATATCCGAACAAAATTACGAACAAAAGTTTATTCGGCGTGTCCATTTCTCGGCTTTTTGTTCAATCCGTGCCAACGGTCTTTTGGGACGTTTTGGGCCTTGCAGATTGCCTGCCAGACCTCCTTAGGCTCCATTCCAGCCTCCAAGGCCAGCTGCCCTGTCAGATCCCCAAACTCGGTCAGAACCAGGTCACGAAGCAGAACAGCAGCGTAATCTGAGCCAAATTCATCGGCCATGAGGGTCTGAAATTCACTGAGTCGCACGTTTAGAAGATAACCCCTGTTCAGGGCCTTTACTGGCAGAAATGCTCAGTGGGGCTTAAAAAGTAATGCCCCAAGCCAGAAGCTCGGGGCAAAACCTTCAAAATCAACTATCGAGTGTTCACCATGCTGGTTGAATCAAAGCTGGTTACGAACTCGGTAGGTACGGTGTCAGGGATTACGACTGTCTCAACAGCTTCGAATCGCTCTGCAACGAGGTGCATAATCTGGGAAATTGGCACATCCAATGCGTAGGCAACGGAAGCCAGGATCTCAGAAGAAGCCTCTTTCTGCCCTCTTTCAATCTCGCTAAGGTAACCCAAAGCAACAGCGGCACGACTGGCCACTTGGCGCAGAGTGTGACCCTTTTGCTGGCGAAGATCGCGGAGAACATCACCGATTTCTTGACGAACTAGAGCCATGTGGATCCCCTTTCAAATAGATGCGAACGCTTAGTTTAGCGAAAGCACGGAGCCTTGGTGTTGCTGTAAAGATAACATACCCGTTTCATCAGACATTTAGCCTTTAGATTGCTGAATGTTACCTTTGAGTTTGGCCTTCGAAAAAGCCCTTCTCATCTAAGTAAACCTTCTTACTTGCTGAAGTATTCCCGAATGTGGGAAAGAGCTGCTGCTACGGTTTTAGCCCTAATTGCTGCCCTATCGCCATCAAAGTGCTCTTCCCAGACCTGGACTCCCCTAGCTCCTGAAACAGCTATGAAAACTGTGCCAACTGGCTTGCCGTCCTGCTCCAGAGGGCCTGCAACACCGGTGGTTGAAACTCCCAGAACCTGGTCTGTGGAAAGTAATAGTTGAAGTGAGAATCTGGACCTGATTCCCTCAGCCATCTGGGCGGCTACTTCAGGGTCTACTGCTCCTTGAACCTTAAGAAGACTTCTATTGACTCCCAAGGCAGAAGACTTTAGTTCTGTTTGGTAAGCAACTACTGACCCAAGAACCGTATTTGATGCACCAGGGACAGAAACTAGTTCGCTGCAAAGCATTCCACCGGTAAGCGATTCGGCGATGGCAAGTTTCAAGCCCTTCTTTTCAAGAAGATCTAAAACTTCTTTCGCAGACATTAGCGAGACTCTCTGTAATACTGCAGAGCTGACCACCAAGTAAGGAACACTGCTCCATAAATCAATCCGAAACCAATGTCGAAGAACTGATTGAACCACCACTCACTCAGCGGAGAGATCAAGTAACCAATCGCAATGGCCTGCATGATTGTCTTTGATTTACCACTAGCAGATGCAGGAATGACTTTGTTCTTCACAACCACTAAGCGATAAATAGTCATGGCAACTTCTCGAACCAAAATTGCAATAGTTGCCCACCAAGGCATTTCACCCAAAACCGATAGAACAATGAATGAGCCACCAAGCAGAATCTTGTCAGCAATTGGATCCAGAATCTTGCCAAGCTTTGTAACTGTGTTCTGCTTTCGGGCAATAGCACCATCAACACCATCGCTTGCTGCAATCAGAATAAAAGCTACAAGAAGAATCCAGTTGAAGTTATCGCCCGGCATGTAAAGGGTGAATAGAAACCAAAGGAAAACTGGAGTAATGAGGATGCGACCAAGGGTCACTAGGTTAGCTGCGTTCAACACAATAAAACCCTACTCTTACTGTCTGCCCGTTAGTTGCCAAGCATCGCCATCGTCTTCATCATCGTCGGTAGCCTTTGGAACAAAATCAGAAAACTCTCCAGCACCCATAGCAGTTTCATCGATAGCTTCGGCTGCTTGAATCATCGCTGCGGTAGCCTTTGCTCCGCTCTCACCTCTAAGCTGGGCTAGAACTGTAGGCAAGTCTTCTGGCCTGACCATAACTTCTCTGGCTTTTGAGCCTTCACTTGGACCAACAATGTTTCTTGATTCAAGTAGGTCCATCAAGCGGCCTGCTTTAGCAAAGCCAACTCTAAGTTTTCTTTGCAACATTGATGTTGATCCAAACTGAGAAGAAACAATGAGCTCTGCAGCCTGAAGCAAGACATCAAGATCATCACCGATATCTGCATCAACTACGTTTCTAGTTGCAACTTCATTCACATCTGCTCGGTACTCAGGTTGCATCTGCTGCTTCACGTGAGTAACAATCGCAGCTAATTCACCTTCACCAACCCATGCTCCTTGAACACGCATTGGCTTGTTGGTTCCCATTGGTGAGAACAAAGCGTCACCCTGACCAATAAGTTTTTCAGCACCAGGCTGATCCAAGATAACTCTTGAGTCTGTTAGCGATGAAACAGAGAAAGCAAGTCTGCTCGGAACGTTTGCCTTGATTAGACCTGTCACAACATCAACAGAAGGTCTTTGGGTTGCTAGAACAAGGTGAATACCTGCTGCACGAGCCAACTGAGTAATTCTCACGATTGAGTCTTCAACTTCACGTGGAGCAACAATCATTAGGTCTGCAAGCTCATCAACAACTACCAATAGGTACGGGTATGGCTGAAGCTTTCTTGCTGAGTTCTCAGGAACCTTCACTTCACCGGCAACTAGTGCTCGGTTAAAATCATCAACGTGCTTGAAACCAAATGAAGCCAAGTCATCGTATCTGGCATCCATTTCCTTCACTACCCATTGCAAAGCTTCAGCAGCTTTCTTTGGGTTAGTGATGATTGGGGTTATCAAGTGTGGAACACCTTCGTAAGCTGCCAACTCAACTCGCTTAGGGTCGATAAGCACCATGCGAACTTCAGCTGGCTTGGATCTCATCAAGATGGATGAAATCATTGAGTTTACGAATGAAGACTTACCTGCACCCGTTGCACCTGCAACAAGAAGGTGAGGCATCTTGGCAAGGTTTGCAACAACAAATCCACCTTCAACATCCTTACCAATACCAATGGTTAGCGGATGCTTGCTCTGTTGAGCCACTGAAGATCTAAGTACATCCCCAAGAGAAACCGTTTCTCTGTCAACATTTGGAATTTCAATACCGATTAGTGATTTACCTGGAATCGGAGCAAGTATTCGGACCTCATTGCTCGCAACTGCATAAGAGATGTTTCCCGCAAGTCTGGTAACCGCTTCAACCTTGACACCAGGCTTTACTTCAACCTCATAGCGAGTAACAGTTGGGCCTCTTGAGAATCCACTCACCTTGGCATCAACACCAAACTCCTTGAACACAGAATCCAATGACTCCACAATTGTGTCGTTAGCAGCAGTCTTGGCTTTAGGTGGAGTTCCAGCTACCAAGATTGATACTGGTGGAAGAACATAAGCACGCTTTGGCTTCGGCGCTGCTGCAACAACTGTTTCAGTAGTTGAATCAATTGTTTCAACTTCAGAAGGCTCACTAACCACGGCAATTGGTTCAGTTGCGTTTTCTGAAACAACTTCAACTGGTTCAGTGACAACTGGAGCTTCAACTGTTTCAAACAGTTCTTCTAAGCTGACCGTTTCTTGCCCTGTAACAACTGGAGTATCAAATGCTTCTTTTTCAGTTTCTTTAGATCTCTTCCACCATGGTGCTTTAGTTCCATCAAAAGCATCATCAATTTCCTCTGGCTCTTTTTCAGCCTTAGGCTCACTCGCGCCAGGAAACAGTTTGTGATACAACTCTGTGACTCTAGGAACAATCTTGTTCGGAGCGGTATTGGTGATAATCAACAGCGAACCAAGAGCCAAGATAAATACAACTACTCCAGCACCCCAGACAGTGATTGTGCTAACAAAAACAACTGTTACCAACCAGCCGAATAGTCCTCCAGCTTTGGCAAGAGCCTCAGGACCCATCGACGGCTGAACATCTGCATTGAATAGGTGGAAGAATCCAGAAATGCTGATCAGCAGAACAACCCAACCAAGACCAACACGCGAATTGTCTTTGACTGTTGATGGGTGTCTCATCAGATACATGGAGAAAACAATCATGAATACTGGAAGAGCAACTGATAACTGACCGAAGAACAGACCTCCGGTGTAATCATTCAAAATGGTTGCGACATCCCCTGGCTTGCCTGCGAAGAACCAGGTAACTACGGCTCCGACAACACCTAGAAGGAATAGTAGAAACGGTGGGCCATCTCTTTGGTCATCCTTGGCTACCTTCTCAGAACTGAAAGATCTAGCCAAGAAGCCGATAGTGGCCGCTCCCGCTAGATAAAACCAGACTATGGCGCGCAGGAACCAGTTGTGCTCAGAATTAGAGCCTCTGGTCTTAGCCTTTGCCTTAGGGCGAGCCGTGCTCGGTCTTGGGCGAGGTTTACTTGGTTTGCGCGTTGCCATGCCTTCCAAAATAACAGCGACCCCCGTCAATACAGGTCAGGCAGGGCTGTAAAGGTTACGCCAAAGGCTTATTAACCCTCAATAACTACGGGAATAATCACCGGACGACGTCTATGACTTCGGTTCACCCAAGAACCAATAGTTCTTCGGATCACCTGCTGCATGGCATATGTGTCTCTGACACCTTCGGCGGCAGCCTCGGCTAGAGCCTTAACAATCAATGGCTTCACATCATCAAAGACGTGATCATCTTCGGCATAGGCCTTGGCTCTAATCTCTGGACCAACAACGATTCGGCCTGAGTCTTTGTCCATCACAGCAAAGATAGAGATGAATCCCTCTTGCGCAAGGATTCTGCGGTCCTTGAGATCATCCTCAGTAATCTTGCCGACAGTCTTGCCATCAACATACAGAAGTCCACACTCAACAGCTCCGACGACTTCAGCTCGTCCATTAGCGAGGTCAACAACCCAGCCATCTTCAACAATCTGAACTCGCTCAGTTGGGATACCTGTTTGTTCAGCAAGTTTTCCGTTGGCAATCAGATGTCTAAACTCACCGTGCACAGGCATCGCGTTCTTAGGCTTCAAGATGTTGTAACAGTAAAGAAGCTCTCCTGCTGCCGCGTGACCTGAGACGTGGACTTTTGCATTGCCCTTATGAACTACGTTTGCACCAAGTCTGGTTAGCTGATCAATAACTCGATAAACAGCATTCTCATTACCTGGAATCAAAGATGAAGCAAGAATTACTGTGTCACCTTCGCCAACGGTAATCTCATGCTCACCATGAGCCATCTTTGAAAGAACTGCCATCGGTTCTCCTTGAGAACCCGTGCACATGTAAACAATCTCGTTCTGCGGAATGCTAGAGGCATTCTTGAATTCAATAAAGATGTCTTCAGGCGCATCCAAATAACCAAGGTCTTCAGCGATGTTCATGTTACGAACCATCGAGCGACCAACAAGGGCAACCTTACGGTTATGTCCTGCCGCAGCATTGATAACCTGCTGAACTCTATGCACGTGTGATGAGAAACTAGCCACGATCACTTTGCCTGGCGTTCTAGAAATAACATCATCGATAACTGGACCGATGTCTTTTTCTAGCGGAGTAAAGCCAGGAACATCTGCGTTTGTCGAGTCAGACATGAAAAGGTCCAAACCTTCTTCACCAATCCGAGCAAAAGCTCGAAGATCAGTCAACCTGTTATCAAGTGGCAACTGGTCCATCTTGAAATCTCCGGTGTGTAACACTGAGCCAGCTGCAGTTCTAATGACTACGGCTAAAGCATCAGGAATGGAGTGGTTGACGGCGATGAACTCTAGATCGAATTCACCGATGACCTTACGATCCCCTTCTCGAACAACGTATTGACTGCTGTGAAGACGATGTTCTTTCAACTTGGCATCAACAAAAGCCAAAGTTAGTTCAGAACCGTATAGCGGGATGTTCTCCCTAAGTTTCAATAGGTATGGAACACCGCCGATGTGATCTTCGTGACCGTGAGTTAGAACAACTCCAACAATGTCATCGAGTCTGTCATTGAGATAGTTGAAGTCAGTAAGGATAAGGTCAACACCAGGCTGGTGTTCTTCGGGAAACAAAACTCCACAGTCAACGATAAGTATCTTGCCGTTAATCTCAAAGACAGCCATGTTACGGCCAATCTCACCCAAGCCACCCAGAGGGATAATTCGGAGAGTGTCTGGCTTTAGCTTGGGCGGTGCAGGTAATAAATCAAACATTGGCGAACCTATCTGGTTGTGCCCGCAACCTTAGGCAAAGCACCACCTGCTGCAGCATTGCGATCAGGACGGAAGTTAGTGAAGTCAAGTCCTGAAATCTTGCCAACCTTGTCGATATCAGATTCGATACGAGCAGCTTCAGCTTCCTCTGGTCCAACTAGTGGAAGACGAACACGAGGACTATCAATAAAGCCAAGGCCATCAAGTATGTACTTAGCTGCAACTGTGCCGGGCACGTGAGTCATAGTCGCACGAACCAATGGCTCGAGTGTTGTGTGAACCTCAAGTGCTGCGTGGAAATCATTTCGGTTAGTTGCATCAACTAAGTCTCTGTACGCCTTAGGTGCGATGTTTGCGGTAACACCAATCAAACCGGTAGCCCCAATAGAAATGTGTGGCAATACGTTGCTGTCATCACCTGAGAAGTAAAGCAAGTCCGTTTCGTTTAACACTCTAGAAACCTGAGCGAAGTCACCCTTCGCATCTTTGATAGCAACGATGTTTGGGTGCTTAGCTGCACGGAGAATTGTTTCAAACTGAATTGGAATACCGGTTCGACCTGGAATGTCATAAAGGATCACTGGCAGATCAGTTGCATCAGCAATCATTCTGAAGTGGGTAAGAACTCCAGCTTGAGTTGGCTTGTTGTAATAGGGGGTGACAATCATCACACCGTCAGCTCCTGCTGCTTCGCTTGCCTTGTAGAGCTGGATCGCGTGAGCTGTTTCGTTGGAGCCGCCGCCTGTAATAATTTTGGCTCTTCCAGCCGAAACGCTCTTACCAACCTTGACCAACTGAAGCTTTTCAGCATCGGTCAGCGTGCTGGTCTCCCCTGTTGTACCCGTAACAACAACACCATCGGCACCATTAGAAATCACATAATCTAAGTGCTTCTCAGTAGCAGCCCAGTCAACCTCACCCTCAGTGGTCATTGGAGTCACCAAAGCCACAAGTACCTGGCCAAATAAACCTTTATCTTTTTCCGACATAAATAAAGATTAGTGGGCGAAAGATGACCATTGGCACTAAATCTCTAGGGTTATCTTGCTCAATTATTGGGCCCTAGGGTAAACAGCTCGAACGTAACGAATCGCAAGAATTCAATTTGAGTCTCAATGAAGGCTTATTCTTAGAGATATGCCCCTTGATCAGAGAATTCTTGCGCTTGCTGGATTAGTTCTCCTTGCTAGCTTTATCGGACTAGTGCTGATGGCGAAGTCTGGGCAAGCTCGCCGAATAAAGAATGGTGAGCAGGTTGATCTCTCTGTGATTAGCGCTACCAAGAATGGCAACCCAATAACAAAATTTGGGGAAAAAGTAACCCTTTTGCAGTTTTCCAGCAACTTCTGCTCAAGCTGCCAGCAGACATCCAATCTTTTGGAAAGCATCGAGAAAGCCCAAAAAGGCTTGCTTCATATAGACCAAGACATCACCGAAAGACTTGATCTTGCTCAGAGATTTGGCATTCTAAAAACTCCAACCACATTAGTCCTAGATTCCAAAGGCATTGTAATTTCAAGAATTGTTGGGGCTCCAAAGCAAGCAACAATCGAAGCAGAGATAGAGAGGTTTGTAAATAATGACTCCAAGTAAAATCGACCCACGTGGCCCAAGATTCGGAGCAACAATAACCAGCGTGTTAACTCTCGTAGTTATTTACTTCGCATTGGAAGTATCTACGTACACAGTTGCTATTTGGATCGTTGCCGTAATGACAGGGTTTTTTGCCATAGGTGCAACCTTAGGAACCTCAAAACATCCCTACGGCCTAATCTTTAAGACCTTGGTTCGTCCATTACTTCCTGCTCCAAAGGAACTAGAAGATTCCAGACCACCAAAATTTGCTCAACTGATTGGCTTTGTAATCTCAAGTGCTGGTCTTATTTTCGGATTACTCGGTCCGAACTTTCAACTAGGACTAATCATTACCGCTAGCGCAACATTCTTCGCAGCATTCCTAAATTCAGCATTCAACTACTGCGTAGGCTGCCAGATTTGGTTGGCTCTTGCTCGCTCAGGTCTAATCAAAGCCTAAGAAGATAACTCAGCTTAGATAAAGAGTCCTGGAATGCAGGGTAAGAATTAATTACGGAGCTACGCGTCCATTGTTGTTGAATGCCTCGTAGGTATAAGGCATTAGCTCAGCCCAGAAAGCCTCCATCTTCTCAGCACACATTTCAATTTCACGCTGAGGATATGAAGGGAAGTGAGTTCCCTCTCGCTTAGTTCTAAGGCTTAGGAAGTTCATGAGAGCGCGAGCGTTCATAGTTACATACATCGATGAGTAGATGTTTAGAGGCAGAACAATACGTGCAACTTCACGGGCAATGCCCGCTTCAAGCATGCGCTTATAAGACTCATATGCAACAGTTGAGATGTTTCTTGACTCTTGCTCAACAAGAGCAACCTGCTCAGCGGTTCCTGGGTGGAATTCGTAGTGACCAGTCTTACCAGTTTGAATCAGGTTGCGATCAGGTGCTGGAACATAGAACACTGGGTTCAGCTCACGGTAGCGACCTGATTCTTCGTTGTATGAAGCAATACGGTGACGCATGAACTCACGGAAAACAAAGATTGGCGCCTGAACATAGAAAGTAACTGAGGTGTGCTCAAAAGGAGAACCATGACGATCTCTCATCAAGTAGTTGATTAGACCTTTGCTCTTCTTCTCGTCTTCACTGGCATCAGCGGCTGCAGCAGCGCTCTCAAGTGTTTGCTCACCTTGGGTGGAAACACGAGCAGCAAATAAAACATCGCTGTCAGCAGCACTTGCTCTAATAAGTTCGACAGTCACATCGCTACGGAAAATAATTTCAGACATGGGGAAAATCTTACCTTTGAGAGCTCTCTATGGCCTTACGCATCGCCATACGAGCCCTTTTTCTATCTCCACAGGCGTCATAGATTAGCCCTAGTGCAAACCACTTTCGCCAGTTCTCCGGGTCAGCTTCTGCAGCTTCACGGTATTTATCGAACTCCAAAAGAGCCTCAGCCTTGACCGCTCGGCCCGAAGGTCTAAGTGAAAACTCGAAGCTAGGCCAGCCCTCTTCATCATCTAGGGTCTTAGACAACTTCTCAACGTTGAGCCCAAACTTGAGCTCTCTAAAGATCCCCCAAATACCAAATACTGGCAAAATCAGGATAAAGAAGCCCATAACTTTGGCAACAGCATTGTCTTGGATTAGAAAAAGGTAACCCTGCTGACCAAGTAAGACAACGTAGAAAACGACCAAGACAGCCATAACCGCTGCACTGAATTTAGCTCCGGTCATTTACTAGATACCAAGAACTTTGTTTAGCCCCAAAGTAATACCGCTTGCATTCGCAGTGAATCTCAGGGACTCAAGAATTCCAAGCGCGTAGGCATTAACTGATCCTGCTGTGTGAGAAATAGTGAGTAGCTCATCTTTTCCACCAAGGTTTACTTCCTGCTTGGCTGAAACACCATTGATACGAAGACTGTGGATTGGAACACCAGCCACTACTTCTCCCCTAGCAGTTTGACCAACACCTGGAATCAGTGATTGAGTGCGTCCTGCTTCTTCACGAGCAGAAGATATCAATTCTGCTGTTCTAATTGCGGTTCCAGAAGGTGAATCAAGTTTGCCTGCATGGTGAGTCTCAATGATCTCAATTGAGTCAAAGTACTTTGCCGCTTCAGCTGCAAACTTAGAGGCAAGCGTTGAACCGATAGAGAAGTTAGGAACAACCACAACTGCAGCAGAACCAGATACCTTGCTTTCAAGCTGTGAAAGAGCAGCTTCTGTCCAGCCACTGGTTGCAACAAGAACCTTCATGTTGTTTGCAACTGCGAAATCAACAACGCTCTTACTGACCTCTAGGTTGGTTGCCTCAAAGATTACATCGGCACCTAGAGCCTGATTCATTTCACTCTTTGAATCCAAAGCTGCATGAAGAGATAGGTCAGAAGTACCATGAATGATGTCTAGGGCTAGTTTGCCCATACGTCCAGTTGCACCAATAACCGCTACTTTGATTGTCATGAAAAATAACCTATCAACTATCTATAGAAACTCATCAAAGAGGTCAGCTTTGATGTCCCCTACGGCAACAAAAGACTTCTTCGATTCACTCATTAGCTTGGCAACCAACTTAACATCAGCCAAAGTAACAGCATCGTAGCGAGCTAGAGATTCATCCAAATCAATGAATTCACCATCAGTTAGTTCAGCTCCTGAAAGCCTGGACATTCTGGCCTGAGTGCTCTCAAACTTCAAAGCAAGGCCACCCGAGATGTTTCCCTTAGCCAAATCAAGTTCAGCATCGGTAATTCCATCGGCTGCAACCTTTTCTAGTTCAGCAAGCATCAGCTTGATTACTTCTTTAGCCTTCTGTGGCGAGCAACCTGCATACAAGCCAAAAGCAGCAGCATCGCTATAGCCCTGATTGAAAGAGTAGACAGAATAAGCCAGTCCACGCTTTTCGCGAATCTCCTGGAACAATCTTGAAGACATTCCACCACCCAAGACCGTGTTCAAAATTGCCATCGCATAACGACGGTCATCACCTGAAACTAAACCTTGGCCGCCTAGAACAATATTTGCCTGCGCTATCGGCCTGTTAATAACCTTGACGGTTGGCTCAACGTCTAACTGCTGATTACTTTGCTTGCGCCAAGGTCGTGGCGTTGCGGTGAGATTTAGATCCCAACCAGCTTTTTCTAGATTCTCCCTAACTAGTTCTAGTAGAGCGTCGTGATCGACTCCACCAGCAGCAGCAATAACTACATCCTGAGGACGATAGTTTCTTTGGTAGTGCCCCCAAACTGCATCACGGGTAACCGCATTGATTGTGTCCGGTGTTCCACCGATAGGTCGACCTAGCGGATGCCCTCCAAGAACAGCTTCAAAGAACTCTTCATGAGCAACATCCTGAGGATCATCATCATTCATCGCTAGTTCTTCAAGAATTACTGTTCGTTCATTCTCAAACTCAACTGGATCAATAACAGATGAAGTCAACATGTCAGCGATTACTTCAACAGCAACAGGGATAGCTCGGTCCTGAACTCTTGCGTAATAGGAAGTGTGTTCTTTGCCAGTTGAAGCATTAGATGCTCCACCAACTGAATCGAATGCAACAGCAATATCTAGTGCAGTTCGACTCTTAGTCCCCTTGAACAGAAGGTGCTCAAGAAAGTGGGTTGAACCATGGTGGCCATCAACTTCATCTCTAGAACCTACTGCTACAGAGAAAGCTACCGATGCGGACTGTGCGCCTGGAACAACCTCAGTTAAAACGCGAACACCGCTCGGGAGAACAGTACGGCGTACCGTGCTGCCTCCCGAAGCGGTGAACTCAGTTTCGGGTTGGTCGAGAATAAATTGGGTAACGGTCATCTCGACTTACTTATTTACTCTTCGTCTTCGTCAGTTGAAGCTACTTCGCCCTCAACAACAGGTGAAAGCGATAGCTTTCCTCTGTCATCGATCTTGGTTAGCTCAACCTGAATCTTCTGACCAACAGTTAGAACATCTTCAACATTCTCAACACGCTTGCCAGCTAGCTTGCGTAGTTCAGAGATGTGAAGGAGCCCGTCTTTACCTGGGGTTAGCGAGATGAATGCACCAAATGTTGCAAGCTTCACTACAGTACCCAAGAAGCGCTCTCCGATCTCCGGAACGTGTGGGTTAGCAATTGCGTTAACCATCGCACGGGCAGCTTCCGCTGATGTTCCATCGGTTGCACCAATGTAAACAGTTCCGTCATCTTCAATCGAGATGTCTGCACCGGTGTCCTCTTGGATCTGGTTGATCATCTTGCCCTTAGGGCCAATGACTTCACCGATCTTGTCAACAGGGATCTTCACCGCAATGATGCGAGGAGCGTTTACTGACATTTCGTCTGGCTCGTTGATAGCTGCCTTCATTAGGTCTAGGATGCTCAAACGAGCTTCCTTAGCCTGGCTTAGAGCACCAATCAAAACATCGGTAGGAATACCATCAAGCTTTGTGTCCAGCTGAATAGCTGTAACAAACTCTGATGTTCCAGCAACCTTGAAGTCCATATCTCCCAGTGCATCTTCTGCACCAAGGATGTCTGTCAAAGCAGCGTACTGAGTCTTGCCATCAACTGTGTCTGAAATCAGACCCATAGCAATACCAGCAACAGCAGCGCGCAGTGGAACACCAGCGTTGAATAGTGAAAGTGTCGAAGCACAAACAGAACCCATTGATGTTGAACCGTTTGAACCTAGAGCTTCAGATACCTGACGGATTGCATAAGGGAATTCTTCACGTGAAGGAAGAACTGGAACCAATGCACGCTCTGCTAGAGCTCCGTGACCAATCTCACGACGCTTAGGTGTACCAACACGACCAACTTCACCAGTTGAATAAGGTGGGAAGTTGTAGTTGTGCATGTAGCGCTTAGAAGTTACCGGTGACAGTGAGTCAATCTGCTGTTCCATCTTCAACATGTTCAAGGTGGTAATACCCATGATCTGAGTCTCACCACGCTGGAAGATAGCTGAACCGTGAACGCGAGGAATAACTCCAACTTCGCAGTCAATAACACGAATATTGCGTAGCCCACGACCGTCGATACGAATTCCTTCTTTAAGAACACGTGTACGAACAACCTTCTTGGTTACTGACTTGTAAGCAGCTGATACCTGGCCCTGTAGCGACTCATCTAGAGTCTCTGCAAGCTTTTCCTTAACAGATGCCTTTAGAGCATCGTCTTCGTTCTGACGATTTGTCTTGTCAGCGATCTGGTAAATGCGACCTAGTTCTGCTTCAGCCAAGTTAGCAACTGCAGAGTAAACCTCTTCAGTGTATGGAGCGAACAATGGGTACTCTGCAGTTGGCTTTGCCGCCTCTGCTGCTAGCTTCTGCTGAGCCTTAACCAACTGAGCGATGAAAGGCTTAGATGCTTCTAGACCCTGAGCAACGATCTCTTCACTAGGAGCAGTTGCTCCTTCGTTCTTGATTAGGTTCCATGAACCCTCAGTTGCTTCTGCTTCAACCATCATGATTGCAACATCTTCTTTACCGTTTTCGATAACTACACGACCTGCAACAACCATGTTGAATACTGCACGCTCTAGTTGTGAGTGCTTAGGGAAAGCCACCCACTGACCATCGATAAGTGCAACACGCACACCACCGATAGGACCTGAGAATGGTAGACCAGCAAGCTGTGTTGACATAGATGCTGCGTTGATTGCAACAACGTCATACATCTCGTCTGGGTGAATTGCCCATACTGTTACAACAACCTGGATTTCGTTACGAAGACCATCAGGGAATGATGGACGTAGCGGACGGTCAATTAGACGACAAGCCAAGATGGCTTCTGTTGATGGACGACCTTCACGGCGGAAGAATGATCCTGGGATTCGTCCTGCTGCATACATACGCTCTTCAACGTCGATAGTTAGCGGGAAAAAGTCGAACATATCCTTAGGGGTCTTACTAGCTGTTGTGGCTGAGAAGAGCATTGTCTCTCCGTCAATGTATACAGCTGCGGCTCCTTGAGCCTGCTGAGCCAAACGGCCTGTTTCGAAACGAATAACACGCTTACCGTGTTTACCGTTATCGATGATTACTTCTTGTGCTTTAATTTCTGGACCTTCCATGGTCCCTCCTCTGTTTTTATTCATACGAAAGCGCATGGCAAAGCCATCTAGTTATTACTTTTCATGCACTTGAGCCCCCGCGACAAAATTTCTGCCCGTTTTTATTTGAGGGATGCGCTGGACAACAGTAGAAAAGCTTGGGAAATACGCCCAAGGTTCACAACCGATGACCAGCAAACCTGCCGTTTTGACTCCCCTAAAGCCTAACAGAGGCCCCGACATTCACCTAGAGGCTGAATGTTTTGTCTATGAACCAGGCCTAAATGACTGTATTTTCAGGGCCTTTAGGGGCAACACGCTTATTACCCTCTTCAAAGCTCTTGCTTCTTTGGGCAGGAAAGATTATCTGAACAACGATAGAAGCAAACATTACGAACAAACCGCTCAAAAGAATCATTACAAGTGAACTGGTGAATCCTTCATTGGACATGATCGCAGCCAACGCCTGCTCGTCGAGAAGTTCTGGATTTTCAATTATCGATTCATCAAGTCCAAGGCTCATTAGTTCAACTACGAACTGAACAAACCCAATTGTTAGGGGAACCAGTCCAGCAGCTGGAAGCAATAACCAAACCCATGAGAACCCTGCATCTCTTAGCCTGCGGACCGTGACTCCAAGGCTAGGCAGAAATGTTGCAATGGAGAAAGCTCCGGCTAGAGCGCCTGACCCATCGATAGCACTTAGGACCAATCCGACTAGGAAAGTGAAAAGCACCCAGTACCAGAACTCTGGTCTTGTGGCAGTTCCCCTGAACTGAACGTAGTTCTTAAATCCAGCTTTAATTGCACCAACAAAGTCCATGATTGACTCCCATCAATTCGTATTACCTTGATTCTAGGGCTGATATGCAAAAAGCCACCCGATAAACGAGTGGCTTCTTGATCGAAAACAATTAGCGGCGTAGACCTAGTTTTTCAATTAGGTTACGGTAGCGAGTGATGTCTACCTTCTGAAGGTAGCCAAGTAGACGACGGCGCTGACCTACCATCAACAACAGTCCGCGACGGCTGTGGTGGTCGTGCTTGTGGTCCTTAAGGTGCTCAGTTAGCTCCTTGATGGTCTCAGTTAGAACTGCTACCTGAACCTCCGGAGATCCTGTGTCACCTGGGTGAGTTGCGTACTCTTTGATAATTGCTGTTTTCTTTGAAGCGTCCAGTGCCATTTTGTTCCTCTCGGGGCTCGCTGCGCGGCGCAATAAACCTTGTGTCTAAAGCTCTTGGAGATCCGCGGCCGGTTCACGGCAACTTGATAAGCATAGCCAAGAATGAGGTTAAGTTCTAGTTGAGCCTCTAATTAGGACAGCAGAGCCCTTATCTTGTCTAGGTCACGGTTGATTTCAGCCACTAATGACTCAACCCCATCAAATTTGGCTGCATGCCTAATGAAATCAACATATTCAAGAGTGATTACCTTGTCATAGAGGTCTAAACCTTGCTGGTCAATAACATGAGCCTCAACCAGCCTAGGAACGGCCTCAAATGTCTCATTGATTCCAACCGATAGAGCAGTCATATAGCGCTCGCCATCGGCATAAAGCCAGCCCGCATAGACCCCGTCTAGAGGTAGGAAGCCTTCAGCTGACCGTGACATGTTGGCCGTTGGGAAACCAATTTGTCTGCCTATCTTGAGCCCATGCTCAATAACTCCTCGGGTTGAGTGCAATCTGCCTAGCAACTTGGCCGCTGCGACTACATTTCCCTCTAGCAAGAGCGATCTAATCTTGCTGGTTGAAACCACTTCCCCATCAACTAGGTAGTTAGGGATTACCTTCACCATGAAGCCAAGTTGAACTCCAAGATTTCTTAGGGTCTCAACATCACCTTGCTGGTCAACTCCAAACCTGAAGCCTTCGCCGATCGTCACAATTCTTGCTTTGAGGGCATCAACTAGAACTGTCTTCACAAACTGTTCTGGGGTTAGCTTTGAGAGGTACTCATCGAATGGCAAATTCAAGACCAGCTCAATGCCAGCTTCTTCAAGTAACTCAGTCTTTTGCGTCGGCCCGATTAGAGCTTGAGGTTCTGTGCCTGGGCTAATAATGGAATGCGGGTGTCTATCGAAAGTGACTACCACTGGAATCAATGAATGTTCTTCAGCAGATTCTATAGTTTCTGCAATTAGTTGCTGATGACCTAGATGGATACCATCAAACTTGCCAATAGTTACGGAGGACTCTGGAAGTCCGGCTGGTACCTCTTTGGTTGATGCGACAGTAATCATCATCTAACCTTCCTAATCCACCACAAACCGAACAGTGGAAGAGCTAATGGAATAAATGCGTATCCCATTCCAAAGTAAGACCAGACACTTGGATGAGCAAAAAGTGCTGGAATGAAAACGCTAAGAGATCCAACTACCAGAACTCCAACTAGTTCAAACATTAAGGTTTTATGAGCCAATCCGAACTGGCCCTTAGCCAAAGCAATGGTTGCAACAACATAAACAATGGCTGCACCAAGGCTCAAAAGGTATGCAAGTGGAGCCTCGTCAAACTTACGAAGTATTTGGTAGATAGCTCTGACTGAAGCAGATAAGGCAAAGACTCCATAGATGGCAATTACAAGTGTGCCAACGCCTCTACCCTGAAGATTAGACCTCATAGGGTAAAGCCTAACTTGCTATTCGGTTGGAGCTGGAGTTGGCAGACCCTTGCTGATTCTTACCAAAGCAGCAATTCTTATGGCCTCCGGTAGTGGCACAAAGTATGAACCACCTAGAGCACCTTGAGAGTCAAGTCTCAACATGAAACGTCCTATTGCTCGTGTAATGAGCTCATCTGTAGAACACATGTTGAAATTCAACGGATAGATCGCTTGGTATGGATTATCGATTGTGTCAGAACCCTCAGGTGGAGTTGGCTCAGTACTTGGGTCAAGAGTGACGGTCAGACCTGACTCTGACTCAGAGTACTTCCATTGGGTTGTTGCTGACTGAATTCCAGGCAGATCAGCGTTAGCAACAATTGCCTCCTGGAATTCTTCATTGAAACCTAGGTAGATCGATGCAGGAGTAAGCCCTAGGTATGATGCATAGCTGTTTGGTACTAATGCAAAATACCCTTCTGGTAAAGCCGAATACAAATCGACTTCTGGAGAAACAACTTCCTCGACCAACAGTGAATCGCTCAATGTGATATCTGATTGCGCGAGGAATGAGCGCATGGCATCAAGGGCAACCTTGTCTGCTTCTGGAATTAGTTGAATAGGCATATCTGGCATGTCATAGCCAGGGTTGTCATCTGCAAGTTCATTCCAGTTTGTGATTGAGCCCTCAAGGATTCCAGCAATGCTCTTTGGAGAAAGACTGATAGCGCCTAATTCAGATTGTGTGAATACTAGAACGCTAGCGTCAACTCCAATAGGAAAAGTTTCAAGTGGTGAACATGTAGCTGCACTTGCTGAAATCTGAGCAGCAACTGAAGTGTCACTCTGGTCTAGAACGCTGAATGCCATAGTTGGTTCTGGATCAATGCATGAGAATGAAAGGGAATCAGCCCAACCAAGAACGACATCGCTCAAAAGAAGATCTGAACTCACGGTTGATTCACCTTCGACGCAGGTGTAATACTCTTCGGCCAATTGTGCTGCAACATCAGGAGGCATTGGCGGATCGCAAGCGGTTAGCCCCAAAGTGGTTGAACCTGCAATTAGCATTCCTGCTAGCAATCTCTTTATCTGCATTAGCCTTTTCCTGTTTATTTGGACCTATTACAAAAGTAGTGGCACAGTTGAATATTCAACTGCACCACCACTTCAGATAGTGTTTGGCAACTAGCCAATCTTTGCGATTTGCCCTCTTACGGCTGTCTTTAGTGGACCAGTAATCGGAACATAACCTAGTCTTGCTGCTCTGGTTGGAACACATGAGTTCACAATGTAGCTAAACCAGTTCTGCACGGCTAGATTGGTCGTGTTTGTGCTCTTCCTAGGGAAAGCCGCGTTACGAGGCGCTAGACCGT
>JAULUM010000057.1:0-4749 GCA_032111565.1 Rhodoluna sp. | reverse complement strand
TAAACAACGATTGATAGTTGGTAAGCACCTTTGACTTTCAACTTGAAGTCAATCGCCAAGGTTCCTTCAGTAGCATCGTTTGTGCTCTTGACTGGCTTTTGTGCTGCCAGGAATCTTGATGCAGCAGGAGCTGTAGGTGCAAGGAATTCGCCTACCGCGTTTTGAAGCCTTGCAACTCCAACGTCTGCTGTGATTGCATCGGCTAGGTCGAAGTAACCAAATACGTTTGAGTTGTCTTCGATGTAACCTGCAAGAAGCTGAGCGTTAGCGAAAGCAGTTGCGTTTGATGAGAATGAACCTGATCCACCAGCTGCAACAACCATGTCGTTGCTTCCGGCGGTCCAACCACCAACAGTTTGGCTAAGGTAGTTTGTTAGGTTCGAGTTGGTTCCAGAACCTGAAGCGCGGTAAGCAACCTTGATTGTTTTGTTTGGTAGCTTGCTTCTTGGGTTTGCCTTGACGATTAGAGGATCGTTCCACTTAGTGATCTGGCCCTTAAGAATTCTTGAAATGATTTTCGGGGTTAGCTGAAGACCGTTACCAACACCAACTGCTGAGTAAGCAAATGCGATTGGGCCACCGAATAGTGGGATGGTCTCGTAGCGCTGGGTTGGGAAGCCGCTTGTGTAAGGGACGTCTGTTGCTGCCCACTGAACGTTACCTGCTGCGAACTCTGAACGACCAGTTCCTGAACCAGTTGAAGTGTAGGTAGCAGTGTTTCTTGTGTAGGCCGCTGTACAAGCTTGAAGCATTGAGTTTGCGAAAGAGGAACCTTTACCTGCAATTGAAACTCCTGAGGCATTAGCTGGTGCCGCTACTAAAGCTGCTGCAAGAACAGTAGTTGCTGCAGAGATAGCCAAGAACTTCTTGATCATTTTGCTCCTTATTAGTTTGGTTATCGATTGCTTCGATGAGTTCAGTTTGTAGATACTTCACTAACGAAAGGTTGGTATTTGTTGGCGTTTCGGATAAGGGATGGTTAACTTCTGGTGACTTAAATTAGCCGAAGTGGCCGTTTACGTAGTCATTTGTGCGCTGGTCAATAGGGCCGTTGAAGATCTGCTCGGTTGAACCAAACTCCACTACCCCACCAGGAGTGTTGTCATCAGCAAGGAAGAATGCTGTCTGGTCAGATACACGCTGTGCCTGCTGCATGTTGTGGGTAACAATCACGATAGTCATCGAAGAACTTAGTTCCTGAATGGTTTCTTCGATTCTTCTAGTTGAACCTGGGTCTAGCGCTGAACAAGGCTCGTCCATCAGAAGGACCTTTGGGTCCATAGCAAGAGATCTGGCAATACACAGACGCTGCTGCTGACCACCAGATAGAGAGATTGCCTGGTCGTTTAGACGATCCTTCACTTCATTCCAAATAGAAGCTCTGCGTAGAGAGGTTTCAACTAGTTCTTCAGCGTTATCAATCTTGCGACCTGAAAGCTTCAATCCACTAAGAATGTTGTCCTTGATAGACATGGTTGGGAATGGGTTTGGCTTTTGGAAAACCATGCCGATGTTGATACGAACACTAACGGCATCCATGCTCTCGCTATAGATGTCTTGACCATCTAGGTAAACAGCACCAGAAAGACCTGCACCTGGAATAAGCTCGTGCATTCTGTTCAAAGTTCTAATGAACGTTGACTTACCGCAACCTGAAGGACCGATAAGCGCAGTTACCTTGTTGGCAGGGAAAGTAAGGCTAACATCACTGAGAACCTGTCTTTGACCAAACCAAACACTGATGTCTTCTGTGCTTAGTGTCGACGCGGTATTTGAGCTAATCATTTGCTGGCCCTTTTCTTTGTTGGCTTTGATTTCAAACTCTTTGATCTACTGACGAAACGAGCAAGTCCGAAGAGGATAGCTACGAGCATTAAAAGAACTAGTGCAGCACCCCAAGCTCTCTGCTGGCTTGTCATGAATGAAGAAGATAGGTAGTTGTATACGTAAGTAGGCAAAGTTGCCATCGGACCTTCGAACGGGTTCCATGATGTTCCGTTGTTGGCGTTCACAGTCACAATAAGCGGAGCTGTTTCACCCACGATTCTCGCCAAACCAAGAAGCAGTGCTGTTACGAGACCTGACTTTGCAGCAGGAAGAATAACTTGGAAGAACGCTCTGTAGTTCGGAGCTCCAAGAGCAAGCGCTGCATATCTCAAATCAACTGGAACTAGTCTCAGTGCCTCTTCAGCAACACGAGCAACTGTTGGAAGCATCAGAGGGAATAGTGCAAGAGAACCAGTAAATCCAGATCTACCCATCTGAGTTGTTTCAATGATGGAAAGGATGAAGAGCCCTGAAACAACTGATGGCAAACCGCTTAGGGCCTGAGTGAAAGTTCTAACAATTCCACGAGTCTTTGACTGTGACTGAGTTAGGTAAACAGCCATTGCGATTCCAAGCGGAACAGCGGCAAGTGTAGTTAGACCCACAACCATCAGAGTTCCCAACAGTGCGTGGCCCACACCTCCATAATCAAGAGATGTAGTTGGGGAAACGTAACGGTTGTTCTGGCTCAGGAACTGCCAAGAGATCGCTTTGGAACCTTCAACGATTACCGATCCGAGCACAGACAGGAGAAGTACTAAGACGAACACCGAGAAGAAAATCGTCACTACAACCAGGATCGCGTCACCAATGCCGCGAGATCCATAGGCCTTGAATCCAACTAGAGATGCGGCAATGATCTGAAGCGGTAAGAACACTACGATTAGCGAGATGTTTGGATCTAATCCAGTTAGGACATTGAAAAGCATTGTGAGCGTAGCCGGAACGATGATGGCTGCGGCAACCTGGACTCTACGTCCGATGTTTGCTTTAGCCCAAGGCTGAACTGGTGGTCTAGGAGCGAAACTCATTGGTTCTTCCTCCAAGGTTGTGCCTTGCTAACGATCCAGTTAGCGATGAAGTTGATAATCAAAGTAATCACGAACAGGACAAGACCTGCTGCCATCAGACCTGACTTCTCAGCAGGTGAAGCTTCACCGAAACGTGCCAGAATCCAAGACGCTACCGCTCCACCCTCAGTTTCAAGAACGTTTGCCCAGTTGATGTTGAAGCTCAGGTTCAGAACATAGAAGATCGCTACAGTTTCTCCAACAGCACGACCAAGCCCAAGTAGGACACCACCGACCACACCACCTGATGAGGTTGGCAGAATAACTCTTCTAAATGTTGAAAGCCTTGATCCACCAAGGGCTAAAGCTCCATTGATTAGATCTCTGTCCAACTGGCTAAAGATTTCTCTAGTCACAGATGTGATGATTGGAACGATCATTACTGCAACAATCCAACCTGCGATAAACGGTGATCCCCTAAATCCGTTCTCAGCATTTTCAACTGTGAAAATTGGAATCCAACCAAGGTACTTATTCAAAACCTCTGCCCAGTTAGAAGCAACCGGTGTGAACACAAGCAAACCCCATAGACCGATAACAACAGATGGAAGAGCAGCTAGAAGATCAACGAGTGTGGTGGCAATCTTTGCCAGTCTGCCTGGAAGCATGAACACAATTAGGTAAGCCATGGACAGAGCCATTGGAGTTGCAATAAGAATTCCAAGAATCGAAATCAAGATTGATCCCCAGATCATTGGGCCTAGTTGCAAAATCATTGGGGATGATTCTGAATCCCAAACATTTCCATAAACAAAAGCAGGTCCCTGAGCCTGAAGAGTTGGCCAAGCCTGAATGAAAAGGAAAAGAAGAATCAGGAAAACGAGAACAAAAGCAAAGTTAGCTGCGATGGAAGTTGTTCTGAAGAACCACTTATCCCCTCGGCTCAATGGGCCTGCGGATAGCTTGCGCCTAGCCGGCTCAGGCTTAGACAGGGAAGATTCACTCACAAGTAGATTTTGGTCAATAAATCTATCTAGGAGTTAGAAAAATGGTTAACGGCAGGTTAACAAGTTCAGGCGTTGAATCGAATTCCCGACCAGATTTGCCACATTCTGACCAGCATTATGGCCACAGTTAGCCCTGCAACCCCCAAAACTAGGGTTGACCAGCGGGTCCTCTCCAAAACAGCCCAGGCTATGGCTGCTGGAGGAACAATCAAAGCCGTGATTATGTACCCAAAGAATTCAACGGTATCCCCCTTGGCCTGGTTCCCAGTTGCCACCAGAGCAATGGAAACTGCCAACTGAACCAATAGAAAGCCTTCGATTACAGCAACTGATCCAACGCTCCACCAAGATGGTGGACGTCTAATTAGTCCGAGAAAGATAGCAAAAATCCCGACAACTGCAGCGAAGGTGGCCTGAAGCTGATAAGCCCACTCAAACATTTGTTTCTCCTTCGTTGAACACAACTAATGACTTTAGACTCTGTGCTCCTGCTGGTTCTGCAACTGCAACTAAAACATCTTCGCAAATCAGAGCAGTGATTCCCTGGATCGTCTTTGCTAAACGCTTTCCTTGTCTCAATGCCAAAGCGTCATCTGGAGATATCTCAAGAACTGGAAATACATCTCTAACAGCACTGACTGACTTTAATATCGGCAGTTCCCCTGTAAAACCTTCAAGACTTACCGCATTCTCAATCTCGTATTTTCCAATTCGGGTTCTTCGAAGCTCAGTTAGATGCCCGCCAACGCCAAGAGCCTTGCCGAGATCTCTTGCAATTGCTCTGATGTATGTTCCACTCGAGCAATCAACGACAACATCTAGATCTATGAAGCCTTCTCCGCTTCTAAGTTCCCGCAGAATTTCAAGCTTTGAAATAGTTACCTCGCGAGATTTAAGTTCAAACA
>JAULUM010000056.1:3001-9293 GCA_032111565.1 Rhodoluna sp. | reverse complement strand
TGATCAAACACCAGTGGTTAGCCCCACTCTTGAAGACTTTGAAACAGCCCAGCTAAACGTTGCGGCTGTTGCTCAAAAGACTCCACTGCTTAGAAGTAGTTACCTAAGTGAGATCACAGGTGGTCTAGTAACACTCAAGGCAGAGAACTTGCAGAGAACTGGTGCTTACAAGGTTCGTGGTGCTTATAACGTCATGTCTAAACTCTCTTCAGCAGAACGCAAGAGAGGAGTGGTTGCAGCTAGTGCTGGTAACCATGCTCAAGGTGTTGCTCTAGCAGCTAGAGAACTTGGAATCAAAGCAAAGATCTTTATGCCAATCGGTGCATCTCTACCTAAGGTTTCAGCAACTAAGGGTTATGGAGCAGAAGTAGTTCTTACTGGTGAAACCTTTGCTGACTGCCTAAAGGCAGCTAAAGAATATTCAGCTAAGAAGAACGCAGTCTTTATTCCTCCTTTTGATCACATTGATGTTGTCATAGGTCAAGGAACTGTTGGTCTTGAGATCATGCAGGAACAACCTGAGGTTGACAACATTGTTGTTGCTATCGGTGGTGGAGGTCTAGCTGCTGGTGTTGCAGTGGTAGCAAAACTAATGGCTAAAGCCAATGGTAGAAAAGTAAAGGTCTATGGTGTTCAGTCTGAACATGCTGCTCCATACGTAACATCTTTGAAAAAGGGTAAGTTAACCGAAGTTCCAACCACCCCAACCATTGCCGACGGTATTGCTGTTTCAAAGCCAGGTCGAATTCCTTTTGAACTAATCAAGAAGAACATCGACAAGGTTGTTACAGTAAGTGAAAACGAGATTGCTAAAGCAATTCTTGTATTACTTGAAAGATCTAAGCAAGTAGTTGAACCTGCAGGAGCTGTTGGTGTTGCAGCAATACTTGCTGGCAAACTCAAACTTAAGGGAAATACTGTTGTTATTCTCTCTGGTGGAAACATGGACCCACTATTACTACAGAGAGTAGTAAGACATGGTCTAGCAGCTGCTGAGCGTTACACAACCATCTCTGTCATGCTTCCTGACCGTCCAGGTCAGCTGTCTTTGACAGCTGCTGTGATTGCCAAGGCTAATGCCAACGTAGTTGAAGTGCTACACACCAGACACGGTCTAGGGCTCAAGATCTCTGAAGTTGAACTAAATCTTTCAGTTGAAACCTCAGGTCATGAACACACACTAGAAGTAATCAAGGCTCTCAAAGAAGCAGGCCTAAAGCCTAGAATCATGGAAGCTAGAGAAGACTAGGCACTATAAACCTAGATCAAGCAGTTGTTCTTGATTAAGTTACCAAAAGGAAACGCGTCACGCCCTCAGGTAAAGAGCCAGATTTGAGTCTTGAGATAAACTCTATAAAACTGACCTGATTATCATCAGGCTTCAAAGAATTTCTAGGGTGGAAGGATTGATGCGAGATGGGGGAGAGTAAAACACCCGTAATCAATCCCGCACTTATCAATTTCGCTATAAAGATTAGGCTCCTAAGCAACTCGGGAGCCCAGGATAAGCCAGAGATTCAAATTGTTAGACCGGCCCACTATTTCACCTGGGCATTCGGATTCTTTTCTAACCTCGCATGGGGTTGGTTTATGGCCAACATGATAGCGGTTCATGGACTGAAGCACACGAGATCGCTTGATGTTGATCACAGCGATTGGGCCTTACAAACTTACGATTTGGCAGTAAATTTTCTGGTGATAGCAGCCATATTCCTGGCTCAGATCAGCTGGTTCATTTCAGCCCGCTTAGCGGATGATGACTTCAAGGGCGTTGTTTCGAGAGGGAAATTGTTCTTCGTTCCCCATGTACTGGTAGTGGGTTGCTTTGTATTGCTGGCTCTTCGGCTGAATCAACTACCACCTATTGAATACCCGTACTATCTTCCAAACCCATTTGTTTTCTGTATAGCTTGGACGATCAATGCAACCATACTTTTCTTAGGCCTCTCAGGATTCTGGAGGTTTATAGTCATGGAACTTTACGGGGACTTAAAGAAAAAGCTTTGGGACTAGTCAAGGTGTTGGGTGACAACACCATTTGGCGCCATGAGGATAGGCTACTAGCAGGAGAGTGTGAATAAATGGCAAGTTTTCTTTCTAGCATCCCCCTTACTCTAATAGGGCTAACCTTTGCACTTGGTCTTGGAATTAAGACCTGGCATTCCATTGGTCTACAGAAAAGAGTGCCGAAGTCACTCGATTCACGTTCTTCGCTTTTCACTAGGACGCAGAAACAAGAAATGGCTCTTTCCGTGTTTGTCGTATTTGTATCTATCTTTCAGATTTCGTATGAAGATTCAGAAATAGTTCGCTCATCCACTTGGGCACTTTTGTGTCTGTCTGCAATAAGTTGGCCGATTGCATTTTATGTCGGCTTGAAGTCTAAAAAATAGTTTTTTTGATTGCTAGTCGGGAGGTGTTCAAAGACGATGCACTTCCCGGCACCACCTGAGCTAACCTTCGAAGTGTTTGACTGAAACTATCTTCACAGTCAAGGTCTTGCCATTGGGTGCTGTGTATGAAACTGATTCGCCGATCTTGGCTCCCATGATTGCTATTCCCATAGGGCTATCTGGTGAGTAAACACTCATGTCTGTGTTCTCTGCCATTTCAGCTGAACCTAGTAAGAATTCCATCTTCTTTTCATTCAGTTCAATTGTGATGACCATGCCTTGGGCTACTGTGTCACTGGATTCTTGTGATTCTCCAACAATGGAGTTAGCAAGGATCTGGGTAAGTCTAGAGATACGGGCTTCAATGATGCCCTGCTGGTCTTTAGCTGCGTGGTAACCACCGTTTTCCTTGAGGTCACCTTCTTCACGAGCATCCTGGATCTTCTTTGAAATGGCAGCACGCTCAACGTTGATGAGGTTCTCGAGTTCACTCTTAAGACGGTCATAGGCCTCTTGAGTTAGCCAAGTTGGGCTTGAATTCATAGTTACTCCAAAGTAAGAAAAGAGCTCGGTCCAGGGACCGAGCAGGTATTTATCTAAGTCTATTCAAACCAGCAACGGTCCACTAGACCCGTGACCGCTAACTCAGTGGTTCTAAGCATTGCTTTGACGGGGACGTCAGTGATTGAGCCGTCTTCAGGGCCTGAGGCTGGGATTTTGACTTCTTTGTAAGCAACAACCCCATAATCCTCTTTCAGGGCCTGAACGGCGCAAATAGCGGTGGTATTGGCAGGCTTTGTGACCACAAAGCTGACACTGGTGTTGGTTGTGTCAATGACCTCAAATGAGGTGGTTTTTACGGTTGGATCGTTCTTTGCTGTGAGGTTGGCCCAGATGGCCCAGGAGATAAATAGGGCTGCCAACAGACTCGCTGTGAGGATTATGGCTTGGCGTCTTTTGCCCTCCTGCTGGGGGCTCTTGCCATAACGCTGGGCTATTTGCTCTGGTAACTGCTGCACAGGTTAAGGTTAACTCATGAACTTCAATACCTTGATACTACGAGCCGAAGAAGAAGCTGAAGCTATTGCTGCAAGCCCTGGAACCATCGGCTGGATCTTTACCTTTGCCATGGCTATCGGAGCAGGTTTTCTAATCTTTGACATGGTTAGAAGAATCCGTAAGGTTCGTTACCGTGATGAGATTCAACAAGAGATCTCTGAAGAGCAAGCTGCTATTGAAGAAGCTGCTGAACTAGAAAGACAGCGTAAGAAGCAGAACTAGTTTCCTAGTGATCCAACCAGTGGGTTAAGGCTCACTAGTAACACTGCTACCCAGTGACACATAAAAGCAATCACTGTTAGTGAATGGAATATTTCATGGAAACCAAAGTGACCTGGGAATGGGTTAGGTCTTTTTAGACCATAGAACACAGCACCTGCTGTGTAACAAAGACCACCGGCAAGAATAAGAACCATTGCCACTACGTTGAAGTTTAGGAAGTCAACGATATAGAACATCGCTGCCCAACCGAGACCCACATAAAGTGGAACATAAAGCCATCTAGGTGCATTGATCCAGAACACTCTGAAGAAGACTCCTACTAGAGCTCCTATCCAAACACTTAGAAGTAGAACTACTCCTTTATCTCGCTCTAAAGCAAGCATTGCCATTGGTGTGTAGCTACCGGCGATTAGTAAGAAGATGTTGGCGTGATCAATTCTCTTGAGGGCAACTCTCATCTTTGGTTTCCAGTTGAAGCGGTGATACAAAGCAGAGTTACCAAAGAGTAAGAAAGAACAAGCAAAGAAGATGGCTGCTGCAACCTTAGGGATGACTCCATCGGCAAGCACTAAAAGAACTATGCCACCGGCAATAACGATTGGCAATACACCGGTGTGAATCCAGCCTCGCCAGGTAGGTTTTGGGTCTAGTGCTGTATCTGGAACGGTTTCTGTTACTGGAAGATACAGGGGATCTGGCTGTTCGTTGTTCATTACTCAACCTTACGCCTTTGTCCTAATGCCTGCCTTCGGCAGGTAACCTTAAAGGTATGCGTAAGTTGATTTACAGGCTGTATGAGCGGGGAATCCTAGGGGACCTTTCCTCAGTTGACCTACCTAAGCACGTAGCTGTGATGCTTGATGGCAATAGACGCTGGGCCGAGAGAAACTTTGGGGCTAAACCTAAGATTGGTCACACTGCTGGGGGTAAGAAGATCCATGAGTTCTTGGGTTGGTGTGATGAGCTCGAGATACCTGTTGTTACTTTGTACATGCTCTCAATCGAGAATCTAACTAAGCGATCAACCGATGAACTAGATGACTTACTTGGCATCATTGGAGATGTTGCAACAGAACTAGCAGAAGCTAAGAAGTGGCGAGTAAGACTAGTAGGGGATAGAGATGCTCTTCCTGCAGATCTTCGAGAAAGAATCGAGATTGCTGAGAAGGCAACAGCAGATCTCAAAGGTTTAGATGTGAACCTGGCTGTTGCCTATGGTGGTCGCAATGAGATTGCAGAAGCCATGAAACAGATTCTGCGTAAGCACTCAGAAGCTGGAAAGAGCATTGAAGATTTAGCAGAACTACTTTCTCCTGAACTTATTACTGAGCACCTATACACAGGTGGACAACCAGATCCTGATTTGATTATTAGAACTTCAGGAGAACAAAGACTCAGTGGTTTCTTGCTTTGGCAAAGTAGCAACAGTGAATTGTATTTTGAGGAAGCTCTCTGGCCTGATTTCAGAAGAGTTGATTTCCTTCGTGCCCTGAGAGCTTTTGCCAAGCGTCATAGACGCTTCGGGGCTTAGATTAACTAAAGGTAACGGCTTAGAAACACCAAGCGTGTTGAGATACCAATTCTCAAGAGAAGTTCTAACATAACTTCAACAAGTGAATTGGAGCATAAATGGCCGCTAATAGCAGTTCTACGACCAAGACAACAAAGACCACTGCTAAGGCCAAACCAGTCAAGCCGGATACGGCAATCAAGACCTTCGTTATAGATACCTCGGTCTTTCTCTCAGACCCTAGAGCCATGTTCCGATTCAAAGAACATGAACTTGTTATTCCAATCATCGTTATCAATGAGCTTGAGAAAAAGCGTCACGATCCAGAGATCGGTTACTTCGCTAGACAAGCACTTAGAAACCTAGATGATCTTCGAATCAAACACGAGAGATTAGATTTCCCTATTCCTGTAGGTGAGGGTGGAACTCTTCGAGTTGAACTGAACCACATCAACCCTGATGTTCTTCCAGTTGGTTTCCAACTAGGCGATAACGATTCAAGAATCCTGGCAGTAGCGGCAAACCTTGCTAATGAAGGTTTTGATGTCACTGTGGTCTCTAAAGACTTACCACTACGTGTGAAGGCTTCTGCTCTTGGTCTATCAGCTGATGAATACAAAGCTGAGATGGCTGTTGACTCTGGATACACCGGTATCGCCGAGATAGCGCTTAGTGCTGACCAGATGAGTGATTTCTATGACGGTGAAATCTATGACCACCCTCAGGTCAAAGATCTACCGACTAACTGTGGTCTAGTTATCACAAGCGAAAGAGGCAGTGCTCTAGGTAGAGTGACCCAGGACAAGAGAATCAAGCTAGTCAGGGGAGACAGAGACCTTTTCGGTGTTCACGGTCGTTCAGCAGAGCAGAGACTTGCTATCGATGTTCTTCTGGATCCTGAGGTAGGCATTGTGTCTCTCGGTGGACGTGCTGGAACTGGTAAATCAGCACTAGCTCTATGTGCTGGTCTAGAAGCAGTTCTAGAAAGACGTGCTCACAAGAAGATCATGGTCTTTAGACCTTTGTATGCAGTGGGTGGACAAGAACTAGGTTTCTTACCTGGCACAGAAGCCGAGAAGATGAACCCTTGGGCACAAGCAGTGTTTGA
>JAULUM010000056.1:0-2908 GCA_032111565.1 Rhodoluna sp. | reverse complement strand
CTCTAGGACCACTGGTTAGTAAAGAAGTCATTGAGCATGTCATGGACAGAAATCTTTTAGAAGTTCTTCCACTTACACACATCCGAGGAAGATCACTGCACGATACTTTCGTAATCGTTGATGAAGCTCAATCACTTGAGAGAAATGTTCTGCTCACAGTTCTAAGCCGTATCGGACAGAACTCCAGAGTGATCATGACTCACGATGTTGCGCAGAGAGATAATCTTCGTGTTGGCAGACACGATGGTGTTGCTTCAGTGATTGAAGCTCTCAAAGGTCAAGCACTGTTTGCTCACCTGACTCTAACTAGATCAGAGCGTTCACCTATTGCAGATATGGTTACTAGCCTTCTCGATAACTAGGGTGTGCATAACTCAAGAAGGATTTTTATTTCTTGACTAACTTGGGTTGGTGCCCAGTCCTTCTGAATTACTAGCTCTAATACCCGCTCTGTATTTGCTAGCGGTGGCATGGCCCTTAGCTGTAATAGATCTAAGAGAACATCGTCTTCCAAATAGGTTAGTCTTGCCCACCTATCCGATAGCTCTTATCTCGCAGCTTGTTGCCACCATAATCTCGATGGACTGGGCACGGTTTCTATTTAGTGTTCTTTGCTCACTGGTTGTCTTAGTGATTGGAGTTATTGCTAATCACTTTGATGTCCTAGGCATGGGGGATGTGAAGTTAGCCGGGGCACTTGCTCTAATTCTTGGTTACTTCAACATCTATCTGCCGATAGTGGCTATTGGCGTAGCCTTCATTCTTGCCTTTGGAGTGATTCTGCTGCTTCTTACCAAGGGCAAGGTAAGCCTGGGTACGAGTATTCCCTTAGGGCCGTACCTGTTACTTAGCTTTATTGGAACTACAAGCTATTGGGTGGTTACTCACTCGGCTTAGTCATAGATAGAACATCTAGTGCTTTATCTAGCTGTTCCATGGTTAGCTTCTCGCCATCTACGTAACCAAGTTCAATAGTTGCCTCACGGATTGTTACACCCTTAGCAACAGCATGCTTAGCAATCTTGGCTGCTGACTCGTAGCCAATGTATTTGTTTAGCGGGGTAACAATAGAAGGAGAAGACTCAGCTAGTGCTCTTGATCTTTCAACGTTGGCCTCTAGTCCATCAATGGTCTTATCGGCTAGAAGAACAAGAGAGTTAGATAGCAATCTAATTGACTCAAGAAGAGCGTTACCCATCACTGGGATTGCTACGTTGAGTTCGAAGTTACCTGTTGCACCTGCCCAAGCAACTGTTGCATCGTTACCGATTACGCGAGCAACAACCATCATTACGGCTTCTGGGATAACTGGGTTCACCTTGCCAGGCATGATTGAGGAGCCTGGTTGGAGATCTGGAATTGCAAGCTCTCCGATACCAGCGTTAGGTCCTGAACCCATCCAACGAAGGTCATTACAAATCTTGGTAACACCAACAGAAAGAGTTCTAAGTGCACCCGATGCTTCAACTAGAGCATCTCTTGCACCTTGTGCTTCAAAGTGGTTTCTAGCTTCGGTAACAGGAAGTTTTGTTTCTGCTGCAAGCAAGCGAATAACTTCCTGAGGGAAACCCTTAGGAGTGTTGATTCCTGTGCCAACTGCAGTTCCACCTAGTGGTACTTCAGCAACACGAGAAATAGTTGCTTCAACTCTTTCAATGCCATATCTAATCTGAGCAGCATAGCCACCAAACTCTTGACCTAAAGTGACAGGGGTTGCATCCATCAAATGCGTACGACCTGCTTTTACTACTGACTCCCAAGCCTTAGCTTTTACTTCTAATGCTTTAGCTAGGTGATCAAGAGATGGAAGAAGATTGTGAATAAGGGCAGAGGTTACTGCTACGTGCACTGAGGTAGGGAAGACATCGTTTGATGACTGAGATGCGTTCACGTGGTCGTTAGGGTGAACCTTGCTACCAAGCTTTGCTGTTGCCAGTGTTGCTAGAACTTCATTCATGTTCATGTTTGATGAAGTTCCAGAACCAGTCTGAAAAACATCTACTGGGAATTCTTTATCGTGCTTACCTGAGATAACTTCATCGGCTGCATAGGCAATGGCATCAGCAATGTTCTTATCTAGAACACCAAGGGAAGCGTTAGCTAGCGCTGCTGACTTCTTGATCTGAGCAAGAGCGGCAATGTGTGCTCGCTCTAGGGTGGTACCGCTGATTGGGAAGTTCTCTACAGCTCTTGCAGTTTGGGCTGCGTATAAAGCGTCTACTGGGACTTTGACTTCACCCATGGTGTCGTGTTCAATGCGGTATTCCATTTAATTGCCTTTTCTACTGTGTATTGCCGGTGGTTACGATCTCTTGAATCTCACCAAGGGTTAGCTTGTAGTTCGCACCTACAACTGCCAATTTACCTGATTCAATACGCTCAGCGATGAGGGCTGACCTGGCAATGAGTTCGTTGATGGTGTCTTTGATGTGCAGAGCAGTGATCTGGTCGATTTCATTCAGGCCACTGGCTTTAGCAGCCAAGACAGTTGGAGTAATTCTCTCAACCAAGTTGTGGATGAACTCACCCTGAGGCATTACCTGACCTTCAGTTGAGTTCATAGTCGCTCTAATAGCCCCACACTCATCGTGACCTAGAACCAGAATCAATGGAACACCTAGAACCTCAACGGCATACTCTAGAGAACCAAGAATGGTCTCTGCAATAACTTGCCCTGCGTTACGAACTACAAAAAGATCTCCAAGACCAACATCAAAGATGATTTCAGCTGAAAGCCTTGAATCTGAACAACCGAAGAGAGCAGCAAAGGGTTTTTGTTCTTTAGCTAGTTCTGTTCTTAATCCAAAGTCTTGTCTTACGTGGGAAGGATTGTCGGTTACGAATCTTTGGTTACCATCAAGCATTGCCGCCCATGCTTCTGCTGGAGTCTGTGGTCTATTTGATCTAG
>JAULUM010000055.1:0-7305 GCA_032111565.1 Rhodoluna sp. | reverse complement strand
ATAGTGGTTGGACCTCTAAGAACTGGTTGTCATCAACGATTGATTCAATGACTTTGATCATTGAGTAAGGCTGGTTAGGTGAGTCAGGAATGATGGTGTTTAGTTCGCGGTCAGCATCTGTGATCTCCAGAGCATCTTCACTTTCATAGTGCACAGTTTCACTCAAGTTATTCTCTGGCAAGAAGCTAAGCAGTGTTCTTGCATAATCCAATGCGTCATCTTCATCGCTGGCTAGATAGTGAGCAACACCTGAGGTCTTGTTGTGAGCAAGTGCTCCACCAAGTTCTTCCATCTCCACTACTTCACCGGTAACAGTCTTGATTACATCAGGACCGGTTACGAACATGTTTGAAGTCTTATCAACCATGATCACAAAGTCAGTAAGGGCAGGACCGTAAACAGCACCACCGGCAGCAGGGCCCATAATGATAGAAATCTGTGGGATAACTCCTGAAGCCATGGTGTGACGCTTGAAGATTTCACCATATTTACCCAAAGCGATAACACCTTCTTGAATACGGGCACCACCTGAGTCAAGGATTCCAATAAGTGGAACACCTGTAGCGATAGCTAGGTCCATAATCTTGATGATCTTATTTCCAGCTGCTTCACCAAGGGAACCACCAAAGATAGTGAAGTCTTGAGAGAACAGGGCAACCTGACGGCCACCAATAGTTCCGATACCGGTTACTACAGAGTCACCGTAAGGACGGTTCTTGTCCATGCCGAAAGCAGTAGACCGGTGTCTAACAAACTCATCCATCTCAACAAATGAACCTGGGTCTAGTAGTAGCTCGATACGCTCACGAGCGGTCTTCTTGCCCTTAGCGTGCTGTTTAGCAATGGCAGCCTCACCGCTTGCATACACAGCTTCGTGGTAGCGGTTACGTAGGTCTTCGATCTTGCCTGCAGTAGTTGAAAGGTCAGGCGTGTTCTTCTCGGTCAAAGCTTTTCTCCAATTGAGGTTATGCAGAGGTTCTCTTGGCTCAAATGCAACTCTATCCAAGAGGTGTCGGTTGGAGGGTCTAACCTTATGGCTATGGAACTAAAACTGAGTAGTGAATTTGCCTCCAGAATCGAGTATTTGCCTGAAACAGGCTCCACAAACACTGATTTATTGGCGTTTGCAGTAAGTAAACCTGAGCTTTGGACTGATTTTTCAGTTCTGCTTACAGATAACCAAAATGCCGGCAGGGGTCGACTAGATAGGGCTTGGGTTACTCAGCCAGGATCAGGGCTAGCGGTTTCGGTTTTGTTAAGGCCAAGCACCTTTGGTCTTGAGTCTTTTGGATGGCTTCCCCTTCTCGCAGGCCTTGCTATGAAGAACGCTGTTTCATCGTTGATTGAAAATCAAGACGTTAGTGTCAAGTGGCCAAACGATGTCCTAGTAAATGGAGAAAAGATCTCTGGCCTTCTAGCCGAGGTATTGCCTAATGGTCAAGGTGTCGTGATCGGGGCAGGTCTTAACCTCAAACAGACAAAAGAAGAACTTCCTATAGAGAACGCAACATCTCTAAGGTTGCATGGAGTGACAAACTTTGAACTAGATGATGTTCTGGTTAGATACCTTGCCTCGTTCAGAAGACTTTATGAAGAATTCTCAGATGCCTCAGGAGATGCTGAAGAATCAGGCCTTCGTCTTTCGGTTCAAGAAGCATCCTCAACCATTGGCTCTGCTGTAAAAGTTCTTCTGCCGGATGGCTCTGATTTCTCCGGTAAGGCAGTCGGGCTTGATGCTACTGGAAGGCTCCTAGTTGCTATGTCTGATCCACTTGAGATTCGTGCCGTTGCAGCGGGGGACATTCAACACTTGCGACAATAGTCCTTGTGTCCACATCTCAACCGTTTGAAGAACAGAGCTTTGTCATACTCAGAAGGCATGGCTCGGCCTTAATCTATCCAGTTGTCTTTTTGCTGGTTGATGCTGGTCTTTACTTCTTCATTGAATGGCGACTTACTGAAACTTGGCAAAGACAGGCTCTCCTAGGTGCAGTTTTAGTTGTGGGTCTATTGCTTTGGTTCATTCCATCGCTCAGGTTCTTTACTAATAGGTATGAACTAACTAGCACTAGAGCTGTTATTCACTCAGGGCTGTTTGGAACTAAGACTGAAGAAGTGCCTTGGGGTGAAGTCACTGGCGTGAGTATTTCTCGTGGAGTTAGTGCTTGGCTTCAAGGAGCAGGGGATGTTCGCCTACACCGTGAGTTTGGTCAAGACATTGTTTTGAGGCGAGTGCCAAAGGCTAAGAAGCTCTCTCGTGAGATTGAACAGTTCTTAGGCAAAAGATCTAAGTCTTCTGGAATGAGAAGATAAAGCGTGAGCAAATCTGTTGGAGTTATCGGTGGTGGGCAATTAGCCCGAATGATGATAGCTCCTGCCAGAGCACTTGGTATAGACATCAAAGTCTTAGCAGAAACAGAAGGTAGCCCAGCTCAAGCTGCTGCCACACAAGTTGGCGACTACAAAGACTTAGACACTGTTCTGCAGTTTGCAAAGACTATTGATGTGATTACTTTTGATCACGAGCACGTGCCCCTTCACATTCTTGAACATTTGGAATCTATAGGCATTGATGTTGAGCCTTCATCGAAAGCACTTCGCTTTGCTCAAAACAAATTAGACATGAGAGACAAACTTACTCAGCTTGGAGTTCCAAGTCCTGAATGGGCAAAGGTTTCTACTGCAGCAGAGTTAGATGAATTCATACATAACCACGGTGGAGTTGCAATTCTGAAAACTCCAACCGGTGGCTATGACGGTAAGGGGGTAAAGGTAGTTAAATCAAGTGCTGATGCAAGTGATTGGCTAAACGGTAATCCTTTGCTTGTTGAAGAAAAAGTTAACTTTGTAAGAGAGCTTGCTCAGCTTTCAGCGAGAAACCGTTTAGGGGAATGGTCTAGTTGGGATTTAGTTGAAACAATTCAAAAAGATGGTGTGTGTGCTGAGGTATATTCACCAGCACCTAATACCAACTTTGCACTTGCCTCTAACATTGCAAAGACCATTGCGGAAGGGCTTGATGTAACAGGCGTGCTCGCGGTTGAGATGTTTCAAACGACTGATGGCAGACTGCTGGTAAATGAACTAGCTATGCGTCCACATAACTCGGGACATTTCAGTATTGAGGGATCTGTAACTAGTCAGTTCGAGCAGCACATTAGAGCAGTTTCAGGAATGCCGCTGGGGGATACTTCACCAACTAAGGCTTTCTCAGTGATGTTGAATCTTCTAGGGCCAAACGACACTAATGACTTTGGTTTGGCGGATAGAGAGCTTGATGGAGCCAGTGTTCATGTTTATGGCAAAGCGCCTAGGGTTGGCAGAAAGATGGGCCACATCACGGCTATTTCAAATGAATCGCTTGATGACGCTAGGCAAATAGCGACCAGAGTCTTCAAAGGGCTGCAAGCCTAACCAGTTTTTCTTAAATGCGAATCTAAAATCAAAGGGAAGAAGTTATCTGCCCTTGAGGCATCTGTTTAGGAGAATCCCGTGACTAAAGCACTCGTAGGTGTTGTAATGGGCTCAGATAGCGACTGGGCGGTCATGAGTGATGCAGCTCAAGCTCTCAAAGAATTTGGTATCGAGTATGAGGTTGAAGTTCTCTCTGCTCACCGAACCCCTGATCGAATGATGGAGTGGGGTAAAGCAGCTGCTGGTCGCGGCATCAAAGTAATCATCGCTGGAGCAGGTGGGGCAGCCCACCTACCAGGCATGATTGCCTCAGTGACAACTCTTCCTGTAGTAGGAGTGCCTGTGAAGCTAAAGAATTTAGATGGGATGGATTCGCTTCTTTCCATTGTTCAAATGCCTGCAGGTATTCCAGTTGCAACTGTTTCTATTGATGGCGCTAGAAATGCTGGCATCTTGGCTGCTCGCATCATTGGTTCATTTGATCCTAAGGTTGCCAAAGCACTTGAAGCGTTTAGTGCTGATCTAGCGGAGCAAGTTGCAACAAAGAACAAGAACCTTAAATCCAAGTTATGAGCCCGAGAAATAATTCTCGCGAACTGAATACTCCTTTTCGCAATGTTGATAGAGCCGACTCAAGACAATTAGTCAAACGAGCTGGCTGGATTATTGCACTGAACCTGTTTGTTCCAGGCTCTGTTCAAGTTGTTGCAGGAAATAAAAAACTCGGTCGTATTGGAATTCTGTTTACTTTAGGATTCTGGTCATTCCTTGCCATTTCTCTGGTCTTTGGCCTTGTTTCCAAGGTTGCTCTTTTCACACTAATTTCGGCTCCAGTGGTGGCAACACCAATCGGCATTGGTTTTGTGATTTATGCAGCGTTGATTGTTGTGACAACCCTTGATGCCTTGAGGCTGATGTATGCACACAGAATCACAACACGATTCAAAGCTGTTCTCGTGGTTCTTGTTTTAGTTACTGGAACATTCAATGGTTATGTAGCAGGCACTATTGGGTCAACAGCACTTGCTGCAGCTAACTTTACTTCCACTACTTTCAAGAACACTGAAGCTTTTCAACCAAGCAAGGGTAGATACAACATTCTTATTCTTGGTGGAGACTCAGGAGCTAACCGACTAGGTCTTCGTCCTGACAGCATCTCTGTTCTCAGCGTTAGTGCTGATACTGGTCTTGCAGTGAATATTGGGCTACCAAGAAATCTGACTAACATTCGGTTCAAAGAGGGCACCCCAATAAGAAGTGTTTATCCTTACGGATACAACAGCAACTGTGGTGGTGAGTGTTTCCTAAACTCCATCTATAAAACAGCGATGGATAACCACAAAGATCTTTACCCAGGTATTGCTAAGAAGGGCTCAACTGCTGGAGTTGAAGCAACTAGATCTGCAGTTGAATGGGTTACCGGTCTTGAGATTGATGCCTACGTTCTAATCAACATGAACTCATTTGTTGAACTTATAGATGCTCTTGGGGGCATCACTGTGAATGTTAAGAAAGCACTGCCTATTGGTGGTCAGCAGGATTGCGTCCCTGCAGATAACGAGTGGGGCTCGTACTGTCCTGATGCGCTGGGATGGATTGAAAAGGGCAGACAACACATGGATGGTCGAACTGCTCTTTGGTATGCAAGGTCGAGACACAACACCGATGACTATGACCGCATGAAGCGTCAAAGAGAAGTTGAACGAATTGTGTTGAAGAAGATTGATTTGCAGACACTTCTTTTTAGGCTCAATTCTGTTGCTGGTGCAGGAGCTAAGTTAATCAAGACAGATATTCCTGGAAGTTCATTGCCAACACTTTTGGACTTAGCTCTCAAAGCTAGATCATCAGGACTGAAGAGCTTGCAACTTTCATACCCAACAATTCAGGCAGATAATCCTGATTTCCGACTAATGCGAAGCCTTATTCAACAAAAAATAAAGAAGTATAAATAGGTTTCTCCCAGTTTCGCAGAAGAGATTTAACAGGTCTAAAAGTTAGTCTGGGTTTATGAAAAACCTTCGAATAGCAGTTATTGCCCTTTTTTTGGCCGCATCTGTCTCAGGATGCTCTGTTTTATACCCAAACATGGGTAAGCCAACTGATAGCCCCACCCCAACCGCTACTGATTCGGAAACACCTAAACCTACCGAGACGCCTACTGAGACCCCAGAACCGACAAAGCTTCCAGCAACAGTTGAAATCATGGATGCGTATGTCGATGTTCAAGGTGGGGTGCTGCAAATTGTTGCCCAGATAACTAACTTCAGCGAAGACGGCGGCACTTGCACAGCAACATTCACTGGCGGAGATAAGAGCACATCTGCAACTGTCAGTTCTGAATCCAACGCTGCAAATACGCAGTGTAAAACCATGGAAATTCCTTTAGGAGTATTGGCTAAGGGTGCTGGCGTAGTTACCGTGAAATATGACTCAGCTGTTCACTCAGGCCTGTCAACAGGATATTCGGTAGTCATTCCGTGATCTATAGCCGGTTGACCAAAGGTATAGTCGCAGTGCTTGTCGCACTGCTGACTTCGCTTGGCCTGACCGCGATAACTCCAGTAACAACAGCATCAGCTTTGGATGGTAAGAACTTTGATCCAGGTCTGATTATTAGCGACAGTGTGTTCTTTGACTTCGGAACAATGACTGCAGCCGACATTCAGAGATTCTTAGATTCGCAGGTGCCGGTTTGTGGATCTAGTACGACTGGGCTGCCTTGTCTCAAGAATTACAAAACCGATACTCCAGAAAAGATAGCTGAAGTCGGTAAGTGTGCATATATGCCGGCTCAGAAGAACATCTCAGCTGCGCAAATCATCTTTAACATTTCAAGAGCTTGTGGCATTAACCCAAGAGTGCTTCTTGTGACACTACAAAAAGAGCAGGGTCTTGTTCAGGCAAGAATTCCTTCTCCTTATATGTATAGAGCAGCTATGGGTTATGGTTGCCCAGATAGCGACCCTGGTATTTGTGGAAAAGTCTGGACTGGTCTTTTCAACCAGCTTTACAAAGCTGCTGGACAGTTTCAGTGGTACGGAGATCCAAATGGTTCTTTTACATACTTGCGTCCTGGTAGGCAGGTTTCTATTTCTTACCATCCCGATGCTGCAAGAGCATGTGGCAAGCAGACTTTCACTCTAAAGAACCAGGCAACAGCGAACCTCTATTACTACACACCGTTTGTACCTAACAAAGCATCCCTTGCAAATCTTCGCGGCACAGGAGACAGATGCTCTTCTTATGGAAATAGAAACTTCTGGCGCTTTTATTGGGACTGGTTTGGTAGTCCAATTGGTGGCGGCTTCTTACTAAAGAGTGCAACAAGTGATCCATACTTCATATCAAATGATGTGAAGTATCCACTGTCAGATCCAGATTTGGTGAAGGAGCTAGCTCCGCTTGGTCCACTGGGTGAAATTTCTAAAGCCTATTTAGATTCCTTCAAGACGGGTATTCCACTAACTCGAATAATTAAGACTGCACCGGTAAATAATGTCAGCACCTATTTCTTTATTAGCGATGGTAAGAAGTATCTGATCTCTAACTGTGAGCAAGCAGCCAACCTCGGACTCGATTGCCAAGCAGCAGTTACCTTGACTCAGGTTCAGCTAGATGCTCTGCCAACTGGACCTTTCAGAGCTGACATCACTGGAGTGGTCAAGAGTGAACTTGTTGCTCCAGCCACCACTTCTTCTCACTTCTTGGTGAACGCAACTAAGAAGTATCCAGTTGATTGCGCCAGAATTCACTTACTTGGCTTTAGCTGTGCAAATGCGAAAGAACTAAAGACAGTTGAACTCGATGCTCTACAAACAGTTAGATTGTCTGCTGCTGCTTTAGGTATTTCATCGATGCTCAACTTGGCAAATGGTTCCAGAGTCTTAC